>JBMOME010000021.1:0-2755 GCA_049323095.1 Thermodesulfobacteriota bacterium
TCAATAGTGGAGCCGACGTAAACGCCAAGGACAAAGGCGACTGCACGGCCCTCATGAAAGCTGCCGGCGCAGGAAATTTCGAAGTTGTGAAATTCCTCACCGAGAGCGGAGCGGACGTGAACGCCAAGGACGAACACGGCGGCACGGCCCTTAGGAAGGCTGCCTCCGGGGACAGCCTCGAATTAGTGAAGGTCCTAATCGACAAGGGGGCCGACGTGAATGTCAGGAACAATTACGGCCAAACGGTCCTTATTGTCGTTGACAGGACGATGAATCCCGAAATCACAAAACTCCTCCTCAACAATGGTCTCGAGGTGAATGCCAAGGACGAAAGCGGCCGAACCGCCCTCATGTCCGCTGCGGAGGAGGTAAGCCTCGAAGTCGTGAAAGTTCTCGTCGAGAAGGGAGCCGACGTGAATGCCAGGGATAAAGACGGCAAAACGGTCTTGAACCATGCTTTTGTCCGCTCAGATCAGGCCGAAATTGTTCAGTACTTAAAGGCTCATGGTGCGAGGTAATCCGCGAGGAAACCCTTGTAGCAACAAAACGTGATGCCATAGGCGTACACTTACCAACGATGGAAGCCCTGCCACGCAATCACCTGACAATTTTGGCTGGAATCGCGCTGATCGGCCTCCATGTGGCGCTGGCGTGGCTATCGTCGCAGTTCGATCATAGTGTGCCCCTGATTGAGAAACCGATTCTATGGCTGGTAGGGCTGGAACTCGCGGCAGGGGCCTTCTTTCTGGTCTCTGTCTACGCGATTCGTGGCGGCGTGACAAATCGGGGAATGGTAGTGTGGGTGCTGCTTGTGGGCCTTGCACTCCGAGGATTGATATTCGGGTCCACGCCCATGCTCGAAGACGATTATTATCGGTACCTGCTCGACGGAGCGGTTTTGGCCAAAGGATATAACCCGTATCGCTACGAGCCCGACCAGTTCAAATCTCGGACAGAGCAGCTTCCCGAGCCGCTCCAGCAGGTCGCCAAAGAGGGACAGGACTGCATTGGCCGAATCAATCACCCTCACCTGAAGACTATTTACCCACCGGTGGCTCAGGCTGTCTTCGCTGCGGCGTATCTGCTTGGTCCGTGGTCTGTCCTGGCTCTGAAAGCGGTACTGCTGCTCTTCGACGTGGCCACGGTTGCGCTATTGGCGCTGATCTTGCGCGGCCTCGGGCGATCCTCCGCGTGGGTGCTGATTTACTGGTGGAACCCGTTGGTGATCAAAGAAATCTACAATTCCTCTCACATGGACGTGATCGCGCTGCCGTTGGTCCTTGGGGCTCTTATGTTGAGTTTCCGAGGTATGCACTTCCGCGCGCCTGCATTGCTTGCTCTGGCGGTGGCCGCGAAGGTCTGGCCGGTCGTCTTAGGGCCTGTGCTGTTCCGGCCCCTCCTTCGGGTACCACGCAAATTGCTGGCTGCGGGGGGTCTATTCGCGGGTGCGACGATTATCCTCTTCACTCCCGTGTACATGGGAGGTCTGGATGCGGCTTCCGGCTACGCGGCCTATGGCAGCACGTGGGAAATGAATGATGCTCTATATATGCTGATCCTGTGGGCAGTAAAGCGACTGCTTGAATTTGGCTCGCTTCAAGGCATCCATGCGCACATTGTCGCTCGAATTGTGGTGGTCAGCGTACTTGCAAGCTGGATAGTCTGGATTTTGCGAAGGCACGACTCAGATGTTGCGTCGCTCTGGGAGAAGTGCCTTCTCATCGTGGCTGCGCTGTTCCTGCTGAGTCCCGCGCAGTTCCCGTGGTACTACCTGTGGGTCATTCCCTTTATGACGATCTCTCCTCGGGTATCATTGCTCGTTCTCAATGTAATGCTGCCCCTGTACTATCTTCGCTTCTATTTCCTGGCCAACGGTCAGACAGAAACGTTCGACAACGTGATCGTGTGGCTCGAGTATGTTCCGGTCTGGGTCTTGATTGTATGGGAATGGTTGCGGCTAAGATCAGGTCGAAGAGGCTGTTTTCGGAACGATAGCCCTTGGCAAGGCTATAGCAAGTCCCATTGAATCTTGGGTCTTAGGGGCCAACGTCCCGAAGCCGTCTTGAACCTGCGGGGCTGGCCTATATGGCGCCACGATCAGTGAACCGCGTCCCGACTGGGTGGCCCCAACGTTATACGTCGGGGTCGCGAAGCGACAGGAGGCTGATTCGGACGCATATACTACTTTTGGCCCTTTTACTCGACAAGCAAGCAAGAGAATAAACCTCCTGTGCCTTCGGCACCGGGACGCATAACGTCCCGGCCACCCCTACGTCGTAGCACTATCTTCTCAACACGAAGGCTTTTGGGACGACCCCTTCCTTGCCCGCCCCCTTGCTTGAATTTGATCGGGCCTTTCACGCAAACCGCAGTATGGCTTCCACTGGTTCTCGCTCGCTCCTGAAGAGGCTCGCAGGCGCATCAGGATGCGGATACCCTATTGCGATGCCGATCACCACTTTCTTGTTTTCAGGGATGCCGAGCACTCGCTTGATAATATCCGGGTAGTGCATGGAGCAGGCCAAGTAAACGGTTCCCAGCCCTTCCTGGAACGCCGCGTGGCAGATCGTGGTGCCTATGGAGCCGAGATCAAGACATGAGTACGCTTCGTTGAGTGCTCCGTCTATGGTGAGATAGATGCAGGCAGGTGCGCCGAAGAATTGATACATGCTGAGGTAGTGCTTCATGCGTGCCGCATTGTCGCCCCGTTCGATCCCCATGAGGTTGAACAGAGCCCTGCCAAGGCCCATGTAAC
>JBMOME010000022.1:0-4277 GCA_049323095.1 Thermodesulfobacteriota bacterium
TGCGCTGCCCATCAACTACGTCGCCGCGTACATCGTGTTCTTCGGGCTGTTTTTCGGCATCATCGGCATTATCTTGAAAGCCCCCAATTTCACGCTCCCCGCGGTCACGTCGTTTCGATCCCCCTTGGGCCCCTATGGCCGATCATGTTCGTGACTATCGCATGTGGAGCCATCTCCGGGTGGCATAGCATTGTTTCAAGCTCCGGGACTGCCCGTCAGCTTGAGAGCGAAGTCGATGCCCGACCCGTCGGTGCGGGAGTCATGTTCCTCGAAATGATGTTGGCAATCTTCGCGCTGATCATCGCGGGGACCATTTTCACGTCAGCAACCGATTACGCGGCGGCGATCAAGCTTGGCCCTGCTAAGGTCTTTGCCACAGGTGTGGGGCAATTCCTCAATGTCTTGGGACTTCCGCTGAATGTGGCTACGTCGTACGGCAGCGTCATGATGATCTTTCTCGCGATCACCATCATGCAGTTGGTAATCCGGTTCATGAGGGTAGCGACTTCAGAGTTGCTGAGTGACGTAAGCCCGGTATTCAGGAATGCTCATGTGGGCACAATAATCGCCAGCATCTTGGGCTTACTTCTGGTCATGACCGGCTGGTGGCAGTATCTGTGGGTCCTGTTCGGTGGTGCGAACCAGCTCATGGCATCACTGGCGCTCTTGCTCATCTCGGCCTGGATGGTGTCTGAGGGGCGTCCGGTTGCTTGGGCATTCTATCCCATGCTATTCATGTTTGTGACCACGATTGCTGCCCTACTCTACACGTCGTACAACCTGTTGGTCGTGAAGGTGCTGTCAGGCGCAGTCAAGGGCGAGGCTCTTATCGGAAATACGCTCATGGGAGTCGTGGCTCTCTTCCTGGTTGTTGCAGCGCTTGTGTTGGCCTGGGAAGGGTTCAAAGCGTTCCGGCGCTTCCGCGCTGTGAGGGCGGAGGCAGCTCCTTCCAAAGCCTAGGGCTGGCGACGTCCTAATTCTGACTGGTTTGAGCTCATGGCATTGTGCGGGGCAGACCATGTGTCTGCCCCGTGCCTATCGATGAGCATATTATAGGAAGCGCGACCCATCGGCGTCGGACGACCGACATGTCGAGCAAGCATGAGGAGAAGAAGAAAAGCCTTTGGCAAAAGCTGCGAGAGTTTTTGTACGGGATGGCAATGCATGAAGCCGCTCTCGTGGCTATCCAGAAGAAGGCCCACTTCGAGCACCTCTTCATGTTGATCACCATGGGGAACTTGCTGGGCGTGCCGATCGTCCCGCATTATTACACGCTAAGGCTTCTTCCTTATGCGGTTCCGCGGCTTGCCGGATGGAAACGTTATATGCTTAGGGAAAAAGACCTGACGGACAAGGCTGATTTCGGGTAGAATAGTAAATATTGACCAATATAGAAGAGGGAGTAGATCTATGGCGGAGGACGAAGGAAAGAAAACCGGTTTCTTCCAGGCGGTAAAGGAATTCGTATACGGTGTTGCGGCTCACGATTCGGCTCGATTTGCCCTTAAGACCAGGGCGAGCATGGAGCATCTATTTATTCTGATTACCATGGGTGACATGCTCGGGGTGCCGATTCTTCCACCGTATTATTCACTGCGGCTCCTGCCGTACGTGGTGCCCCAGATCTCCACCTGGAAACGCAGGATGCTCAGAGAGAAAGACTTGACCGACGCACTCGCGTAGAGGCCACGCAGCGCGAGCGCTGTTGTACGTCTCGGAAAAGCGGCCGAGTGCCTTGGGAACCAACTTGTTTCCGGCCGTGTTTCCACGCATGAAAACGATATGAAGACAGGGGGCTAACCTGCATGTCACTAGCGAAAATTTTTGAGCAGTATCCGAACCGTCGATACATCATGTTCGGAGGCAAGGGCGGGCTAGGCAAAACCACCTTCTCGGCCGCGACCTCCTACTACTTGGCAAAGAAAGGCTATAAGGTCCTGGTCTTCTCCGTGGACCCGCAGGCGTCCCTGACCGACATCTTCCAGCGGGACATCTTTGGAAAGGGCCCAACCGAGATAATGCCGAACCTCTATGCCCAGGAAATCGACGCTGACCGCCGCGTCAAAGCGTATCAGGACGAGATTCGTCAGAAAATCCGCGACATGTACGGGATGGAAGAGATCCCGGAAGAGATCGAAAGCTACATCCAGGCAGCCGCGGCAGAACCGGCAATGGAAGAGAGCGCGATCTTCGATGAGGTGGTCGATATAGTGGTCAAGGCGGATTACGACTACTATATCTACGACTTGGTTCCCCTGGGACACGCGCTTTACTATCTCAGCATGGCTTCGGTTTATGACGCTTGGATAGGCAAGATCACCGGGCTGCGGGAACAGATGCGTGAATATGACCAGGTCGCTGCGGTGATGCAGCGTCAGAAGGAGCTCGATGAGGACGCAATCCTCAAAGAGCTGCTGTACATCAAAGACAGAATCAACAAGTCTTCCAGTATTCTGACCGACAAGCAGAAGACCGCCTTCTTCTTTGTCCTGACAGCGGAAAAGATGATCATCAAAGACACGCAGAAAGCTGCGCAGCTCTTTGCGAAGTTCGATGTCCCGTTGAGCGGGTATATCATCAATCGCGTTTTGCCCGAAGAGCTCAAGGGCAAGAACATTCCGGACTACCTCAAGCACCGCTTTGAGATGCAGGATCATTATCTCAAGGAGATCGACAAGCAGTTTGCCGGGGAGATTCTGGCATCGGTGCCGGAGATGGAGCGAGACGTTACAGGTTTGCCCATGATTGAGAAACTTGCCAAGACCATGTTCGGTGATTTCTGAGCCGGCAGGGGGTATCCAGTGAACCAGATCGCAACAAGTATGACCAAGTTCATGACTGAGCATCCAAAGCTCAAGTACATCTTTTTCGGAGGCAAGGGCGGAGTCGGTAAGACCGTCATGGCAGGCGCGGCCGCGCTCTGGTCCGCCAAACAGGGCCGGAAGACGTTGCTCGCCTCCACGAACCCGGTTCATAGCCTTTCCAATATGTTCGAGCAGGATGTGTTCGGGAAACCGGTAGTCGTGTGCGACGAAGCAAATTGTTACGCATTCGAGATCGACACTCGCGATACTATCGAGCGTTCCAAGAAAGAGATCCGAGAGAAGATCAACTGGTTTCTCAAATTCGCGGACATCACCACGAAGGCTGACGAGTTCGTCGAATCCGCAACGATGAACCCCGCGTTCGAGGAATCGGCCATGTTCGAGAACATGATGGAGCTCATGTTCAAGGACGAATACGATTTCTACGTGTTTGACACTGCTCCGACCGCGAATGCGAGGCGCCTCTTGGGCATGTCCAAGGTCTACGGGCTATGGGTCGAAAAGATGCTCAAGAGCAGAGAAGAAGCCAAGTCGCTTCGGCAGATGCTCTCTTTCTCCAAGAAAGAAGAAAAGGATCCACTCCTAGACTATCTGCTCAGTTTCAAGGACCGTATGGGACACGCGAAAGAGCTTCTGACCGATGATGCGCTCACCGCTTTCTTTTTCGTCACTCTGCCGGAAAGCTTGCCTATCGCGGTCATCACCCGATTCATTAATTGGTTCTATGAGTTCGGCATCCCCGTGGGCGGCGTGGTTGTGAATGGCCTCATCCCCAAGGAACAAGTTGGAGGCGACGCAGCCGAGTTCGTCCAGAATCGGGTCAAAATGCAGGATGAACACATGGAGGAAATCTGGACGATATTCCAGGAAAGAGTACGAGCAATCGTCCCGCTCTTTGAAACCGAAGTGAAGGGCGAAGCCATGCTCAACCGCCTGGTTACCCAACTCTTCAAATGAGACGGGTCGTCTGATCGTTACGAATCGTCGTGTCCCCTCAGAACAACAACCGGGGAGGCTCCCTAAGAACCAGGGGGTCTCCCCGGACTTGTTTTGCAAAGATTCGTGCAACTTGAGAGCGACAGCCTTCGCGACCTAGACCGGAGCCTTCCTAAGCCGCGCGTCAATGAGGGACTCCAGACGCCTTGTATCCCATCCCGCACACGCGTTCTTACCGTCCACAATGAACGCGGGCACCTGTCTTATCCTGTGGCGAAGCTGCTTCCACAGTCCGAGGGGGGACTGGGCGTCAATGAACCTGATGCGGACACGATGGCGATACAGTCGGGAGATCTCCTCGAGAGCATCCGTCAGCCGCATGATCGTTTCGCGCCACTCTTCCGGATATTCATCGCAGCTGGCAGCATGACTGGCTTGATGGACCCCTGCCTGGGAAAAGATGACGCCACACGCTCGACAATCGAGTTTGAGGCTCACGAGCGTAGGCGTAATGAC
>JBMOME010000022.1:4287-23227 GCA_049323095.1 Thermodesulfobacteriota bacterium
ACTTCCAACAACACAGGTGTCATCAAAGGCATAGCATCACTTCCCAATAATTGTCGCCCCGTCCGGTCGATCTCCCTCGGCGCTAGCAACGAGCGTTACCCGCGGGCAGCAATCCGCGACTGCTCTCACGCACGACCACGGATATTGATTCTAATATAACCTTGTTAGGCAGGTTTGCAAAGGTGTCTGAATCGGATCGGGTGCCTCTCTGGCTCAGGTTGGAAACATAGTGTTGACAAGGTCACAATTAGCAAGATATATCACTTAATTATAGGCGTATCGAGTTGCTCGCCATTTTGGGTTGGTGTGCCGCCGACGGCATGATCGCAATCAAAGGGCATCATGAAAAGCGCTATGCCGCTCTGGCCGGGACTGCGAGCTGAGGCACCTCGGCGCGGATTGGAGTCCGCGATGAAGGGAGGGATCCGTGCCTTCTGAGCCTTGCCAGTCAGAAGAAAACCAGAGATCACTCACTCACGAATTGAATAAGGACAGATACACTCTCGTTCTTCTGGCCGCAGGCCTACTCCTGTATTCGGTTGCCCTCACGATCTTGTCGGGAGACTTCGGATTTGAAGGGGATGACTGGTGGATCTTCAGCTATCCGTACTGGCACAACTTTTCAACGGCCGTTGTTGAGTTTACTCGTCATTTTCTCCGCCCTCTTGAAGGCATTTACTGGATAAGCCTTTTCGAAGTTTTCGGCTTCAACCGCATCCCGTTCCACCTCCTCTCTCTCTTGTTGGCCGCGGGTGCCTCAGTGCTCATGGGCGCCTGTCTTTCCAAGGCATTCCCTCGCGACAGAACCTTCGTCACCGCTTCGGTGCTCCTGGCCTTCTTCATGCCTACGGTCTCGTGTCTGACTTATGTTCTTGCCACGGACAATTCGCGTCTCAGCATGGTCCTTTTCTGGGGTTGCGTCTTGGCTTTCCAGCGTTGGGTCGAGAAATCCTGCTCATGGACTGCACTCGGATTGCCCATCCTGTTGTACGCGATGTCTTTTTTCACGTACGAGGCGCCAAGTTTCCTCATCTTCACCGTACCGTTCTTCGTCATCCCACTGTGGCAACGCCTGCCGAGAAAGCTGTCGGTCCGATCTTTCCATCTTCGTTTATTCGCCACGGTGGGATTCACCTTCGGCCTGGGCATCTTGAGCAGATTCCTTATTCTGGGCGGGGGTGAAAAGCGCTACTCCAACCTTTTCCCACCATTGGATCTTGTATGGTCCTATATAGCTCTGTTGCCTCACTACGTGGCAGCCCCGTTTCTGGAATTGAGCACTTACTTCTGGGCTTGGATACTGGGCATTGCTGTGGCCATTTGGGCGTGCATCCTTTTGTTCCGTGAAAGGGAAGAAGACGCGCAGGTCCAGTCCGAACTGAACCTGCAAGGTGAATTTGGTTTGGGTTATGCGATCCTGATGGGTGCCGCGATCCTTGTGCTGGGCATGGTACCCTATCAGTTGGCCGGATATGGCTCCACGCCTCCTACGATTGTGGACACGGTCCTGGCCATGTGGGGGAGAATACCTGACGGGCATACCGCGTGGTTCAATTTCAATTGGTCCAGCCGTGTATATTCAGCCGCCTCACCCGGACTCGCAATCATACTGGCTGCGCTCGCGACCGGATGGCCGCGGGCCAAGCTACAGCCGGTCTTGCGTGTCGGGATCGTGTGCGTGGTAGCGCTCATGGCCGTCTTCCACGCGGGCCTAAGCGCTGACTGGAAGGAAGCCGCTCGTCAGCGGAATGAGATCCTCGACAGTCTTGTCAAGCAAGTTCCGGGGCTAAAGGCTGACACCAATCTCGTTCTCCTTGGGTTTAACTCGTTTCATCGCCATGCGCCGATATTTAGAGGATGGGGTGGGCTCAGGGAGCTCATGCGCATGGTGTATGAAGATCGATCGGTTGGAGCGTTCTACCTGTACCCCTGTGCGTGGAAACAGCCCAATCATCTATGTCAGCAGGCCGTGGTCTCGCGCGAAGGGTTTGTCTCACGCGGAGTCGCACTGAATCGGCCGTTACCGCACGACAGGCTGCTCGTTTTGAGACGAAGCGGGTCAAGAGTGGCTTTCCTGGACAGACTTCGAGCCAACGACGGTCTCGTGTCCAACGGCGTGCTGTGGAAGGGGATCAAAGTCCTGAGGTCAAATAAGGCTCGAATAGCGAGCCGGATTGCGTCTTCGGTGAGCTTCAAGAAGCGGAAGGAGCACGGATGGCCGGGGAGCGTGCTGACAGCCTTCGGCCTTGATAGACAGAAGCTTGGTGAGACATCGGTCGCGCAGGTAAAGGCCACGATCAAAGAGAAAGCCCCGCTACAGGAGACGCCTATCAAGAAATAAACCGCCCGCGCCTACGAAACGACCACTAACCCCACCGTTGAATACCTTAGGCAGATTACCTCTACGTCCCGCACTCCAGGCCGATCTTCTCCAGCTTGTAGAGGACTGCTTCGGCAAGCACCTTTCTGGAGACGATCTTCTCCGGACACCCATCCATAATTCGTTGGAAGCGTCTTCTTGGCTCCTTTTCCAGGATTGCGGAAAGAAGATCACGAAAGACCGGATGAATTGGTGAGAAGTCGAACTTGGTCAGCAGGATGGAATTGACCATGTCCGTAAGGCTTTGGGGCTCCCCATACGGCTTCTTGCCGCCGCTGAGGAATTCGTACAGCGTCAACCCCAGGGCCCAGAGATCGTCCATTTGAGTTCTTTTCAGTTTGATGGAGCGCACCTCATCGAACGGTTGGTTCTTTTCTACGTAGGTTTCGTAATCATCCCTCAATGTCTTCAGCAACTGGAGTATGGTCTCGGGAGGGATGTACAGCCAGCTCCCAACAGTTCCGAGGCCCTTGAGGCCCTTGTCAGCTATTTCGACCGAATTGTCCAGATGATCCACCATGACGAATTCGGTGGTTAAGCACAGACTATCGGGTCTCCGGTTGTACATTTGGGGATAGTGGAAAAACGTATACTTGGGCAACCGGTCGGCTTTGTCCACGTTCTTCTTTATAAAGGCTTCCGGCCGAATATTCAGGTGCAGGCGTTTCTCCTCCACATGGAGCTGACACAGTCCGATAACGCAATCCGCGCTCCAGGAGGCCATATCCACGGGATCGCCTCCGATTTTTGCCGGATCCAGTTTATGGATTGGGTCCACCGCGAGCAAATCCATCAGCACGTACATGAAGTCGTCTTCCACTCCGATGCTGTGGATTCTGACCATCTTCTTGCAGCGTGCGTACACGCCTTTGGCTTTGCGAGCCAGGACCTTCTGGCCCAGATTGGTCAGCACAGTATGTTCTCCACGGTTTTCCACTTCGTGGAGGATTCCCCCGAGGCCGAAAGGTCCATGAGCCAGGATGACATCTTTGAGTTCGCGAGCAGAGTAGAGTTTGAGCGCGAACGGTTGGTTATTCAGCGTAACCGAATAAACCGGCCCCTGATTGCCGAACCCGAGGAATTCCTTGACCGCGCAGGTGATTTCGCCGCTGAATTGGCTCTTGTCCACACCTGCCATTGACAACAGACGTATCTGGCCGCTTTTCTTTATGTTCTCAATGTGACGGGTGAAGATTCGCTCAATGAGAATGCGTTCTTTCCGGCTGATGTCACCGGCTTCCCGGTATGTTGAGGCAAGAATCGTCAGCCGAGCCTGCGTATGTCTGTCGTACAGCCCAACTTGTATGAGCTCATCGATAAGTTTGGAAATAGGGATCTTGCCGCGTTGCTCTGCCATAGCCTGACCGAACCACCTTACCCAAAATCTTGCCGCGAGCCTGACAGGACCGGGAAGAGCGATGCTGTCTCTTCAGCGTGACGAAGCGTCTGGCACTGAGATAGGGACGTCTCAGGGTGGGGTCTGGCCTTTCACACTTGTGAAAACGCCTCCAAGGATCCGACTGGATCGCGTACCACAGAGAACCAGAAATAGCCCACACCTGATGGGCGAAGCTTACACCAAACCGCAGATCGAGTCAAAAACATGCCAACGGTGTTTCGGCTTACTTCGATCCGATAAGATCGGAGCGAAAACCGTGTGTCACGGTAGCAGGTGGCACATATATGTTGCGCAGTGGTTTACTCTTACCGAAATTCCCTAGGTCTGCGCCTATGGTTTTTGCTTTTCCTGCCCACGTCGGGTGTGATATAGGAAATCAAGATACCTTTCGATAGCCCTAGTCTCAAACTACACAAATGCGCACGCCTCGTGGAAACGGCTCTCAAGAGGGGGAGGGATTGCATGGCCACGAGACTGGAAGCATGGGGACGTAGTGCCGCAGCGCTAATGTTCGTGTCGGTACTGCTCTGGGTGGGGGGACGCGATCGACCCGCGTCCGCAGTTGAGTTGACAGCAAACGTTGTGACCAGTTGGCAGTACTCTTACGCGGTGCAGCTCGGAGAGCAGGGTTTTTTCGGACCGTACAACGTTGACAGGAGTTCCACAGGTTCGGACTTTGCGCCTCTTAATGGCTGGCTCGGCGGAACAATGGTGTCCGGCACGGACGCGGGTTTCTCACTTCTCACCACTACTGTCATACCCACTCTGAAGGTTAACCAAGCTATAGATGTAAGGGCGCTATACGCTATTGGGCCTTACATAACGGACACAGCACCAGGCCCGTCTGCTTCGATTTCCACCGGCAATTGGCGACTCTGGCGAGTCGCTGCTGAAACGCCGCTAGGTCGATTCTACTACGGCAAGACCTTTTTCGGCTCGAGTCGAGGGATTCAATATGACAAGGCACGACGGACGGAAGAATTCTTTATGATCCAGCAGCTATTCAAGCCGGACATCGACTTCCTGATGAAGGAGTGGGAAGAGGAGAAGAAAGCTAACGCCACCAAGAAAGTGGAGCCGTGGTCGTACCATAGCTGGTTTTCGGGCCATGATTTTGAACCTCAATTGAACGTGTGGCTGGGATTCTATCCCTGGCGGAGGGGCCAGACCAATTTCCCTCGTGCCACCCGTACGAACGTAAGCTACTGGAACGAACAAGATCTGAATGCGGACGTAATCTTGAACACCATGGGTTACATGGAGTACTTCAGCCGTCGCTGGAAGGCTTCACTCCTGACCATTTGGTCGAAGTATCGAGAAGGCCCGGAATCTCAGGATACCGCGGCGCGAAGACGTTCTTTTCCCGCGGCGGACACGGAAATTTTTGAAGGCGCTTTCGGCCTTGAATTCAATAACGGACGATTGCTTCTTGACACCGAACTGGCTTGGTACTACAGAACGGTTCGGTATCAGCGTTCCTATGACGGCACGTTCAATGGACGGCCCGATAATGTTGATGGGAGCGGGAGTCTGTTTGCCCCTGACTATTACCAATCCTGGCGTTTCAAGGTGGAACTGGGCTATTCTCACTATTTGTGGCAAATTCGTTTGTTGTACGCTTGGATGCCTGGACCGGACAGGCGTCATGGCGTGCTCATCGACCGACAGCCGTTCGTTCAGGAATTCAGGTACGCGGCGCCAAGTTTGTTCGGCACATATAGTGACGTGTTGGCGAACTCGTACTCCGGGGGAGTCGGCGGATTCGGGGACATCCCCGGCGCATCCTCGTTCGGGGTGGTCATTGAATACATGGTCGCGGCTAACTTAATTGTTAATGCAAGTGTTCTGACCGCGATACGGAATTCCCACGGTTACGGGTGGGGCTTTGTCAGACCGAGCACCGCGGCCGACATTGCCGCATCTGTTGCTGAAGGCAGAACGCCGCCATTGACGTTCGGCTCCGTGTCGTACGGGGTGAGGGGGAGCTACACTGACCCTGCTCCCGCAATACCGGACGACGACCTTGGCTGGGAAGTTGATGCAGGTATCCGGTGGCAGCTTCTTAAGAATTGGACACTTTCAGCGACTGTGGCATTTTGGAAGCCGGGCCGATGGTTCAGCCATGCCTGTATCGATAAATCGGTGCCGAATTGGGATCTCCCCAGTTCTGCGAACAACTTCGGCGTCAACCCGAATAGAACTATCGACCCCGTTATCTCAGTGGTAGCGGGGTTGTCCGCAGATTTTTAGGTGGAATCAAGGGGCCCGTGGGGCCAGTTCGACCTGGACCGGGCAGTGGGTGGCGCCTGCCTGGTCACAGACATGGATTACTCGGAAGATTCGGATTCATTGCCTCCCCCAGAACGCGTAGCCCAAGGAACACAGGCGAGTGAGAAAGGTCCTAAGCGATAGGATCTTGAAGTGTGGCGTCCGGAACGAAAGTGCCCTCGTTCAAGCAGGTTCCAAAAGCTGGCGGCAGCGCTTGGCTGTCGCTCGAATCAAGGGCGTAAGAGGATTTACTTTGATGAATGCTATCCGCAATGACGACAACAAAAGGTTCCATGGAGGAGCCGTCCTCATAATAGCGTTAATCGTCGCTCCTATTGTCATAATGATTGCGAGCACTGTATTAGTTGAAGCTCAAGTCCCGCCTGAGATCCTCTATGAGAGGGACATCCAGCAACTGCAAAGAATGCCGGAGAAGCGCCTCCCCCAACCTGCTGCTGTGACCCCGGAAGCCCCTCGGCCCCCGGCGCCGCCGGTACGACGTCCCAAGCCGGAAGTTAAGGAGTTCAAGAGACCCGCACCTGAATGGTTACGACCCGTTCCTCGGGAAAGCAAAACTGAACTCGAACGAGATCTTGAACTCGCGCAGGAAGATCTGAAGGTAACAGAGGCCGATATCGGGGTGTATCAAGCTGAAATCGACCAACTCCGGATACGTCAAGAAGCGCTGCGGGAAGACGTCCGGCAAGGAAGAAGACCCCAGGTGGAAGCAGAGAAGGATATCCAACAGCTGAAGAGAGAGATATCATTACGAGACAAGACGATCGGCGCTCTAGAGAAGAAGAAGGCAGCGTTAATTCAAAAGATCGACTCCCTGAACCGAAAGATTGGGCTCCTCAAGTGAGCTAGGGCACTGCGTCGATTTCAGGCAAGCTCGCTGCGCGGTAACGCCTACCCCAACAGCCGGAATCGAGCACACAATCCTTTGCCTATTATCTGTCGTCCGGCCAGTCCTGGCTCCGTCGGCACGCGTAAGCCCTCTGCTAACCGGCTGGGCATCTTGACAGGCTCCGCTTCTGAATGGTATTTAATTTGTATCTTCGGCGGTGTAGCTCAGTCGGTTAGAGCATGCGGCTCATATCCGCAGTGTCCGGGGTTCAAATCCCTGCACCGCCACCACCTATCTGCTTGATATCATTAAAAACAGACCCTCGAAAAAAGCGTCTGCAAAGTGTCTGCAAATTCTTCCGAGGGTGTCTTAGCCAACCTTCGCCCCCATGTGTTGAGGAAAACCATGACAACGCCCAATGATAGGTTATTGCAAGCAGTCAGAAACAGGAGACTAGATTGGGCAAGAGAGGCTCTTGAGAATGGTGCAGATCCGAATGCTCGCCATTCCATCCAATTCAGCCATACTGCCCTTATGATCGCTGCACAAAACAATGATACAGAAATGCTGAATTTGCTTCTTGAGCATGGGGCAGACGTAAACGGTCGCAATTTTGACCAGTCAACTGCGCTGCATGAAGCTGCGAAAAACGGTAGTCTTGAAGCCGCTCAATTACTCGTGAATCGCGGAGCAAGACGAGACATCGAAGACGGATATGGGCAAACTCCTCTGAACGAGGCCAAGCGACGGAAAAGGCACGAGGTGGCCAATTGGTTGAGAAGTATTGACGCTACATGGATCAGCAACGGGACGAAGTTGCATGGTCTACTGAGGGCTAGTTCCCTTCCACTGGCATCCGCGGAACTCTTCTTCGTTTCATCTCCGCTTCGTAATCCCTTATCAATGTGCGGTAGCGCTCGGCTTCAGGCTCGTTCCTGAAACCTTGTTCACGCCGGAGCTGGCTCTTCAGGGTGGACAAGTGCTTCTTGTCGGCCCAGCGAGCCCCTTCTCTTTTTGGCCTCATCAAGATTATGCAGAAAGCGGCCCGTGACCCCACAGGACAGTTGCGGCACCTCAACCCAAGTGGAGGTCACAAGTATGTCTTCAGGCAGCTTGACTCCGAGATAACCTGTCATGTCTATTGTGTGCCCTTGCATCGTGGATTAGTCGGCGCTTTTCGGCCATCTGGCCATAGCTGTCTGACACCTCGCTACTACTGAAATCCATAGTCGATAGAGGCAGGCGCTTGAGCTGCGATTTCCGTCTTAGAAAGATATTGACACCAAAATGGCGCTCCTGGTATTGTATAATTCGGCAGAAAAGGCGTAATCCGCAAATTTCTTTATTTTGGGATTCAGGCCAAGACAGCCCGGGTAGGTCCCGTGCCTTAGGGGGAGGTGGTGCGGGGACCGCCAAAGAGGATGATACCTGTCGTCCCAGCCAGTCGTGGCCTTAAGTTCTCCTTCGTGTTCCAACAGTGTTGCTGAATAGGGGAGGGGTTCATGAGCGTGGGCGTTGTAGTCATGAACAAGCGGGGCGTGGCTATTGCGGCCGACAGCGCGATGACTCTTGAGCGCTCGGATTACGATTACAAGGTCTTGCCTTCCGCCAACAAGATCCATCTCCTCTCCTCGAAGGGACCTGTCGCCGTGGTTCATGCCGGAAGTGCCCATTTCATGGAGTTTCCGTGGGAGACGGCTTTTGGGGCTTATCACCGGATACACGGAGCGGAATCGTTTGGTTCTTTACTCGCTCACGGAACCAACTTCATAGAATTTCTGAGATCTTACCAACATTTCTGTGGGGAGGAACGGCAGAAGGATTACGTGCGGTACGTGATTGAGGAATGTCTTGAACACTTGAGAAGTCAGATTTGGGTAAGAATCCTCGCGGAGCGGCGCGACAAACGCTCAAAGGAGCTAGAGCGAGAAAAGGAGATCGCACGGCAATATATAATGGCCGAGCAGACAGCGTGTGCGTCACAGCCTTGTGATGACAGTTTTCCAGACGCTCATGACGGCACGTGTCGGGATCTGTATTTCGACGACTATGAAGTGCTCCACTCCGAGATATGTTGGCCTTATGCAAAAGAGATCTTCGAGGAGAAGGAGTTCAAAGCTCTGAGTGAGCCTGTCTGGGACATCGTGCTCCACTGGCTAAAAAGAAACCCCGACCGAGAATCCGGGACTCTCTCGCAGCTTACCATGGTAGGTTATGGCGACCATGAGGAGTTCCCCTCCCTTGTGGAGTATTCTATCCACGGGATTGCAAATGGCCACCTCAAGGTTTTTCAGGAAAGGATCGTGCCAGTGGATTTTCTGGACGCGGCCCGGATTGAGGTTATTGGGCAAGGAGACGTGGTCCAAAATTTTGTGTACGGCGCGGATTCAGACGTCTTGTCCGCTTTCACGGAAGCGCTTGCCAGGCAGCTTTATCCCAGAATGGCAACAGAAATCCTTGACAGCGTCTCGGGCATTTCCGATAATGAAAAGCAGGAGTTATTGGAGAAGTATCAAGAGCCCGACACCGGAACGGTGTCTCAACTCACAAATATGCTAATTGAATTTTCAGTTGCGTACAGCAAGGACTCGATAATGACCGTGGTGGAACATCTCTCGATAATCGACTTGGCATCAATAGCTGACAAACTTGCCGATCTGACATCATTCCGGAGGCAAATTTCGACCGACCGGCCTACGGTTGGTGGACCGATCGATGTTGCACTGTTGTCCAAGGATGGCGGTTTTAGGTGGTTCAAGCAAAAAGGGGCTTTGTGAGGCAGCTCCTTTGCTTGTCCCTATGAGAGGAGGCCGGAGGAATGGCTGGTGTAAGGGGAAGCAGAAGGCAAAATGTAGCTCTCCGTGTTCGGGTGCCTGTATCGGGTAGGGCGGACTCACGTATTCCCAGCAGGCAACTTGCTCGACGTCGACGCAGTCTCATTAGGCTCAGCGAGGAGATTGGAATTCTGCTCGATTCACGCCTTCGTCGAAGATAAATAGTTACCAAGAAGAGGCCGAAGGCCCAACGTTCTAGTATCTTGAAGAAGTATTTCGGGGGGATAGAGAGTGAGCGGGGAGGTCTCCATGTGTGCCCTTAGATTGAAGCTTTCTTCCCAATTGCTTAGAGCGGAGAACTATAGTGTCCTGCATTAACCTACGCGCCAACGGCATCAATAAATCTTTGAGGTAGGATGGAGAAGAGACGCGACATTTGAAGTGGGATTTGGTATTGAGGTTCGGAAAATCTGCCTGTTCGGAGGAGTGCCAATGCCCAGACCGGGATTGAGACTTTCGGAGCCGGAGCGGGAGGATTTGTCCGCTCAATACCAAGATGCGCGATTCCATAAGGACATCGACATGTGTCTGCGGGTTCAGGCTCTGCTGTTGGTCAGTCAGGGTAATCGAGAAACCGACGTCGCACAGGTTATCGGAGTGGGGCGTCGTACAGTTCAAGATTGGATTCATCGCTACCGAGCAAGGGGAATCTCGGGACTGGTAAAAGGGCCGTTCAAGGGACCAAAGTCCAGACTAACCGAGGACCAAAAAACTGAATTGTCACGCATCATTGCAGCCGGGCCTCTGGAAATTGGTCTGGACACTGGTGTCTGGACTACTCCGATTATTGTCAAGCTTGTGAGAGACCTGTTCGGTGTCTCATACCATCCCGACCACATGGGAAAGATACTTCACGGGCTGCGGTTCTCCGTGCAGTATCCAGGGAAAAAGCTGTCGAAAGCAGATGAAGAGGCCCAGCGGACATGGCGACTCGAGGAGCTCCCGGCCATTAAAAAAAAGCCGAAAAGGAGCGCGGCGTAGTGGTCTACCAGGACGAAGCCGTTTTTCAGCAGGCCGGCACAGTCATCAGGACATGGGCCCCGGTCGGCATCGGAATCCAGGTGCTCAGCCCACCTGTTCGGAAAAGCATCAAGCTCATGGGAGCAGTCAGAATCGGTCCGAGTCCCCAATGGCACTCTCGGTTCGTAAAGGTATTCAACGCCGAGACATTTCTTGAGTTTCTGCATCAACTCCTTCGCTACTACCGTGGGACAAAGATCCACCTTATCACCGACAATGCCGCGTATCACAAATCACCAGAGGTTTGCGACTGGCTTAAAGGCAAGGAAGGTATCATTGAACTCCACTTCCTGCCTGCCTACTCACCAAAGCTCAATGCCGTCGAATACCTCTGGAGAAAAACCAAAGGAGCCATCACCCACAACAAGTTTTTTCCAAAGCTTCAGGACCTCAGGCAAGCCTTGGCGATAAGATTCAACCGATTTCAAGGGAATCCCGCTTCTGTCAGGAGCGCTATTCCCTATTTCGCTTAGGCGCAAAGCTCAATGCAGAGGTCTATAGCTGCGCGTGCAGCCTTATCTTGCCCGCCCGCTTGTGCAACCGCTGAACGCGGATAGAACTGAGACCCACTTATTAGCCTCTCAAGAAGGTCCAGAGGAGATTAAGGTATTCCGCTAGCACGCAGTATGTGTCTGAAGGATGGCGGACGCAGAATAAGAAGCCCGGATAAGTTGGCCCGACATCAATGTGGCGATAGGGCAGTGGAACTCTAATCGCCGCTACAATCAAGGATGGAACGCTATGGTCACTGAAGCAGGCAACGGCGACCATCACGTCTACCTCATCCGACGACGAGACCCCAGCGATCAGATTAAGCTGACTCCTGGGAGCCACTACGTGGGTGTTGATGCTGTGGCATGGTTTATAAACAAGAAGAGTTCTTGGTTTACGGACCGAATGGCCTCGGGCACTCTTGACATAAGACTGTCCAACGGCTTGGAGAAATACCAGACCGCGCTGGGGACCTTCGAGCTTAAGGGCGGAGCGAGGGTTGCCCCCGTGTTCGAGCGCGCGGTTCTGCCAGATCGAAATTATGTAGGCGGCGTAATCACTCTGGCGGCCTCGTTGATATCACTAAAGAAGAATACAGTGCTTGGCGGCTTACTCAAGAGTGCAGCAAGCGCCAGCCTCGGTATTGTTGCTGGCATGGTCCAAACGGCAACAGTGAACGGGCCCGCGAAATTGTTGATGGCTGCTGGAGAGGACCTTATTTCTGGCGTGAAACGTGTATTGGCTGAGGATGCTGAGGAGCGTGAACCGCTCTTCGATTTCAGCGGACTAGAATACAACGTGGCGGCCGACTTAATTGTCGGACCGGAAGTCTTTGTGCTCTTTCACCGAGGAGATGAGCTCAAAGAGGAGGACTTAAGCATACGGCCCCGTGGGCAACTGCTCCTCCCGTTCCTTCGCGACTCTGTGCTGGAGGATGGGGCTTGGCTGTTGTTGCGTCTTCGACGCAGCAGTGAGTACTCCGGGGTTCGGGAATGGTACGCCGAGGCAAGAGAGCTTCGGGCTAAGATAGACGCGCTGGTGCAGGACGTTGCGACTGACGTTGTAACGAAACAAGATGCTCTCAAGCGTTTGCGACCCGGTAATGCCGGAGATACTACGGTGTACGATGACTTCATCAGACTCCGCACAATCATCTCTAGGGACGGTGTCTTGTCGGAGCTGCAAGCCAAATTGTACGTTGGCAACCTGAACGCGGTCTTGGCTGCCGCGCGTAAGGCCATCACTGAACACAGTGCACAGCCGTATCACGAATCGAGTAAAGAAATCCGCCGGTCGTTATTGCAGGGCCAGCCAATTCCTGGTGCGATCGGGAAGGCGTTCACTGATGGGGCAGTTAGCGTCGAATTGATGCGGCGCGGCGCGTCGCCCAAGAAGAAGGCGCGGGCTACGCTGAGTGTCTCGAACAAGGATCTGTTTGAGCAAATAAGCTCGTTACCAAACGCGGTGAAATTAATTACTCGGGTCCGACAATAGGGCGTGCCGCAAACAGAGACTCGCAGGAGCGGCCCTCTGTTGGCCAGCATCCAGCCCCTGCACCGCCACCACCTGATCTTTTGGCGCATCCCTGCTGTATCCTTCTTTGCTGAAATTGACACCTCACGCCGATAATGCTATTTGATTGCGCATTCCTGCTTGTCGGACTACGTCCACGCCGTGATTCTCTCGGGCTGGAGCGGCTAGGCGGGAACCCGGCAGTTACAAGCCATTGAGCGAGCAACTATGAACGCTGAACAGATCCACGCTGTGCACAAGTCTCAGGCAGTCAAAGACGATGTCACCGTTGTGATTCCCGCGCACAATGAGGAAAGGACGATCCGCGACGTGATCCACGGTGTGAGGCTGCACGTACCTGACGCAAGAATCTTGGTTGTTAACGACGGGTCCGTGGACGCCACCGCTCGAGTCGCGATGGAAGCAGGCGCGGAGGTTATTTCCCATCCACTTCAAAAGGGCAACGGCGCCGCGGTCAAGACAGCGCTCAGGGCGATTTCCGGAGGCCGAGTAGCCATAATCGACGGTGACGGTCAGCATAATCCAGGGGATCTGCCTCGTCTGCTCGATCGCTTGGATAGCTATGACCTGGTGGTTGGCGCGAGGGCATTCACTCCTGAGGAGGGCGGCCGGCTGCGCAAGGTCGGGAACCTCTTTCTGCGGCGGCTCGCGTCATTCCTATCCGAGCAGAGCGTGCAGGATCTCACGTCGGGGCTCAGGGTATTTCACCACAACATTGCGTGCAGGTTTCTGCACATCTATCCGAACGGGTTCTCGTTCCCGTCCACGTCCACGTTGAGTTTCATCGGCGCCGGGTACAGTGTCGACTTTGTCCCTATAACCGGCAATCCACGGCCTGCCCATACGCAGAGTAAGCTGCGTCCCTTCCATGACGGTTTCCGCTTCATTCAACTGATCCTTCGAATCATCACGATGGCGAATCCGAACAAGATCTTCTTCCCTACCGGTCTCACGCTCGTGCTGATCGGCATTGGGCTTACAATACGGAATCTCATCCTCTTCCATCAATTCTCGGAAGGCGTGGTGCTCTTCCTCGCAGGAGGCATCAACATTATGTTTTTCGGTCTGGTGTTAGACCAATTCGCTTCCATCCGCCTTCAGGAGCGGGATTAGCCGCGGCCCCGGAGAAAACTGCCAATGTGCGGCATCTGCGGCATCTTCCTCTTCGACCAGACTGCACAGATTGACCCTTCGGTTCTCCAACGCATGAACCGGACAATGACTCACCGCGGTCCTGACGACGAAGGCATGTACATTCACGGACAGGTGGGCCTTGCCATGCGGCGGTTGAGTATTATTGACCTCCAAAGCGGCCACCAGCCCATCGCAAACGAAGACGGCTCACTTCAGGTAGTATACAACGGTGAGATCTACAACTACCCGGAACTGCGGGCTTACCTGATCGATCGAGGGCACACCTTCCAAACCACGTCTGATACTGAAGTGATCGTGCACCTATACGAGGAGATGGGGGAGGACTGCGTTAGACGACTTAACGGGATGTTCGCATTTGCCCTCTGGGACGCACCACAACGGAAGATATTTCTCGCCCGTGACAGGATGGGCATTAAGCCGCTCTTCTATGCGTTGGAGCCGGGCCGGAGGCTGGTCTTTGGAAGCGAAATCAAAGCCATCATGCCCGCAGGTATAAGCCGGGACCTGGACTATCAGGCTTTGTACGACTACCTCTCGCTCCTGTACGTACCGACGCCGGCCACCGCTTATAGGGCCATACGCAAGCTCCCGCCGGCTTCCACACTCACCTGCTCGGCCATCGGCGTAACCATACGTACGTACTGGGATATTCCTCTACCGCCGGCGGGCGAAGAGGGTATTTATGCCCGCACTTCCGAGGAGGAGTTGCAGGAGCTTTTACAAAGGGCCGTGCAGCGCCACATGATTGCAGACGTTCCGGTGGGAGCCTTGCTCAGCAGCGGCCTCGATTCCACCATGGTGACAGCGATCATGAGGGCCAAGCTCGGCGCGCCGGTCAAAACCTTCACCATCGGGTTCGATCGGCCGTCCTACGACGAATCGCCGGATGCACGCGTGGTGGCTCAAGCCCTTGAAACGGAGCACTTTGAGCAAACGGTTCGACCGGAGATGATCGAGTCCATACCTGACCTGCTCTCGTCCTTTGATGAACCCTTTGCGGACTACTCAGCCATCCCCACGTACCTGGTTTCTCGTCTGGCAGCGCAAAAGGTTAAGGTGGTGCTTACGGGAGATGGAGGAGACGAGATATTCGCGGGATATCCCACCCACGTGGCGTACAAAGTGGCGGCACTCTACCGGATGATTCCACAGACGCTCAGAAGGTATCTTATTGACCCTCTTGTTATGCTACTACCCACCTCCTTGGCGAGGATCAGTTTTGATTATCGGGCAAAGCGATTCGTAACCGGCTCAGACTTGCCCCTGGACCGAGGGCATTATTGGTGGAAGGTGATCTTCACCGAAGCAGACAAACAGCAGCTCTTGAACACGGATTTGTTGAAGATGGGATTCCGTGACACATTTGAGGTCTTCGGCAAGTACTTCGACATCGCGCGCGCTTCGCATCCATTAAATCAGCTCCTCTACGTAGACGCGAAAACTTTCCTTTTGGACGACAATTTGACCAAGGTCGATCGGATGACCATGGCCAATTCCTTGGAGGCCCGCGTCCCTCTTCTGGATCACGAGGTGGTGGAAAAGGTGGCTCTTATCAGCCCTGAACTGAAGGTGCGCGGGTTGCAGACCAAGCTGCTCTTGAGGAAAGCTGCCAAGGGCCTACTTCCTGCGAAAATCAGAAGAGGAAAGAAGAAGGGGTTCACACCTCCCCTACCCTACTGGATCCAGCATGAGCTCAGAGAGTTCATTGAAGACGTCTTTTCAAAGAGACGGCTCACAGAAACGGGACTGCTCAACGCGGAGTACTGTCAGGGCATCCTCCGAGAACACCTGGAGGGGGTGCGGGATCGGAACCGGGAAATCTGGACCATCGTTGCGCTTGTGTGCTGGCTTGAAAAACAGGCTGGGACCTGAGCTCGGCTTGCTCTGCTGCTCAGGCTGTCCATCACGAACCCCCGAATAAATCGTCGGTCTTCAGATTAGAAATCACCATAAGTCGCTTCCCGCCTGGTGTTCGTGGAATCTCGTCCACCACTTCAATGGACACTACCATACGCGGCGATTGAAGCGAGGCATCTATATCCGCGAGAAGCTTGGCTCTGGTGCCTTCAGAGATACCATCCCAGGGGACGATCTTCACTCTCAACCGATCCAGATCTTCCTGAACGATCTGGCCTTCTTTGATCTCATCCAGATTGTTGAAGCAGTAATCGATAATCGACGGGGAAACGTACTTGCTTTCCGGTGTGATGATAATGTCTCCCAATCTTCCTGAAATTGCGGACAGCACGGAGTGGTCCAATCCGCAGCGGCACCGCTCCTTATGTTTCATAGCCATGTCTCCCGTGCGGTACCTGATGAAGGGCATTGCATAATTATGCAGACTTGTGCCGACCATTTCGAACTCCGTTCCCGCGACGGGCTCGAGTTCCATGATGCCCAGTTCTCCTCGGACGTGGTACATGTCTCGACATCCGTATTGGACCGCAGCCACTGTTAATTCATTGTGACCGTAGAAGTCGATAACCGGTGCCTTCAGCACATTTTCCAGCATCTCCTTCAGTGCGCATTGCAGGGTCTCCGACGAGGTGATTATTGACTTCGGCGCCTTGATCTCCTTTTCGTGGCGCTGCATCCATCGGCAGAGGATCTGTAGAATGCTTGGGAAGCCCACGATAAAATGGGGCTCAAATTCCGCGAGCGTCTCCACGATTTCCATCAGCGCACGGTCGTCCACGTTCCTAAACGAAAAGACCAGCTGCCGAGACCCTGGGAGGTACCGACTCCTCCTCCCTGGATCCGCAAATGAGTCCCCTCTGAGCACGGCAATCCTGTTACGCGGCATCCACCCGAGAGAACGAAAATGATCCTTAACAAGTGCTCGATCCAGGGCGTGAAGCGATCTGCTTACCGAGAAATCGAGCGGTGTCCCGGTACTGCCGCCAGTATGTGAATCTAGTGTGTCCCATCGGGAAATGTTGTCGGCCTTCAATTCGTCGCGCCGGTTTCGTACAATCTGGCGGGTGAGGAACGGCAGTTTCTTCAAGTCTGCCTGGGTCCTGATGTCCTCGGGACCTAAGCCAAGTTCCTTAAACAGAGACCGATAGTACGGCACATGAGCAGAACAGTGCTTGATCAGTTGGCGGAGCAGATTGTCCTGGTAATCCCCGAGCTGCTGAAGGTCCCAGTACTTACTTTGAGCAAGGAGTTGTAACGCATCTCGATAGGGTTTGCCGTATTTCAAAGACTCCGGTATCAGATCTCCGACAATTCGGGCCGTCTCCTGGACCGACGCCGGCAGCCTGTTGATCATGTAGCGGGCAACTGAAATCAAGGCTTCGGCCCCCGTTTGCTTCGTCGGATCAACCCCAGAACAAACCCGAGCTCTTCGCGGGAAAGCCCGCCCAGAGCTACAAGAAGGCCAATGTATGCTAACGCGGATGTTATCACGTTGGCAAAGACATTCCAATCGCGCAGAAGAAAGGTCACGAAACCCATACCCACAGCAGCCAGCGCCGGCCGCGGGATCATCCCGAGAAACGGTATAGAAAACAAATTCCTTCGAATGTACATATACTGCAACTGATTGAAGATGACGATCGTAATAAGAGTCGCCAGGACTGCTCCCATTTCAGCGAATACCGGGATGAGGAGGAAGTTCAACAGAAAATTGAGTCCAGCCGAAACCATGTTTATCGTCAGGTCTATCCGCTGATTGTCCGTAGCGATCAGTACCGTGGCGAGGACGAGTACCATGCTATACGGGATGAGTGCGAATATTTGGACGGCCAAGAGCGCGGAAGCGCTCGCGAACTTCTCACCATAAATGAGAACGATAATCTGATCCGCGAGGATGGTAGTTCCGATCGCTATAGGAAACGACCCTATAAACACATATCTGAGTGACCTGGTGCAGAGCTTCGCGAGCTCTTCCCGGCCCTTGGCAAACTCAGTCGTAAGGAACGGCAGGAGAGCCCCTGCAAAAGCTATGGGCACGGTTCTCCAAACTTCTACCAGTCTGTTCGAGGCGCTATAGAAGCCCACCGCATCGATGCTGGCCAGCTTGGAGAGCATGATCTGGTCAACGCTGTTATAGAGCGACGAGAAGATCACGATGCTGGTGAATGTGGGCGCCTCCTTGGCTAAGGTGCGCCAGAGGTCCGGCCTGAATCGCCACGCGGGACGCCCCGCGGTTCGAACGTAGAAGAAAGACATGAGAACAAGGGCCAGGAGTCGCGTCGCGAGAATGGCGATGAAAAGACTGACGATCCCATATCCTTGAATAAGCAGGAAAACACAAAGCGCTACTCTAAGGCAGTTTTCCGGCAAATAGGTCAAAGCTATGAATTCTGATTTCTCTGCCGCGCGCAACACCGCGTCCAGATAATAGATCCCTGTGGATACGACCATCGAAAAGGAATAGATGAATGCGGCGCTCAGGACGTCTGTCTCGTATCCCATGAGCACCATGAGGCCATCCATTGCAAGGATGGCTACCCCTGAAGCTGCCGCGCCAAATGCAGCCGCATTCAGGACGTAATCGTGCACTTCGCCAGGGTACCGCGCGACCTCTCGAGTAAGGAAGCTACCCAGCCCCAGTGAGGCCAGCGTCCCGAATATCCCGATGTAAGAGAATATCAGGGAGTATTCGCCCAGGCCCTTGACGCCAAGGTACCGGGAAATAAGAAGGACCAGCACGAAAGAAACCACGGGATTGATAATGTTTGTTATTGCGAGCGCAAAAGCGTTTTTCGCGATGCTGGTCCACTTCGCCATGCGTCGGTTCTCTCTCGCTCGGACTCGAAAAGGCTGGAATCAGACGGCTTCTGCCTGCGCTACCACGCAAAGGGTTCGTATTATACCGGAACAGCGGTTTGGAACCGCGCTCACTCCAGTTCCTGCGACCGGATCTGCCTACCGTTCGGCCTCTAGAGCATCTTCTACAACGGAGGGTAATGTGTGAATGCGGGTCCTTGGATACGTGGGGCGAATGCTCCCATAAGGATAATACATAAAGTCCCCCCCCAGCTCACTGTACGGCGCCTCGTCCGTCT
>JBMOME010000023.1:0-9562 GCA_049323095.1 Thermodesulfobacteriota bacterium
CCCGAGGAAGTATTTGGCCCGCCTCGGCTTGTTCGGTGATTATGCGGTAAATAGCCTTTACGTCTGCTATTCGTGCTCTGCGGATCAACCCTGCACCTCCGCGGCCGCAGGATTGATGAGTTTCCGGACGTGCTCTTTCACTTCATCGGAGCAATAAGGCGCTCCGATCATACGGGCCAGCTCGTTCACCCGCGCGTCCTGGTCTAATGACATTACTTCAATCCTGGTTCTGCCCTCACGCACCCGCTTCCGGACCGACAAATGATGGTCCGCGAGCGCTGCAATCTGATGCAAATGAGTTACGCAGAGGACCTGTTGCCGACGGGCCACCCGCGCGAGCCTGCTGCCGACCGCCAGGGCCGTTTGCCCACCGATTCCTGCATCCACCTCGTCAAAAATCACTGACCCCGCGGATGCCGCATCCACCTGAAGCGCTTTCAAAGCCAGCATAATCCTGGAGAGCTCTCCGCCGGATGCAATGTGAGCCAGCGGCCTCGGGGCTTCGCCCGGATTGGATGCCAGCAAGAATTCTACCTTCTCCAGCCCCAACGCAGTACCTTGATCCTCATCCAGAGGCTGAAACGAAACCAACAGCTCGGCCTCCGGCATGGCCAATTCGGCCAGCTCCTTTTTCAAAGAGGCCTCCAGCCTGGCTGCTGCTTCGCGTCTGGCCTGAGAGAGGCCCCGCGCCGCATCCAGGTAAGCTTCGCGGGCTATCCGAACCGCTTCTTCTCTCTTGCGCACCTGACCTCGAAGATCCAGGATCTCGCCCGCTCCCTGCGAGAGGTCTTGCAAGTGGGCCAGGAGGCCTTCGAGGTCAGTGCCGTATTTCCGTTTAAGCCTCCGGATAAGCGCTAACCGCTCTTCAATCTTTTCAAGTCGCGTGGGGTCGCTCTCCGCGTGTTCCGCGACCTCTCGGAGTTCCAGGGCCACGTCTTCGGCCCGGTACATTGCTTCTTGCAGGCTTTCCCTCATACCGGCCAGCTTGGGATTGACGGAGACCAGAAAGTCCGCGGCCTTTCGGACGTCTGAGAAGCGCTCCATGATGCTCCCGGAGCGCCCGTACAGTTCGTAGTGAGCCTCGAAAGCCCTCTCTCTGATCTGGACCGCTTTTCCAAGAATC
Source organism: Thermodesulfobacteriota bacterium (assembly GCA_049323095.1). Classification (GTDB taxonomy): domain Bacteria; phylum Desulfobacterota; class Desulfomonilia; order Desulfomonilales; family Desulfomonilaceae; genus VGSG01. The sequence continues at coordinate 1,124 of JBMOME010000023.1, forward strand.
TCTCTTTCTTGAGCCAGCTCCTCTTCCTCGCCCGGCTTCAATTGCGCGGCAGCGAGCTCTTCCGCGGCCTCGGAATTCTCCTGACTCTGCTGTTCAAAAGCGGCCAGGCGTGCCCTGGTTTCTTCCAGGTCTCGCACGCAGCGCTTCCACGCGTGGAACGCGCGCGCAGTTTCCGAGCGCCTATCGGCCAGATCACCGGAGCGGTCCACTATCTCCACATGCTCTTCCGGGTGGAGCAAGGCATGGTGCTCGTGTTGCCCGAAGATGCTCACCAACGAGCTTCCCACAGCCTGCAAGGTAGCTTGCGGGATCAGATTTCCGTTCAAGAGACAGCGCGAACGGCCCGACTGAAACAGACGCCGCGCAAGGACCAATTCACGGCCACGAATAGCCGACTGATCCAGATCTCCCGGCAACGAGAAACCCTCGGGAAGGTCGAAAAGGCCTTCCACCTGAGCCTCTTCCTCTCCGGTCCTGATAATGTCGCTTGGGACTTTACCTCCCAGCAGCAGGTTCAGAGCGCTGATCAGAATGGACTTGCCCGCACCGGTCTCGCCCGTGAGGACGTTGAAGCCTTCATGAAACTCCACGTCCACCTGGTCGATGATCGCGACATTAGAGACTTTCAGGTATCGTAACATCCGATCGCGCAGAGCGGTTCCGGGTCCGCCCCAAGCCCTCCTGGTGAGCCAATACCATATTGGCAGGCCTAGAGCAAATTGAGCTTCTCTTTGAGGACTTCGAAATAGTCCTTAGCCTTGGACTTCACCATGATAAACGATAACTCGGAACGAACGATGCGCAGGGTTTGACCTGCTGCAAGAGGGAGACGTTTGCGGCCGTCCAGTGTGAGGATCAGGTCCTCACCCCGACGTAGGACCAGTTCCGTGGCCACGTGAGCCGGCACGAGCAACGTGCGTTTCAGGCCGGCATATGGGCAAATGGGCGTAAGGATGATCGCTTCGATATCCGGGTGAACCAGCGGGCCGTTTGCTGCCAGCGAATAAGCGCTCGACCCTATGGGCGTGGATACGATGAGGCCGTCCGCCCTCATTTCAATCTCTTTGGTTTCTCCTATGCGAATCCCCAGATCAATCAGGCGAGCTATGCCCCCCCAGTGGATGACTGCATCATTGAGCGCCCGAGCTTTGTTGCCGTCGGGAAGGGTGACCTCCAGCATCATGCGCTCCACAAATGGCAAGGCGCCTTCCAGTACGGCTTTGAGCACCGGGATAGCCTCATGGGGTGACACTTCCGCCATGTATCCCACCCGGCCAAGATTGACGCCAAGCACGGGCACGGAGCGAGAGTTCAACAAGGACGCGGCACGCAACATGGTGCCGTCGCCGCCAAGCACCACGAGCAGGTCTGCCTCGTCCGGCATGTGTTCGGTGACCGTACCATGCCACTGGGCAGCCAGATCCTGATACGCGGGCTCCAACAGCACATCCCTACCGTTTTCTTTGAGGAACCTGCTGATTTTTTCTCCGAGCACGAGCGCCTGTTCCTCGGAGCTCTTTAGGACGAGTCCAATGCGACGCATTCACGCCTCTACAATGTTGTCAGGTATGGGTCCAGGACTGAGTACCACGATTATGCGCCAAAATCCACCTAAAGAGAAGAGATGGAATAGCAATATAATAACGCGTGGCATGAGCTCCAGGCCAAATATGTCATTGCGAGTCCCGCGTCCTGCGGGACGAAGCAATCTCCCTTCGGCATAAGATAGAGATTGCTTCGTCCCCGGACCGAGTCCGGGGTCCTCGCAATGACAGGGTTGAGCGAACACGCCCCCTGCAACTGAATGGATGTGAGGTGCGGTGAGGGGGACTTGATGTTTCTTGCTTCCCGCGCTCACATGCGATAGGCTAATATTATGGATCTCTTCGATATTTCAGACATCGTCCATTCTTCCAAGCCTCTCGCGGATCGAATGCGGCCCGAAAGACTAGAGGATTTTCTCGGTCAAGAGAAGATCCTTGGCCCCGGCTCGCTTCTGAGGCGGGCAATCGAAGAGGACCGCCTCTTTTCTATGCTCTTCTGGGGACCGCCTGGAACCGGCAAGACTACTCTGGCGAGAATCGTCGCGCAGCATTCTCGATCCCATTTCGTGCCTCATTCCGCGGTAACCGCGGGCGTGAAAGAAATCAAGGAAGTCACCCGCCAGGCGCGGGAGGACATCAAATACCGTGGAGCCCGAACTATCCTCTTCCTTGATGAGATTCACCGTTTCAACAAGTCTCAGCAGGATTACCTCTTGCCGCATGTTGAGGACGGGACGGTTATTCTTATCGGCGCGACCACGGAAAATCCGTCCTTTGAGGTCAATGCCGCGCTTCTCTCCCGGCTTAGAGTATTTGTTTTCGATATGTTGTCCAACGAAGCGCTCAAGGCCATTGTGTACCGAGCGCTTGAAGATCAAGAACAAGGCCTGGGCAGCTTGGAACTCACCTTGGGCGAAGACGAGGCCGGCCTTATCGTTACGCTCTCAGGAGGAGACGCGCGGGCCGCGCTCAACATCCTCGAAATAGCGGCGCTGGAAGCGCATAAGGATCAAGATCGCGAAATCGGTGCGGACCTTATTCGTGAGGCCGCGCAGAAGCGTAGTTTGCTGTACGACAAGGCCGGCGAAGAGCATTACAACCTCATAAGCGCACTTCACAAATCACTGAGGGACAGCGATCCTGATGCGGGGATGTACTGGCTGGGTCGTATGATAGAAAGCGGAGAAGACCCGCTGTACGTGGCTAGGCGCCTTGTCCGCTTTGCAAGCGAAGATGTGGGCCTGGCTTCACCTCGCGCGCTGGAGCAGGCTGTGGCGGCTTTTCAGGCGTGCAGCTTTGTCGGGCTCCCCGAATGTGTCCTGGCACTAGCTCAAGCTGTAGTTTTTCTTGCAACCGCGCCCAAATCCAACTCCCTGGAAACCGCGTACAACGCGGTGAAGGAGGAAATTGCGCGTTCAGGGCATCCGCCGGTTCCGCTGCACCTGCGCAATGCGCCCACTCGACTGATGAAGGAATTGGGCTATGCCAAGGGATACAAGTACGCGCACGATTTTCCTGACGCCAAAGTGGAACAGGACCACCTACCTCCGGAGCTGAAGAGAAAGCGCTTCTACCACCCCACGGACCGAGGCTACGAAAGCACGATCCGCGAACGAATGTCCGACCAGAACCCTGAGAACGACAACAAGTAATTTCCCAGCAGCTTGATCTTGGGGCGCGTCTCGACTAGAATGACCATGCGGTCATCGATCACAGGCTGTCTTGTCACCGAGCCTCCATAATACCAGTTCGCTTCCGAACGGTGAAGATGGCGTTGAAGCAAGAGCGGCCGTAGGTCGGATTGAGTCCCGCTTTCTGGGCGGGACGAAATCCGACATCATGTCCAAAGCAACTTGTCGGGTTTCGCTGGGCTCAACCCGACCTACATTGATTCACCGTTTGATAGCGCGGCGCTAAAAAGGCTATTGCCATGATTCCTCGATCCGGAACGCGTGTCTTCAAGGCCCTCGCGGCTGACAAGCAGCAGGCAGTGCTTCAGGCTGCGCTCAATGAATTCGCGTTGCACGGGTATCGCAAGGCCTCGATGAATAACGTGGTGAAAGCAGCTGGGATCAGCAAGGGGAGCCTGTTTCAGTATTTCAAAACTAAGCAGGCGCTTTTTGATGGGGTGGTCGGTCTGGCAGAAGGCCTGGCCAGGAGCTACTTGCGTGAGATGCGCGACAAGACCGCAGGGACACCCTTGCGCCAAAGGCTGGAGCGCATTCTTCAAGCAGGCTTTGTTTTCATCGATCAACAGCCGCTGCTTGCCAGGATCTATTTTCAACTCCTGCATTCAGGCGATGCGCCGTTCGGCTCTCAACGGATCGTGACTCTGCGCGGCCAAGCGCAAGAGTTCCTGGCCGACCTGCTCCGACAAGGTCTTGAAGAAAAAGAGATAGACCCGTCGGTTGACGTGAAACGGGCTGCGTTCTTGATCAATTCGTTGTTTGAGACGCTCCTGAGGGCGTACTATACGGATTTCCTGGCCCCAGGGCTGGGCCTGTATCAGGGAAATGCCAAAGATCTGGACCACTGGGTGGAAACTACCCTTGAGATGATCTTCAACGGCCTGAGACCCAACAAACAGAGAGCGTCCGAGAACCCGTAGTAGGTGCTCGGCTGCGCAAAACTTAATCCGGAGCGGTTTTCATGAAATTTTCTCGACTAATCCCGATCGTGTTCATCCTTTGCGTGGCTTGTGTCGCGGTCACTTCTTCTGTTGCTTCGGCCCAGAACAAGATGGCTATTCGCTTTGGGGCGCTTCCGGTGCTCCAGGCGCTCCCGCTGTACGTCGCCCAAGAGCGAGGGCTGTTCACCAAGGCCGGGCTGGAAGTGGATCTTGTCCCGTTCAACACCGCCGCGGAAAAGGACATTGCCCTCTCAACGGGCAAGATTGATGGGTGCTTTGCGGATCTGGTCACGCCGCTAGTACTGCGGGGAAACGGCCAGAAGATCGTGCTTGTCGCTACTACGTACAGTTCACGCGGCGATCGACGCATGTTCGGTGTGCTGGCCAAACCGGGCTCGTCGTATCGGTCTCCCGCGGATCTCCAGAACGTCCCTATTGGTCTCGCATCGAATTCGATTGTGCATTACGTGACTGAAACATTGCTCACGAACGCGGGGGTACCCCGCGATCGAGTAGCCTCGGTGGAATCCAAGAATATCGGAATGAGGATGCAGATGCTGCTTGCGGGGCATGTGGAGGCCGCGGCGCTGCCTGAGCCCCTGGTATCGGCCGCGTTAGCGCAGGGAGCGACGCTGGTGGCGGATGACAGCGGATCGGAAACAAGCCAGACTGTGCTGGTCTTTGCGGAGAGTTTCCTCAAGGAACGGCCCGAAGCAGTTAAGAAGTTCCTGGCAGCGGTTAACGAAGCCGCGGCCATGATCAACGCGAAGCCTGACGACGTTCGGGAAGCAATGGTGCAGCACGTGCGGCTCCCCGCGCCGATGAAAGATAAGTATCCGGTGCCGCGTTTCCCGCGACTCAAGGCGCCGGACAAGGCCGCGGTGCTCGCGGTGGCTCAATGGCTTCGTTCTCGGGAAGTGATCCCTCGAACCCTTTCGTACGAAGAAGTGGTTGATGGTCGACTCATTCCATGACTTGATAGACTGCTGGGATGTCTCGAAGACCTACGTCGCGGGGAACGGCCCGGTCTATGCGCTAGGGCCGACCACGTTCTCCGTAGAACGTGGAGAGAGTGTCGCGCTGGTAGGCCCTTCCGGATGCGGAAAGACAACCCTGCTGCTGCTCATGGGTGGGTTGGAGAAACCTTCCGGCGGTTTGGTCCGATTCAAGTCTCAGGAGCTGACTGCTCCGCACCGCGAGATTGGGCTGGTATTGCAGCATTACGGCCTGTTTCCGTGGAAGAATGTGAAAGAAAATGTTCAGCTTGGCCGTCGAATCCGCCGCGAAAGCCTCAACGGCAATCGCGTGGAGGAATTATTGTCTGAGCTGGAATTGAGCGACAAAGCCGCGTTCTATCCCCAACAGCTCTCGGGAGGCCAGAGGCAAAGGGTGGCACTTGCCAGGGCGCTCGTGCTCAACCCAAAACTCTTACTCCTTGACGAGCCGTTCGCCGCGCTGGATACGCTGACCCGAGAGCGACTCCAGGACCTCCTCGCAGAGATGTGGCGTAAGAGACAATTCGGCATGGTGCTGGTCACCCACAATATCCAAGAGGCAGTACGACTTGGTAGGCGCATTCTCGTTATGCGCTCGCAACCTGGCCGCGGAGGGATGATGGTTGCTGCGGTGGACAATCCATCTGCGTGCGAACCGGAGTACCGGGGCTCTGACGAATTTCACCGCAAAACCCAGATGGTGCGGGAGTACCTGGAGATGTCCACGTGAAATCCAGGATAGGATATCTCTGGGCCTTGGCGCTGCTTTTGGGCCTGTGGGAGCTTGGAGCCCTGCTGGCAGGCGAGGTGGTGATTGCAAGACCGGGAACCGTGCTCGTGCGCCTCGTCGCGGAGGCGCAGCAGGCGCGTTTCTGGCATCATGTGGGCAGTTCCGCGTTTCGAGTGGCTGCCGCTCTCTGCATTTCGTTCGTAGCTGCGGTTCCGCTGGGACTGTTCCTGGGATCCAGCCGACGAGCCGATGAGCTCGCCCGGCCTCTAATTTACCTGACCTATCCTATACCCAAGATCGTGCTCCTTCCGCTGGTGCTGCTAGTCTTTGGACTGGGCGATCCAGGCAAGATCGCAATGCTTTCCATTATTCTCTTCTTTCAGTTACTTATTACTACGCGGGACGCAGCCCGTGGCGTGGACCGCGAAGCCAAGTACTCGCTATACAGCCTGGGAGGGACGAGACTCGATCTATTCCGCCATGTGATCTGGCCCGCATGTTTGCCTGGGGTCTTCACCGCGCTCCGCATAGCCACCGGCACCGTGGTCGCGGTGCTTTTTTTGGTGGAATCGATCGGGACCCGTTACGGCATGGGGTTCTACATTTTGGATGCCTGGGGGAGAGCTGATGTTCAGCAGATCTTCGTGGGCATGGTAGTATTAGCGCTCTTGGGCGTGATCCTGTACGAGGCGTTCGACGTATTGGAAAGGTTTTTCTGTCGATGGAAACAGGTTTAGAAAAGAATCCTCGAAATGAATCGAATAACGCGCGGCGCATTCGTGCCGTGCGCCAGATGTTCACCGATATCTCGCCTCGTTACGATTTGCTCAACCGGATCATGTCGGCGAGGCAGGATGTGAGATGGCGCCGGTTCGCGGCAGGCCGCGTCCCCGCTGGGGCTTCACGAGTGCTTGATGTGGCCACCGGCACAGGGGATCTGGCAATCGACTTGGCTGTTTCGAGGCCGAATCTCACTGTTTTCGGGGTCGATTTCACCGAACCGATGTTGCGCAGAGCTGAGATCAAAACCGCGGAACGCGGCCTCTCGCAGCGCATCAGTTACACGATCGGGGATGCGTTGCGACTACCTTTCCCGGACCACGAATTCGATGCCGTTACAGTGGCCTTTGGCATTCGGAATATGCCCGACCGGCGTTCCGCACTTGCCGAAATGATGAGGGTCGTCAAGCCTGGGGGTAAAGTGATCACCCTGGAGATGACCTTTCCCAGGAGCTTGAAGCTAAGGCGATTCTTCATATGGTATCTCAACAAAGTGATACCCGCGCTGGGCGGAGTCATATCCGGCAATCCCCAAGCTTATCGATATCTGCCGGATTCTATCCAGGATTTCCTCCATCCTGACGATCTTACGGAGCTGTGCAACAGCTTGGGGCTCAAGCAGGTCCGAGCCTTTCCGCTCATGTTCGGCCTCACCTATGTGCATGAGGGCTTGGTGCCATGAGTTCCGGCACTCTCCGCGCCTGGTACCAGGCCAGTAGGCCGCCTTTCTTTGTGGCGACCCTCATCCCGCTGGCTCTTGGTGGAGCGGTTGCGTACGCCTCAGGGGCATGGGACGCTTTACGTTGGGTCCTGGTGCTCTCGGCTTGCTTCCTGGTCCACCTGAGCACCAATCTTTCCAACGATTATTTTGATTTTTTGGCCGGGGGAGATTCAGGGGATGCGCTCGGAGGGAGCCGGGTCATTCAGCAGAAGAAGCTCACGCCCGAGCAGATTCTCGGCGCGGTGATTTTCTGTTACGCGGCTGCATTCATCATCGGGCTGTGGATCGTCTGGACGAGCCAAGTTTGGTGGCTTGTAGTGTTTATCGGCTTCGCGTTCTTTTCCAGTCTTTTTTACACGGCGCCGCCTATTCGATACGGTTACCACGGACTGGGAGAGCTTTTTGTCGGGTTGAACATGGGCCCGATTATGGTGGTGGGCACAGCCGCAGCGGTGACCGGGCATTTTCTCTCCCGGAGTCTGTGGCTCTCCATTCCTGTGGGAACCATGGTGGCCTTGATTCTGTTCTATCAGTCACTTTCCGACATCGAAGACGATCGAGCTATCGGGAAGTTCACCCTTGCGGTTCGATTGGGCAGGAAGCACGCGGTTTGGGGGTTCCGTGCCTTTGTGGGAGCCGCGCTTGCTTCCATAGTTATTCTTGTGGTAGCAGAACAACTTCACCTCCTTGCTCTATCGTGTTTGGGCACAATTCCTTTGGCCGTCAGCATTGATCGAATGATCACAAAAACCGCGGATTGGAAAGAACTCCATGACAGAGGCGGCAGGGTAAGGATCTTCTACTTGGTCAACGGAGCAATTGTCGTCATTTCCGCGCTGTAGTTCCAATTGATTCTACAACCCATTGCACATCAGGCTGTGACACTCTGGAAGGCAGGGATTGTGTGCTCGATTAGGGGTACGCGGATTTCCGTGTTATCATGAACTCGGCAGAAGCGGTTGGAAAGATAGGAGTTTTTGGAGAGGGGTCCGGGGAGGCCCTTTTTGCAAAAAGGGCCTCCCCGGCCACGTCTTTAAATA
>JBMOME010000023.1:9572-23084 GCA_049323095.1 Thermodesulfobacteriota bacterium
AGCGCTTCCAGAGCTTCTTCGGCGGCTTCACGCACGTCAGGGTCGGGGTCTTGGGTGGCCTTTTTCAGGGCAGGTATGGCGCTCGGGTCGCCGATCTTTCCGAGCAACTCCGCGGTATCGCCACGTAGGCCCACGTCTGCGTCTGAGAGTAAGGTAATCAATTCGCCCACAATTGGATCCAGGCTGCGAGCATCCAGTTCCAACGCGGCTTCAAATGTGACGAGCGCTCCCATGCGGACCGCGAACTCTTGGGAACGGTACAACGGCAGAATCGATCCAGGATCTTTTTCGCGACAGATTAGCTCCGCAGCGTCTTCTGCCCGCCCCGCTGCAATCATTGTTTCCACCACATCGGTGAGCGAGCCGCCTTGCGACGCACGAGTGATTGCGTCAACGATTTGCGCTTCGGATAGCCCTCCGACAAGGGTGGTTCCCTCATTGACAATGATCGTAGGGGTTGATTTCACCCGGTACTGCTCCGCGAGGTCGTTGAATTCCATCGCGTCCACAATGCAGGCAGTGATCAAAGGCTGCCGAACGGATGCCGACAGCACCTTGCGCACCACGCCGGGACAGTGAGGGCACGCCGCGGCCATGAGGACCAGCACTTGAACCGGAGACGCCACACGTTCCAGCGAACGGAGCGCTTCGGAATCCGGGATCGGCTGACCGCCACCCAGCCATGTTAGCACATCGAGAAAAGGGGCCAGTTCGGGCCCTTCGGGTGCCGCAAAGTAGTGAATGTTCTGCAGACCCCCTGCGTCGAGGGTTATCGAAGGCTTACTCGGAAAAGCAGACTCCGAGCCCTCATCGATATCTACCCGGTGCATAGAAACACCGGCGACCTGCCGCGCAATACTGAACAGGTTTCGCTGAAACGGATCTTCAGGAACTGCGCTGTTGAGGAGCAACTTAACCGGTCGCGTGAGGTTCTCTGTAGCAGCCTGAACTTGGGCTAGATCGTTATCGGAGAGCACTGGCACGTCCCCCTGGTATACCCATGTTGATCGGTGGTTTCGTTTGTCGTTTTCCTTCTACGATCTTCCTATGAAAAAAGCAAAATCCGGGAGAACCCTTTCAGGTCGAAGGGTCTCCCGGACTTCCGGAGATGCTGACGATCCATGTTATCTCTGCGGCGGATACTGACCGGATTGAGCGGGCATAGTGCCGGGGACGAAATTGACGATCGTTTGCCCGGAACCGGGAGGTACCTGGTACGGCGATTCAGCTCCGCGGACCGGGGCAGGGAGCCAGCTCCAGAGGTACTCGCCCACACTGTAAGCCCTTCTGGCGCCTTTGAAGATCAGGCCGTCCTGACCGTAGTACTGCTGCTGCGGAGGCTGCTGCGCACCCGGAGTGTACATGGGCTTGAAGACAGGTTGGCCGTAATAGTTGCGAGGGCCCCCATAGTTGGGGTCGTACATCGGGCTTTGCTGCGCCCACGCGAAGGACGCAAAGAGGAGCGCACATGCCATGATTACGGGAATTGTCGCTTTCATGCTTGGGCCTCCTGCTGTTAAGACTTGACTTTAAATCATTAGCATATCTGGCGTCCAAAATAAAGATGCTTAGTTAAGTAAGTTGACAAAGAGGAGAGAAATATGAAATAATCAGGCGCTCAGTTTCACTGCGGAGGTCCATCCAATGATAAAGCCAATCATGATGGCAGCTTGCGTCATCGTTGCGATTTCGCTGGCTGTTCCTGTCTCGTGGGCCGATGGGTCATTCAAGGATGTCTCGCTGCGCAAGATGCCCGGACAAGCGTACTCCAAGGGCGCAACCATTGTCAAAGACACCGAGTACCATGTCACGGAGATCATGAGGAACACGTTCTCGTTGTTCAACCCTTGCCTTGACCTGGTGAAGGGATGCACACGGGTGGTCCTGACGCCGATTGAGATGCCGTTGAGCCTTTTGGGCAAACCGGCCCCAAAGGCAAAGAAGAGCGCAAGCAAGCCAGCGGAAGGGAAAATTCCGCCGCCGGAAAAACCTGCGCTTCCACAAGCAAAATAATAGCTGCTGATCGTTGAGGGGTTGCCGCAGGTAAGGTGCGCGGAGCATTACCGGGCCAAAAGAGCTTGCCTGCGGTTTGAGGGAGGGTGTTTTACGTGGTCGGAAGGGTTCTTTCCGCGCTGATCGTATGCGCGGTGCTCATTCTGCCTCAAGAGGCTTGGACATCCGACCGGGTGCATCGGCACTCGATCACCATTTGCTCGCTTATCATCTCCGAAATGACTGAGGGGAGGGTCAGTGTGGCAAAGGCCAGGGAAATGTCCCTGGCCATCGCCCACGCTGGAAACCTGCATTTCGGCAGAGTCACCTGCGGCGACATGTGGCTCTATATGGCCATTGTCTATATAGAGAGCGGTTTTCGGAATAATATTATCAACTACCAAAACTGCCACGGAATGTTTCAGATTCACGCGCCGTCGTGGGCCAGCAAGTTCGGCATAAAGTCCAGAGACCTTCTCGATATTAACGTCAATGCCCACGTGGGCGTCTGGGTCTACAAGTACTATCTGGAACAATATAAGTCGGTCGTGCCCGCGCTGAGCGCGTATAACAGCGATCATCCTACTGCCGCGAGGGGGTACGCCCGCGCGGTGCTTAGCACCAAACAATCAATCAAGCGGCGCTACACCCAACTGTACAAGAGCTTCCTGAAGAATGAGATGATGGCATTCAACATGTGCTCGCTGGACACATGCCGGCCGTCGAGCACCATTGTGGAAGAGCCGATCCCTCACTCACCAGTGGAAATGCCTCTGATTTTGCGAGGCGTTGAGCCTGCCCCACCGAAGTCTTGACCATAAAGATCCTCAGAAACAATCGCGAGAAGAGGATTTGCCCCTGCCTTTCCCCTTCGGGAAATGCCGGAACGAACCAATATAGCAATTCTCTAATATAATCGCGATATGAGATCCGGCTCTTCTCTTTCCCCAGAAGGGGGAACTCCGGGACGCAGAGAAAGCCTGCTGAAAGCAACGCTCAGCGAACTGATAACGCGGCTGCCTGGACAGGGAGTACGATCCAATTCCGAAGAGTTTTCGAGAATTGATATAGCGTACCAAAAGCATCGCGCGGATCACTGGTAAGGCAAGTACGCGATTGTGCAAGAGTATGATGCGATTCCGCCAGAGCTTTCAAGGCTGGATGTAGCAACTGATTTCATGGGGAGGGCACCTGGAGTCTTTCCAGCAGTGTGGCCGTGTCCAGGCCGGTGATGAGCAGGGTCTTATCCCGGGAGGTCGATCCACGCAGCACACTGATAGATGAAGGGGCTATACGGAGTTCTTTCGCTAAGAATTTCACCAGATCTTGATTCGCTTTTCCTTCTACGGGGGGGGAGGTTAGCCTGATGCAGAGACTGTCGCTCTTCTCGCCGGTTATCACATTCTTGGCGGAACGTGGAGTCACCCTGACTTTTATCGTTACTCCCTGCGGATGCTCTTGTAACCACATCAGAGTGTAGCCGGCAGGCGCAAAGCCTCACCCTCGAAGCAAGGATTGGGCAAAGCTGTTCAGGGTTTGTACCAGGAAAATCTGAAGGAACACAATGGCAAGCCAGACAATGAACGGGGATATATCTATGCGCGTGCGAGGCAACGGGAGTCTGCGGCGCACAAAACTAAACACCGGCTCGGTCATGGAATAAAGAAAGCGCACGATGGGGTTGTACGGGTCCGGATTCACCCATGAGATGAGGGCAGCGATGATCACGATCCACATATAGATCGTCAGCACGACATTTAGCACGCCGGCGAATGCCTGCACAAAGTGCCCAAGCACAACGAGACCGGACATCGATTCCTGCCTTAGGATCTCATAGCATACGAGAAAGCCGATAACCTGCCGCCGCTTACCGACGGACATTACCGTTGGTCCAAGCTGCCGTCGAACCGTGCGGGCAAAGACCGCCTCGTTGAGGCTGCCAGGACCTCGCCTAGTCTGCTCAGCTACCCGTGTATTGTCAAGAGGAAGTGCAGGGGGCAAGAGAGCATGCCGCCCCGGTCATTCGGGCAGGAACGTACGCAGTCAACAAACGGCGGCCACTGCTGAACCCACGAGACAAAAATAACCACGCGGTGATCGGGAGGCACCGCCCTCTCCTGGAGTTGCGGGTATTTGACCTGGCTCTGTCGCTCAATTCGCAGGCGGAGCCATGCTCGGAACGTGCCGGGCGCGAATCTAGCGGTGAGGGAGCACGAACAGACCTTTGCATGCGGGCGCCGCCCGTGCCCCTGTGTCTCCCCGCTGTAATCCTACGGCTACCCGACGAAGCCCGCTATTTCACGGACTCTTTCAGGGCCTTAGCTGCCGTAAACTTGGGCGCCTTGGTGGCCTTGATCTTAATCTTCTTCTTTGTCTGCGGATTGATGCCGGTGCGCGCGGCTCTCTTCACCACGGAGAACTTGCCGAAGCCGGGGACCGAAACCTGAGACCCGCCTTTGAGCTGCTCCGCAATCGTTCCGAAGATGATGCCGAGCGCCTCAGAAGCCTGTTTCTTGGTGGTTCCCCCCTTCTTGGCCAATTTCTCGATCAATTCGGCCTTTGTCATGACCCCTCCTCTCAGCTTCTGGTGATGTTACGTGGTAAGTTGGAGACTCTATATGCACTCCTTTAACTGCGAGTCAAGTAAATAAAACGCTGCGAGATGGCGTTTTTGGGCGTGTTTCTGCTTTTCCTCCGCAGGGCTTATTTAGAGGAAACGAGTCTATTTCTTTGTCATTGCAGAGAAAAGTGGCTGTAACCCCGGTTTTGTGTGCCCGCGCTGTGCCCGAGGTTCAAGCCGCCAAGATCGGAAAAACCATCTTTTCGGTACGCGTTTCGGCACTCGATCCCCCTCCGAGGCGTCCGGCTGTCCCGTGATTAGCCAAGGTACGGGGGCGTTGACGCTCAAAGGGTGGAAGCTTCACAAAGCTGAGCTCAACCGCTTCGCGGTACAAATCTGGTTGACGGAAATAAGCGTAAGATGTAAAGGTCAATGGATAACTCTGGTACTACCAATTCCAAGTCACCGGAAAGGAGAAACAATGGCAAAAAACGTCGTTATCGATCAGGAAGCTTGCACTGGATGCGGAACGTGTGCAGCCATAGCCGAGGATTGCTTCGAACTCAATGAAGAAACCGAGAAAGCTCACGTGAAGGACGCTTCTGCGTGCTCCGAAGAGCAGATCCAAGAGGCAATTGATACCTGTCCCGAAGAAGCCATTTCCTGGGCAGGCTGAAAAATCCATTTCTCTTCGACATGTCTCTCATGGCGCCCCGATAGCCGTTCGACGCGGGTAAGGGCCCCTCGACCGTGCTTCGGGGAGCCTGAGTGACAACTTCATCCAACTCCCCATGTCCCTTCCCCAAGAAGATCTCACCTGTCGCGTGGAAGAACTGTACGACCGAATAGATGCGGCCTACGTCTCGGTTGCGCAGGACGCGGGGTTCTCGTGCGTGGAGTGTGACGGCGCCAAATGTTGCACGGTGGACCTGATCCTTCACACCTTCGCTGAACAGCTCTACCTGAGGCGAGGATTCGACACACTTGACGCAGCCGGTCGGGACCGGATCCTCGCAAATTGCAGATCCGTGCTCGAAGCAAAAGAGATCGATCCCCTCGGCGAGGCCTACCGCAATGCCGTCTGCGTGCTCAATGACGCAGGGTTGTGCACGTTGTATAAGTACCGGCCCATGATCTGTAGACTTGCGGGGCTCCCCCACCTGATCTTCCGACCTGACGGGAGCAAGAGATACGGAGAAGGGTGCCCGAAGTTCCAGCGGGAAATCGAACCGCGCCTACCGGACCTTCGTATCGATCGAACCGCGTTTTATCGAGAAATGGGCGCCATAGAGCTTGAGGTGGTGCATGTTACCGGGCGTCGGTCCATTTCCCGAACAGTGGCCGAAGCCCTAGCCCTCACCGACCCGGAACTATTCGTTCCGTGATCCTTATCGCATATGGTGAATGCCGAAATTCATGTTCCCTTCGCAGCCGCTGCCCTCGTCATTCCTGCGGACCCCGGATCGTGGTCCGGGGCAGGCCCAGGAATCCAGTCTTGGGGTATTGGTACAAGGTTTTCCGATGTCAGTGTGCGGAGCTTCTGGATTCCCGCGTGCGCGGGAATGACGAATGAGGGTCCATTGGCGACAACCTTTGGAATTCCCATTTCATAGACAAATGGACATCATTTTTGGCACCTGGTAGCGCGCGAAACTAGTATCGGTATGGCTATTCAGGGTGGGTTTCACACCTGGTAGAAACGCATGGCAGGGAGTTCCACCGTGGTGAGCTTGTTGCCGTAAACGGCCCCTGTGTCGATTCCTATCTTTCCTGGGGTTACAAATGGCGTTTCCAGCGCGGTATGTCCAAAAACAACGCGCTTCTGCCAGTCAAAGGTGGAATAGATAAATTCCTCCCGGATCCAAAGCATGTCTTCCTCAGCTTGCTCCGTGAGCGGAATTCCGTCCCTGAGGCCAGCGTGGACGAAAATGTAATCTTCTGTTTCATGGTAGTTCTGGAGCGCCAACAAGAATTCCAGGTGAGTCTCGGGAAGAACAAAGGCCTTTCGTCCTATGCCCCCTTCCACGTAACTCGCGATGGTCTCCGCTCCGCCGTTTGCCACGTACAGCATCTGGTCCCTTTGATGGACATAATAGTCGATGAGCATCTTCTCGTGATTACCCTTGAGAAAAACGAAGTTGCCTCCGTTCTTTCTCAGGTTCACCAGGTATTCGACGACTTCACGGGACTTGGGACCCCGATCGATGTAGTCTCCGATGAAGAGCAGCAGGTCGTCGCTCTCCCTTTTCCAGGGAAGCACATTCATCATGGCGGCCAGCTTCTCGTAGCATCCGTGGATGTCTCCGACCGCGAATATTCTCTTGCTCATAGGATTGCCTTGTGGGCTCCATCTGGGGTATGTGAGACAGAGTATAGTGAATGGGGCAAGAAGTGTCAATGCGGCCCTTGAAGGGCCGGCCTTGAATTGCTCTCTTGCGAAAAGCAGGTGCACGAGCGAGCTGAGGAGCTGGATCTCGCGGCCCAGGCCGCGCGAGGAGATACATGATGACTGAAGAACAAACGGGCCCACCCGACCTTGAATCCATCGCCACAACAGCGAAGCCCCCGGACATCATGGCTGATGATAGGGTCTTGCTCGCGTGGCAACGGAGCCACATGGCAAACGAACGGACCTTTCTTGCCTGGTGCCGAACAAGCATCGCACTCCTGGGTTTCGGATTCGTGGTGGAGCGTCTGGACCTGTTTCTCAGGTATGTGGCCAGGATGGTGGGCTTGTCCGGAGATGCCCTCGCCACCGGAGCCATGATTTATCTGAGTTTGTTCTCGTTTGCGCTCGGGGGAGTTGCCATTTTGATTTCCGGGCTGAGGTTCCTGCGGGTGAGGCGCCACATCAATCGGGGCGAGCCGTCCTTTTCCATTATGCCGGACATTCTGGTCGTCGCTTCCATGGTGGTGATTGCGGTGATGGCCCTATTCCTCTCGATGCGGGGGGTCATCCATCTGGAACACTTGCACCGTTAGGCCGACGTCTTGAACCAGTGAGCCGTAACACATCCAGCGAACGACTACGACAACCGGGCCGTTAGCTTGGTTCATTCGCGAATCGGGCGCGGCGGCGATCATTTCTCATCAATTCGCGGGGGGACGACAAACCGAATGAGAATGCCTGATATCAAACAAAAGACCGCCAGGTAGGTAAAAACCACTACAAAATTCCCACCAAAGAGGTCGAGCACGTGCCCACTCAATGACGGTCCGAGCGGACCGGCAACGAAGCCGTATGCAGTGAACACCACCCCGAAGATCGCACCGAAATGTTCCACCCCGAAGCAGTCTATTGTAAGTGGCGCTGAGACAGCGAAGAGCGTTCCGAATGCGAACCCTATGACAGCCGCGGTGATAGCGATCGCGGGGAGGCCGCTGAGATGTGGTAATGCTAAATAAGCTATTCCAGCTGCCAGAAACGTCAGGCTCATGGAAAACGTGCGGCCGATGATGTCTGACAAATAGCCCATCAGGAGACGGCTCAATCCGTTGGTGAGGTTGAATGCGGTCAAGACGATCACCGCGCTTTCAAGGGCGAATCCCTTAGCAAGCCCAAACTGGATGGACAACATCACCATAGAAATGCACGCCGATCCTTGCAGTGCCCACGTAATCCACAAGAACCAGAAGCTCGAAGTACGAAGCGTCTGGCTGACAGTCAGAGAATGGCCCCATACCACCGCAGGTCCTGCGCTTGACGCAGGTGATCCATGTGCAGGGTCTTCTTCGGCTCGAGGCATCTCGGTAAACTGAGCCGCGACCAATCCCACCGCAAGAGCTATAAGTCCAAGAGTAACGTTCATGGCCCCGTAGTCCATCGTCTTCAACAAGTAACCGAAGATCGGGGACATGATCGCAGCCGAGATGCCGAATGTGCAGTTGACGATTCCGGAAACCAGGCCTCGCCTTGCGGGAAACCAGCGCTGAACCGTTGTCAGCCCGGGAATGTAGATAAAGCATGACGCAAAGCCCATGAGAAACGCCCAGAGATAGAGCAGATAGATATTCGTAGCAAACACGAGCAGAAATTGGTCCAGGCCGACGATGATCACTCCGATTGTCACCATCCGGCGTATCCCAAGCTTCAACTGCCAGCGTCCCACGAAAAACATGAATATGCCGGTTGCTGCCAACACAAAAAAGAGGGTGCTGCCTATGGCGCCACGCCCCACGTGAAAGAGTTCTTGCCAATAGGCGGCCATCACACCGGGAAACCCGAAGATGAACGACCCACACCAAAATATGGCTATTGAACTTCCGCCAACGGCCAGATAGCCTTTTCGTTGTGCAGTCATGAAGCGCTCCATCCGCTCAAACAGGCTCAATGCACCTCGGATCCTCGTTGGAAGGTTTGTTGACCATAGTGCTCACCTCGTAGGCCTCCATTGCTTGTGACGGGTATGGGGTGAATAGGCGCTTGAGGTTCCCGGCATCCTCGATCGTGGTGTCGAGCCACGATTCATAGTCTTCAGGCGAGATGATCACCGGCATCCGATCGTGGAGCAGTTGAACCAAGTCGTTGGAGTTCGTGGTCAGGATAGTGCACGACTCGATCACCTCTCCTTCTGGGCTTTTCCAATGTTCCCAGAGGCCGGCAAGGGCAAAGGGTTTGCCGTCCTTCATGCGAATAAAGTGCGGCTGTTTTGTCTTCTTCCCTTCTTGTCTCTTCCATTCGTAAAAGCCATCCGCGGGGAGAAGGCATCTGCGGTGCTTGAACGCGGACCGGAAAGCAGGCTTTTCCGCAACAGTCTCCGCTTTGGCGTTGATCATTTTGTATCCGATGTTTTGATCTTTGGCCCAGAAAGGTATCAGGCCCCACCTGAACATCCGCAGTTCCCGTTTGTTCGTTTCCGGGTTGCGACAGACCGCGGCTACCTGTTGCGACGGGGCAATATTGTATCGGGGCTCCAGGTCAGGTTCATCATCCAATTGGAACTGCTCTGCCACAAGTTTGCCTAATGCCATCAGAACGAATCTCCCGCACATGGTCTCATCCGATCCGTTTGGCGTCCCGCCTGACAGGACGTTTCAAGATGTGGGCCGATGTCGGCCTGCGCTCAGCATCTTGACGTAGTAGTCCCTTGTGCCCCGCACCTGTTCCCAGCCCTCGGAATGCAGGTTGCTGAACGAATTCCCTTTTCCGATCAGTGCCTTGAAACCCGCGTCCTTCATGCTTCGAGCAGCCTGCGCCCTGTCTTGAGCCGTAGCCTGCATGAACTCCTTCGCGTCGGGGATTTCGCCGAGTATTCTCACCTCGGCCAACCTCGCCCAATACATGGGTGGATTAGCCACAATCCCCACCAGGTCCTTGGCAATCAGGCCCTTTTTC
This sequence comes from Thermodesulfobacteriota bacterium, assembly GCA_049323095.1. GTDB lineage: Bacteria > Desulfobacterota > Desulfomonilia > Desulfomonilales > Desulfomonilaceae > VGSG01. Next base: position 19,460 of record JBMOME010000023.1, read on the forward strand.
AAGAGATAGTCCCTGACCGCGACTTCCTCGAAGAAGGCTTCCCGGTAGGATGCCTTTTCCTGGGTAGACACGAGCCCGCGGAAACTCTGGTCCACGGCTGAATGCGCCAAGACTGCCAGCAGGCAGGCGCTGAGCAGGACCGCGCTCCATGTGGCACGGTGCAATGCGCTCGCTTCATTCGTAGGGTATCTCAGGCCCACGACTAGCCCCATGAATCCCAAGTACACAAAAGGAGCCACGTACCGTGGTTCCATACTGATCAGGCAAAAAAGGGCGGTTCCCCAGATTCCGGAAGCAATAAGGACAAGTGAAAGGTGGAGCGGGCGGAAACTCCACACGCTAAAGGAGCCGATGAGCAGTTGCCCCAAGAACCACAGTACTAGCAGCACGAGCCACGGATTTTGCGTGAAGACCAATCCAGCGTTTCGTGCAGCAAATGCGAAATGCACAGGCCAGTTGTACTTGGGTTGGAAGCCGATGGTGAAGTAACACACATCGAAAGCGCCCGGCCTGGTGCAGTCCACGTCAAAATTGTACGAGAGAGCACGGGGCCGCTCATTGATCACGCGTGGCGGAAAGATCGGGTCCCCTTGCCCGGAAATGGTCAGCGCGTACAGGTGCCGTCCGCCTTCGCCATAGGAGAAGCCTCCTTTGCGATAGGAGAGCGCACCAATGAGCGGAGCGCTCACCACGAGCATCACGACCGCCGCCAGGATCGCGCGGGTGACACCCTTTTTCAGGCGCGCCGTGCTCAACCAGGCCACGAGAAATACCATGGGCGAAAAGAGAAAGAAGAATGCCTTGGTCAAGTAACCGACCGCGGCAGAGACCCCCAGAAGGACCCACGGAAGCAGCTTCTGCGGCGCTCGTCTGATCTTGAGCACAAAGACCATGCAAATGAGAACGACCGCGAAGACGAGCATGTCCGGATTCATGAGCCTCACCCGGATCATTACCAGCGCGGCCACGAGAAATAAGCTGTATGAAACAAGGCAGACTACCGGCCAGGGCAAAGGCTGTGTGTCGGGTTCGCGCAGCGCGTTCCACTCTCTTTTCAGCGCTGCCATAAAGAGGTCACATGCACCCATCGCGGCCAGCAGGCAGATTACGTTCACCCCTCTGAGGACCTGCAATTCGCTGAGCCTTTCCGGCCTGAGCAACGCCTGAGCTAATGCCATGAGCACGGCATAGACCGGGCTGAACGTGAAATTCACCAACCCCCACCAATTGCCCGCGAGAAGAGCTTCCCCCATCTCGATGTAGATGGGCGCATCGCTATTGATGAAGTATCGGCCGGTGTAGGCGAGCAAGATACCCAGCGCGGAGCCGATCAACCAGAAAGCAACGCGGATTCGATTACTCCACTGATCCGACATAGGCCCCTGACTCAAAGGAGATACAGCGCGTGAGCTTCTAGATGCTGCCGGGATCTCGGGATCCTACGACCGGCTTTGCGCGCTTAAGCACCGAAAAGAGATAAATGACTCCCGGAATTCCGAAAACAATGCACTCCAGAAACAATATGACCCTGTACAGAAGTGTGGCAGAGATCGACTTGGCGGCATCAAGCCCGAACATGTGCGGTATTTGGATGGTGACCGCGTCAAAGACGCCCAGCGATCCGGGAATAATCGGGACCAGGTTGGCCACATTTCCCAGGCTGGATGTAACCAGGACCGCGGATGGCGCCAGGTCGATTCCAAGAGCTCGATAGACAAAATGGAACGAGCCCGACAAGAAGAGGGGGGCCAGAACGAAGAGCACGGTCAACCTGAGCAAAAGCGGACGATCCCGTGTGAGCACATGCCAGGAATTGGCCAGTTCAAAGAGCCGTCCCAGAAAGCCGCCGCGCTTCCACGAAGCTGATGGCGGAAAAACACTCAGGTACGAGCAGAACGCAAAAAAGAGCAGCACCAGTACGGTCAATGCGAGATGAAAAAAGCCGTTCACCACGTACAAGACGATCAATCCGGCCAGCGCAAGTCCGGTGTTTACCAGGGCCATGAGCAGGCCCGTTCCCGCGTAGATCACTGCGAAATCGCCGAAATTAAGCCCGTGAGCCCTCTTCAAGTAAATGGCCGCACCCGCGGTCCCTCCGCGCATCGGGAGCACCAGGTTGCCCAAATAGGTAGTCATGGTAATCGCGGCGAGTTCCATGAATCCTAGAGAGACCCCGAAATTCTTCAAGAACAGTCCCATCTGAAATATACCGAGAAAGAAGCTCGCCAGCACAAACACACCTGCGATGGCCAAATCCAAATAGGAAACAGTGGCCACAAAGGCGAAATCTTCTCGATGCGAATAAATGTAATGCCCGCACAGAACTGCAAAGATCGCGACGACAGAGTAGCCGATCACGGTACCCCAGAACCAACGGCGATCGGCGCGACTACCACCCTGATTAGGTTCACGGTCTGTTTGGTGCGAGAGGCTCAACGGTTTGCTAGGGCTCCTGGATTCCGAATTGCAAGCGACCAGGCCCTTGGCGGTTTGGGGCCCCAGGCCGCTAATCCGGTCCGGCCGATTGTATATCCCACGAGCCGCTTCGTCCAGCCGCGATACGCACCTGGGGCCGGAGCTCACCATTTCAACGTCCCTCTATCCAAATTGCGTGCCCCAGGGTGTTGTGCCATAATGGCGCTTCGCTTAGGGCCGCGACAGATGCAGACCGCGCGGCCTTCACGCGCTGAGGATCGTACTGATGGATGACGTTACCGAACGAGCGCGGGCACTTTACGATAAGTACCGCTTCGGGGATATCCGACTGGGCGCGGAACGGGCCAGGAGCCAACGCGAAGACAGGCACCTGCTCAAGTTTTTGACTATGATACCTCCAGGAGCCCATTTGTACGATATCGGGTGCGGCGCGGGCTACTGGATGGACGTGTATCACGAATACGGCATCCCAAAGGAGAAGATCACTGCGCTGGACCTTGCGGCAGGCAATGTGGACGCGCTGCGGGCAAGAGGTTACTCAGCTTTTTGCGGGAACGCGATGGACCTTCCCTTCGCGGACAACGTTGCCGATTGCACCATATGCCAGGGAGTGATCCACCACACGGAAGCACCTGAGCGGGCCTTCGGGGAGCTCGTCCGCATAACTCGCACCGGGGGCCTCATGTACATCAGCGTGTACAATAAGTGGCATCCCTATTTCTACGTTGTGCACAAGGCCACTTATCCTTTTCGTTACGTATACTGGAATTGGAACAAGACCCTGCCCACTGTGGCGCTCTATCCGTTTTTTAGTGCAGCCATCCAGTCCATCACCTACCTAACCAAAGGCTCCTTTTTGGATCGCAAAAGTTGCATGACCCTGTTCATGGATCAGGTGATGACACCGCGCGCGCATCTCTTTTCTCAGTCCCGGATAAAGAGGTATGCAGAGCGACACGGTTGTGAGGTCTTGGAGTTCGGTTATACGAGGTGGTTTGATATGCTCTCCGCGATTATCCAAGTGGGGAAGGCATGACGGCGAAAGTGAAGCCGCTCGCCGAGAAAGGCCGCCTCAGCACTTATACTGATGCGCCTTTAAGAAAGTAAGACGGGGAGAACCTTTTTGTAACCCCGCGCTTCGCGGGGCCTCCCCGAACCCCTTTCCAAAAACTTCTATACGCCGTTGGGG
>JBMOME010000024.1:0-2739 GCA_049323095.1 Thermodesulfobacteriota bacterium
GTCCCCAGTTCGCAACACCGTGGCACAAATTCAGTTCACTGCCCCTTGAGGGGAGTGTCGGAGGGTGTGATTATGAAACTTTGGCGCGTGGCGCTTGTTAGTGCGTTATTACTTTCGCCAATGGCTCAGGTCTGGGCCGACTCGTGGCCGGGTATCGGGGGACTCCTTCAATCTGCTCCCATGTTTTCCAGGTCCGGCTGTGGACCGGGTGGCACTGCCGTCCCCGGTTGGAAAGCAGAGGTGCAAGCGGGGTACTTCTCTACGCTCAACCGAGCGGGGATCACTCTTGAAGCTCGATCCGAAGCCCTGGCCACGGATTTGTTATCGGTGGAGCATAAGTTCCCGGTGGACGGCGTCATGCTTGGCGCGGTAGTCAATGGCCCTTTGACCGATACGCTGCGATTGTGGGCTCGAGCCGCCTGGTTTATTCCCTTTAGTCAGAAGAGCGCGGAAACTTACTTGTTCACGACGACGGGTTTTGGTGCAGCCAACTTCCCCTTTCCGGGTTCCAGGGCCTGGAACGCTGAAGTTCGTTGGTTCACGCTGGAGGGAGATCTTGGATATCCGCTCGGTGGGGGAATCGACCTACTAGGCGGATTTCGATTCGACTCTTTTGATACACGGTTCAACAATGCAGCGGGAATAATAACTATAGGCGGTGAGGGAGCGGATGAGGCCGATTTTACCTTGACAGCCTACATTCCCTACGTGGGCTTTGTCCTACACCAGTATCCTGGCCTGCAAATTGGATTGATCGGATTCCCGTACGTTCCCGCATACGCAAAACAAAAGGAAGCATACAGTGGCGCGTTTCCGGGAATAGCTCGGGATGAATATTCGGGCGACCTGGGAAGCGGTTACTTTTTGGAATTGTTCGGGGAATACAAGGCTCAGGTGGGCTGGGGCGCGGTCGGCATATTCGGCTCATGGACGAGCCTGCAAACTGCGGGCAAGGTGGATGCCAGGTTCTTTCAGGTCGGCTTTGTTGCTCCCGATCAGGACTTCGAATTGAGATTCACCCGCAATCACTGGACCGCTGGTGCAAGCATCTCCGCCGGTTTTTAGGGTGGCGTCGCCATCATAGTCATACGAAGATCATGTCTGTCTCTTGACGCATATCCGGTCGTCAACAGCCCGGAATGAGTTAAGAGCGGACCGAACCTGTCGTTTAGACTGTCACCGTTGAAGACCTTTCAAAAAGCGACACGCAGTTCGAAATACTTTCCTGCTGATTTCAGAAATCAACCTTCGCTGCCTTCACTCGCGAAAGAAAGAGGACACGAAACCTCTCCATCGGGCGAGTATCCACCCACTTACATAGCGTCACAGGGACGTCTGTCGGGGCAGCAACTTGTCATCTTCTGAGCTGCTTTTCAGCAAAGATTGCTATTGATCAGGGTATGAGCGCCGAGTTAGGCTCGGGGATGGGAAAATATAGCCCATTTCATTGGCGTGGCCTTGAGTCCAACGTCGCCCGTCGCTAAGGCGAGCACATTGGACATGCGGGATGCAAGAGAACCTGTCCAGGAAGCGGCCTAATTCCGGCTAAGGAGGGACAAATGACAGAAGCGAAGAATAATGCGAAACGTGAGGCAAGGGTCGACATTAACCTGCAAAAGGAGCCAGACGCGGTACTCTCCGAATTAGTCACGCAGGTAAACGAGACGAATGCGGAAATACCTATTACATTGATGATAGGTGGCGCTCTGGTTTCAGGAATGCTTGTAGGTAGGAATGTGTACATAGATTACTTAGCGAGTGAAATTGGCAAGGTTTGCGGAAACGAGAAGATAGTGAGCTTGATCCAGCAGAATTGTAGCGCCGCACTAAAGGAGAAAACTGCACCTCCGACGACCGAGGAAAGTCCTTCATCACCAATCCGCTACCTCCACCTGAGAGGCGCTAGGTTCCTCACTCTGCACGGTGGGTCCGGGCCTACGAAGGGAATCTGGTGGAGGGCCCGCATTAGCGAGATCGACGGATTTAGTTTGGGCCTAATGGGCGAGCCTTCGTCAGAGCGGAAATCATTTACCCCGCCCGAAATCGTCGACTGGTGAACTGGCAGGCCTTGGCGGGGTCTTCTTGAGGGAAAGAGAGGCTTTCCACTTTCTTTTCTAGCGGCAGTTCCAGAAGACCGGCCCAGGGGCCTCCCACAACCTGCAAAGTGATTTGGGTTACAGCCTTGTTTGGAGAGCCTCGCTGTTCTTAGTCACACGTGAATCGAGCCATGCCCCGGCCAACACCGCTTCCGCCACGCATGGGTCACGCCGGGCAACATACCTTGAACTAAGTGGAGCACACCCTGCGGGGGCTCAAGCAGCATGCTTCGCGGAAATCGGGAGATCCTTGCTGAATCTGACGGGCAGCCAACGCAGGGCTGTGAGGTTGCGAATACTCCACGCGACTTCTGCCTCGTCGAGCGCGGGCCTCCGGCGCTTCTTCCAATCCATAATAAATCGCAATACATCGTTTTCAGATGGTTTTTCCGATTTCTCGGTCAGAAGCGCTTTTGCTGCGTAGATGACCGAGGCCGCCAGTTCGGCCTGACTAGTGTCCATTCTCAAGAACAAATCGACCACTTTTTCCATCAGAGATTCATACGGAATCAACTCGGCTCGATGGCGGTCCCGTAAATCGTGAAACGTAGGACCGAGCGTGACCTGGAACATCCTGCCTCGCTTAACTTCCTTGATAAGCCCATGATTCACGAGACGCGTATAGTGCATTTTCAATTCAGGA
>JBMOME010000025.1:0-23070 GCA_049323095.1 Thermodesulfobacteriota bacterium
GGGCGAATCGTCGTATCATCAACGATTTGATCCCGGAGACTCCGGTTGTGTCTGCGGAAACCGGCAGGAAATACAACAAACTTCGAGGCATCAACTGCCTGACCTGCCACGAATCTTGGAAAGAACGAAAACCCTACACAGATTTGCACGAGAGAGCGAGAAGCGACGAAGAACGGCTGGAGCAGATGGTGGCGACACAAAGGATTACGCCTCCGCCTGCCCGAGCGGTCGTCGACAAGGTGGTTCCGGATGATGATTTCTTACGGCAGCATGAAACATTGAAGAAGTTCGTCGTGCGGACGGATAAGAAGCGGCAAAATCCTGCGCTCATCGAGGCTGTTCGGCCTGAAGATCCATACACCTTCAAACCTCTGCTGAAACGTTTGGTCTGTCTGGACTGCCACGGGCAAGACCGGGAAGTGGATAGGATCGAACATCCGGATGGGAAATCACATCGCATCAAATTTTTCTATGGCCCCATTGCCGAAACATTAAATGAAACGCACAAGGATTGAATATCATGAGAACTCGAACTTGTTTTGCCACGTCCACAATTGCTGTCTTTGCTATAGTGTTAAGCTCTTGGACATCTTCTTTTGGTCAGGATGCCTCGACTGTAAAGATTACTCAGTGCAGCGGGACGGTAACCAGGGAAGGAGCAGTACTAAAGGAAGGTGATCTCGTCCAGAGAGGGGACAGAATTTCTTGCCAGGGAAATTCGGAGGCCATTCTTACATGGTCAAACGGCAGCGTAGTAAAGCTGTACCCTGAGACCATATTGTACATGCAAGGTATATCGTTTGAGACGGACACCAAGACGGAGAAGACATTCCTGAAGCTGGAAAAAGGGAGAATATTTGCCAAGGCGCAAGTTCCTGAAGAGTTGTTTGAAACCTTTGAAGTGAGAGTTAACAATGTGCCTGTTCTCACTCAAGGTTCGGAGTTTCTTCTAAAGTATGACGAGACTGCAAAGGAATTTCTGGTCTGTTCCTGTATCGGAAGGGTCCTGGTCGATGCTGAAATGAACCAAATAATAATCGAAGAGGGCCAGCAGGTGACCGTGAAAATGAAAGAAAAACCGGAAGGCACTCCTGTTCCGATGCCTCAGCAAATGAGCACGGCTCTGTTGAAGACCTCAAAGAGCATCGGCGGCAGTCTCCTCATGGAAGAAGAACGCAATTCAATAGGCGGGCCCTTGAGTGTAAAAATAGGAGGAATAAGAAGCAGGAGAGGCAAGCCGCCCTATACCGTCAAATGTAACGCAGTGATAAAAGGCGGCAGCGGAAAGATCAAATCGATCCATTGGGATTTTGGAGATGGACAGAGCGCTCAGGGGAAAGAGGCGCAACATACCTTCACTCAAGGGGTTTATGGGATAAGCGTCAGCGTGGAAGATCAAAACGGCGAAAAGGCCACAGGTCAGATTAAGATATCTGTGGAGGAAGGCTGCAATTGCTAATAATGCACAGGGCCTTCGCAACAAATATTACGGTGATTGAAAAACCCCTATCATGCCTGTCTTGCGAGGTTGGAGTAAAGTAATTCAGTAGCGAAAAGGTGCCTTCACGTGCATTCATGATGGAGCTAAAGATGACAGGAAAGTTATCACTCCCGGCGTGCATTTTCGTACTCGCGATTTGCTGCGCGGGAGGGGCCGCGCAAGTAAACGAGCAGGCCGATCTAAAAGAAGAGAAGACCCACGAACCTATCGTTCTTAAGGGCTACGACGGCAAAGAACTTACCATACACAGCAAAGCGCCGTACAGCCCCAGACAGACCTGCGGGACCTGTCATGAGTACGACAAGATTACAAACGGCTACCATTTCCAGCAGGGCAGAACCGACGGTTCAGGTAAAATCATTATATCCGACGACTTCAATCCAAAGAAGCCTTGGCATAAATCGTCGGGCATGTTCGGCAAGTGGTGACCTCCCGCGATAGATTCGAGCCAGTTGGCTTCGAAGAGCAATCACAGTTATTCCAAAATGGATAAGACTGCTTTTTACTTTGCCCAGATGTGCGGAGAATGCCATCCTGGAGCGGGGTCCTTGGAGTACGATCGGGAAGGTCACAAATACTATGATGATAAGAAAAAGAAGTTCGGCTACGAGCTGAGCGGCAAGAAGCCCGAATTCGACGGAGATTATAGTGCGTTCTCCGGAGGTAATGCGCAGTTCGGCGCCCCTTGGGATAAGAGCGGCGTTGTCGAAGCGGACTGCCTAATCTGCCACCTCCCGGGTTACAACTGGAAAGGCCGCAGTGCCGCGTTGAACGGACGGAAGTTCCGGTGGGCAGCGACCATTGGAGCCGGCTGGGCAGAGGCTGATCAATTCGCGGTGCCACGCGGGAAGAGTGGCCTATTTTCGACCAAAGAGATGGAAAAGAGCCACACAGGAGACTCCTCCGCGAAGTCTGTAACCGTTGACTACGCCAAAAACACTATCGTGGATTTCAAGAAACTTGGAGAGAAGATCACCAGGAAAGTCCCATCTGAGAATTGCTGGAATTGTCACAACGCGTCCGACACGAAAAAGCGAGGGCGCACCATTGATCCACGCAAAGACATCCACATCCTCAAGATGGGGACCTGTCTGACTTGCCATCCCGGGGACGAACAGCATAATTTTGCAAAAGGAGATGAAGCTCTCTCTACCGTGCGGGACGATTTGGACATGACCATGAAGACCTGCGAGGACTGCCATCTGAAGAGAGCATATGAGAAAGCTCCTTTTCCGAAAAAGCATACTTTTCCGCCGCTGCACTACGAAAAGATCGGTTGCCAGGCCTGTCATATTCCTTACAAGGATGCTCCCGGCGAACTGGTGTTTGACAACGCCACGTCAGGCCAGACAATCATTCTCCCAACGGGTCGTTTCCTTCAATTCGACACGCAATTTCCGGAACGCTGGCTCCCTGCTCTGAAAGTGCATCGAAACAAAATAAGGCCTTTCAAGGAACTCGTTTCCAACTCGTGGCGTGACCTGGACGAAAAAACAGGAATGGCCGCACCCATTCCCCTGTGGAAGATCAGGGATTTGAAGAAGCCTGTTCTCAAGGATGACGATGGGGACGGCGTGCCGGAACTGAACAGTCTTGACGAGATCAAGGCTTTCTTGCTTGCCATAAGAGATGCCACAGACAGATACGGGAATCCCATAAGCCGCAATCCTGCGCTGGCTAAAGGGGGGAAGATATATAAGCTGGTTGGCGATGAACTTACATCTTACAAGGACGAGCAGGGGGACAGCCATGGATTCAACCTTGATCACAACGTACTTCCTGCAAAGCAAGCATTGGGAGCAAAAGGTTGCCAGGAGTGTCACTCCGACAATTCATCCTTCTTCCACCGCAAGGTCCTGGTAGATGCCTACGACGAAGGTGGGAAGGTCCTTTTTAAGCCGGCGTGGGAGCTCATGGGCTACACCGCCGAAGAAGTGAAGGGGTTGACCAATCTGGAATCCATTTTGGAGATGAAGAAGCTACTCTATCAATAGTGCGGAAGGAATCTTGATTGAGTTTGCGGGAGAGCTTTGAAGCACAATTAAGAGAGTCAGCGCAACCACTGCTCGAAAAAACGTCAAACGCCGGATTGGTAACAGCATCCTTGATGGTTTAACTGTCTCTCTCAGAGGCTCGTTGCCGGGTCGTTTTCTGCGATGAGCATATTTATTCTTATGCCCACTGTCTCAAAAGACTGTCCGGCTAGGCCTTGCGAAAACGCAGTGCCACAAACCCGGTGTTCTCGTTGACTCCTTCTTTCAGGTCGAGCCGTGGCTCTTCATGCGGGTGAGTCGAAAGGCAACTCACAGCCCTGTCAAAAGCGAATCCTGCCTCACCACAGATACGAACGACTTGCTCGCATGTGTAGAAACTTGCTTTGGAATAGAAACGATGACCCTCGCGACCTTTTGCCCTGCACAATCGTCCCCACGGACTCTCGGCAGGCACTATCCCCACCACCAGGGTTCCACGCGGACAGAGGACCCGATGGCACTCCGACAACGTTCTTTTGGCATCCGTCAGAAAACAGAGCGTCGTGACCATGAGAATTCCGTCGAAAATCGCATCCCGATAAGGCAAGTCTTCCCCGATCCCGCGAACGGCCTGAATATCACGACGTGCTGCGATACTCAGCATCTCCTGTGACGGATCTACCCCCTCACCGATTCCCAGAGACATAGCGAACCTGCCGCTGCCCACACCGACTTCGAGCCACAGACCTGCAACCGTTGGAATCAAGGCTCGAAGACAATTCTTCTCAATCTCAAAGATCGCCTGGCCCTCTCGAGATTCAAACCATGAGTCGTATCGGTCTGCATCCGCATCAAAGCGGCACGATCTCTGCATATCGGAACCCAGGCTCCTCTTTACTCGCTATGCTGCTCGCGATAACCCTTCGCCGCCAAGATGCAGGCACTGTTTGGGACATTTGACCACACAGAGTTTGCATTTCAGGCAGTCCCAGTCCGCTACAATACCTGAAGTCTTGAACGAATGGGGAGCAATGCCCAGGGGACAGACTCTCTCACAAAGTTTGCATTCGGTGCAGTCTTCAGTAATGCGCAACGGATACCGGTTCGTCCCGGCCCATTTTGCCATAGTTCCAACAGGGCAGAATGCGCACCAGCTCCTGGGTTTAAAGGAGATGCCCACGAATATCCCGGCAATCGTGGTAACCGTGAGAAACGTAACGAAGAATCCGCCGATTTGCACCGGGTCAGGCCAAAGCTGGAAGATGCGGACAGAGAAGACGGTCATCATCATTCCCATCATGAACAGCCGGAACGGAAGACCTCGCATGATCCGCGGAACTGCCCTCCCTCTACTGATGCTGTTGAGGCATTGACTCAAGAAGCTCCCCCTCGGACACCACCAGTCGCACCAGCGGCGTCCCCAGAAGAAGGCGGGGAGTATTGCCGCCGCCATGCAGAGGGGAACGAAATAGCCAAACCAGGGGAAGAACCATCCGACAGCTATCATGCCAATGAAAATTGTCGTCGAAATCCAACAGAGTCTGTTTCTCGCCGAAACGAAACCTGCTGCTTCGTTTCTCCTCGTCGCTCTTTCGGTAGGCATTGACATAACTCCGGTGCTAAGATTCGATCATGTTTGAACTGACGGCTCTACCATCTGGGAGGCCTCTTCCGCTTCTTTGAGGCTCTTTCTCGCCAGGCGAGTCACAAAGCCGGCCACAATGATCGTTGCAGCCAGTCCTACCCAAAAGAAGACCTGACCAGCCCAACCTCCTTCAACCTTACCAGCGGCAACGTCAGCAAGCGACCTTGCTGCGGACCCGAAATAGACATACATGAGACCGCCCGGCAGCATTCCAATGAGCGAAGCAAGGGCATATTCTCTGAAAGAGACTTTCGTCAGTCCAAGGGCCCGCTGGTCCCCCACCGAAGATGATAAGATCAGTTTCCATTGACGTGTCGATCTCCCATTTTTCTCGTTACGGTCTCACTTAAACAGACGACCGAGAATACCTTTCTTCTCCGGTTCAAGCGGAGCCATTCCGAGTTGCTTTCTGATCTCGGCCACGACTTTTTCTTCCGTAACATCCGATCCCTCCACTACTATCTCTTCGCCTACCATGACTGCAGGAGCGCATGGCAGCTCAGTATCCGCCCACTGGTCCGTCTGGTATTCGGCACGAGGCTTAGCGGTGACATCGATGTCAATCGGATATTCTGCGCCCAACCTGGACGCAATCTCCTTGAAGTGTCTTCAAGGCTTACCATTGGGCTCATTTAGGAAGAGACGAACTTTCAACATAATACTTTCCTCCTTGTTTTACTGAGTCTTAGGAGCCTGAGTTCGGTGATTGTTTGGCCTGGGACATTCTGCTTAAGAATTGATCCGCGGGGATGAAATCTACCAAGCGCAGATCGGCACGCTCCCGACCGTGAGCATCGAAGAAGACCACCGTTGGAACCCCTTTGATCGAATACTGCGCAACCAGTTTTTCGTAGAGTGGGTTTCCTTTTGTGGTCAGATCAACCTTGACCATGATGAAGTTATCTTGAGCCTGTTTCACCACTTGTGGATCACGAAACGTAATGTCCTCAAGCTCCCGGCAGGGCGTACACCATGTAGCGGAAAAATCTACGATCACCGGCTTGTTTGATTTTCGGGCTTGTTCCATTACTTCATCGGAATACGGTTGCCACGGGACTCCAGGCCCTACTTTCAGCCACGAACCGATAAGGAGTACTCCCACAATCAGACCAGCCACCCCCACAACGTTCCTCACCACTCGGAATGCTCTGAAACCGCCTTCAGTGCTATCGATCCATCCCAGGTGGAGCCCAGCCGCAAGAGCCACCCCTGCCAACACGAACACGCGTGCGGAGGACGGCAATAGAGGACTGACAAAATAGGCAGCCATTCCGACCAACACCCAGCCCATCAGTCTTCTCACCCACAGCATCCATTCACCGGATCCGGGTAGCTTTTCCAGGCTCCCTGAGAAAATTGCCAGGAAGAAAAGCGGCACTCCCAAGCCAACGCTGAGTGTGAAGAAGATGACGAAGCCCAACCAGGGGCTGCCCATACTTGCCACCCAGGTAAGCAAGCCCAGTACGAAAGGACCCAGACATGGTGCTGCCACCACACCAAGGGTCAAGCCCATGAACAGCGTACCAAAGTATCCTGCGTATGACTTGGACGCTGCGCTGGTGAGGCTGTAAGGAAGACGCAGTTCCCAGAATCCGAAAAGGCTTGTGGCAAACAACACGAGGACACCAGCAACAACCACCAACACGATGGGGTTCTGAAGCGCGGCTCCCATCAGGCTTCCCGTAAGTGCAGCCACCACTCCCAACACCGAGTTTGTCACCGACAAACCGCCGAGGTACAGCAACCCATGAATGGCCAACTTTCCGCGACCACGGCCAGACCTGCCCCCAAAGTACGAGACGGTTATGGGAATCAAGGGATAAACGCACGGAGTCAGATTAAGAGCCAGCCCACCGACAAAGACTCCCAACAGGGTCCAGAGCATAGCCCAACCGTAAAGCGGACCGGATCCTTCCGGCTGCGAGATCGATCTTGCCTGATCGACCGGGACACTTTGAATGGGCAGGCCGGCAGCCTTCCATTCCGGAAACCCCTTTGCGTCACGATACACGTTCCTGTAACCAAGTTGCACCGCTACCCGAGCGGCAGAGTCGCTGCGGACTCAGGTGAGACCCGCTCAATAGAATACGATGAAGCGATTCATGTCAGAACCGAGCAGCGAGGCCAGTTCGCCTCTCTTCCACCACCTTGACCACGCAGTAGGTTCCACGGGGAAATTCACCGCGCCTGCGATGTGTCCCATCGCGAATTCCCACTCTTGGCGCGTATCTACCAGCAAAATGCTCTGAGGATTCTCTTCGTATCGCTTCTTGAGTTCATCGGTGTTTATCAACCGGTATCCACCATCGCTCGCTTCCGCCACCACATCTTCCCACGTGGGTTCCCTGGGCGTCACCGCTCCGTTCGTGAACCAGAGGACTCCCGCGGTAACCGTAATTGCCAGGACCGGGAGCCAAAGTCTTTTCCAGTTCAATTCCTTTTCCATCTGAGCCTCCGGTTTTCGTACGCCAAGAGCTATAATTTCCCGTCTCTCTTAAGCTTGGTAATAAGGAACATTGCTCCGGACTCGGACATGCCCAATTCCCTCGAAAGATCCGCGGGAGTGACGGAACTCCGTCGTTTGAATACGGCCACTGTCTCGTTTTCCAATTCCTCCAACCAATCCTCGAACAGAACCAGAATCTCCGGGTCAGCCACGGAACGCAGCTGCTCAGACTGACTGATCTTTTCCACCAAACTCCGACACATTGCTGTTGGATCGACACCTTCGTCCATGCATGTAGCCAGTCACAAATGGACGAGGCCGGTAATTTTATCCTGGCGCTTATCCCCGATTAGGCGGGTCAGAAAGTCGCGGAGCGCGTCCTCACCCAAATGAGAAAATAGCTTCTTTGCCGCATCGGCCATTTCGCTTGCCGCTTCAAGCGGATCCATTGAATCCACCAGTCTCTGAATTTTGCCGTTGCTCATGTGTGCTTCTCCACAGGCTAAAAAGAGTCTCTTTTTGCAAGCAGATCTGTTCCCAGGTGGGCCAGTTCCCGAACTATGTCGATCACTCTTTCATCGGCGATCTCGTAGTACACGAACAACCCTTTGCGTTCGACGTTTACCAAGAGGCAGCGTCTCAATTCCTTGAGGTGGTGAGACACAAGGGGTTGAGAGAGATTCATCTCCTCCACTATGGTGGAGACGGTCTTCTTGCCATTGCAGAGCGACAAAAGGATTCGAAGACGGTTCTCATCCGAAAGACTTTTGCCCACAAAAGCCACAATGCCGAGGCTATGATCGAGGTCGACTGGTTTCTCTCGTTCTTTAACCCGCACTGTCTTCCCTCACAGATTCTCCGTAGCTATTATGAAATCAATACATCAACTTTCATTGATATATTGATGATGCATTTTGGCATGGATGTCAAGGAGATTTCGTAGGGGCCGGCAAGCATTGAGTCAGCAAGGGCAAGGACTGTCCCTGAAAGCGAAGCAACGCACCCGCTGCCTTTGGACGCCGAGGTTTCTTTGTCGTGTTATTCCCCCGCGTCCTGAGAAGGAAGAGTCAAGAAGGATCACCACTGACCCAAACGCGTCGCGGACTCTGCGTCTCGTGCCCAAAGAGATTCGTCGCGTTCGACGACGTTCGCGCCTGCTCGGGGCTGAGAGGGGAGAACTCCCGCGCGGTCAAGGCCCCGCCGGCATGTCCAAGGGATTTCTGTCTGTGATTGTGACCAACGGGACTGCCAATTTCTGGGATAAACGCTCGACTAACCTGCGCCACTGTCTACTCCGAGTATCAGGGCTGTCGGCCTGTGGAGAATCCAACACGACTACGCCCACGTCCTTGTGCTGCTTCACGTAATCGACCAGCTTGTCGTTCGCGTTTCCCAACCTCAAAGTGACCTTGAAGGGAATTTCGTGCCTCTGAACGTCCTGCAAGCACGTCACAATATTTGATGATGCTTGAGACATGCGGCGGCCCAGCTCGTTGGGGTCGCTGAGATCTTGTGGAGTTTGAATTACCTGAAGTACATCCAATTCAGCTCCCATACGCTTACAGAGGCCCAGGGCGTGATTGAGCGACATTTTGCTCGGGCTCTCACCTTCGATAACCAAAAGAATGGTCCGGGCCTTGCTCTTCGTTGCTGCGATATCACGGGCGGTCTCGAATTCCCCGGCCTCGGCGAAAGCGACCGCGGCGAAGTCCGATTGAAGCTTTTCTGAGAAGCTCTTCTTTTTCGACGTTCCGAAAACTCCGCCGTTCGATGCCTTTCCATCTGAGCCAGGAGGTACCTGGGTCAATTCCTCGCTGTTGGCCTTGGCTCTTCCAGGATTTTGGCTTGATCCAAGCCCGACCGCTTTCAGCATTGCCTTTATTTTCTTCTTGGTTCTCTTCATGAGTCCCTCCGAACCGGAGTCACATCGATAGTGTTCAAGTTTCGTGCCGGAGTGCGCACTCTCGAAAGACCGAGAAACAGAGACGAATGTGCGCTGGGCATGTATCGAAGACCTGAAGAGGTAGTGCATTTTGCAACACCGGTGTTGCAAAATGTCCAATGAATGGCTTAATATAATAATAAGACATAGTTGAGTTCGACATGCGTCTATTGCAAAGCGTAATGTTGCACATTGCAACGTTGGGTGCCTGGAATCGCCTGTGACTTATGCCGAACAGTAGCGCTAACGATCTGAGATCTCATCTTGTTTTCTACACTTGAGGATGGAACGAAACTTGCTCCCCGCACTAATGAGGCTGGTTGATTCCCCGAGGTCTGAGTCTTTCTTGAGGTGTCTGAATGCCCCGTGCGGCATATAGTATTAGGCGCAAGCTGCTCATAGCGATTGGTGCGCTCTACGTCTTTATGGCTGCCAGCATATTGGGGTCGTATTATTTCATGCACTTGCTGGAAGAGAAGATTGCTTACCTGGAGGACATCAGTAAGTTGGAGGAGTCGGTCCTAGAGATCAGGCGGTTTGAGAAGAATTATTTCCTTTACGCCGATCTGCAAGCTCTGGGGAGCGCTGCGTATCATGTTCAAAGAGCCAAGAACCTAGTAGCGCGCAACTTTGGGAGGATTGAGTCTCTTTCTTCGCCTCAGCAGGCGTCAACATTTCAGAAAGACCTTGAGGCTTACGGGCGGCTCATCAAGCAGTGTGCGGAATTGGCCAGTGCGGAGCAGTGCCCCCAGCCGTCTCCCGCGCGTCAGGAATACGAACAAGAAATACGGAAAACGGGCTCGGCAATATCCGAATTTGCAGAAGCGGTTGCCCGAAGGAAGCGCCTGTCCATAGCACAGATCATGGGAGCGACGGTGCGGCTTCAACTGCTCGCATTTGCTCTGGTAGCGACCGGATTATTGGGCGTGAGCGTATTTCTCACAGTAAAGGTGATCAGGCCCTTGAGACTTCTCGAAGATAGCACCCATCAGATCGCCAAAGGGAAATTCGAACCGATAACGGATTTCCCACCCGAGGCGGAGCTCCGGAATATTTTCGAGGCCTTCAATAGCATGGCGGCTGAACTCAAGGTCAGGGAGGAGCAACTGGTAGAATCCAAGAAGCTGGCCTCATTGGGGACAATGCTCGCGGGAGTCGCGCATGAGGTGAACAACCCGTTGTCAAATATTTCTTCCTCCTGTGAAATCCTTCTTGAAGAGATAGACGACGGGGACAAAGAGTTCCAAAAAGACGTGTTGAAGCGAGTCGTTGAACAGGTGGACAAGGCTCGCGGCATCATTCTTAACCTGCTGGAGTTCTCTCGAACCCGGGAGTTCCTCAAAGAGTCGGTTGACGTGAAGAATATTGTGGAGAGCTCCCTGAGGCTGCTCCACGGCCAAATTCCCACCAGTGTGGAGGTGACGATCGACGTTCCGGACGACATCAGCATATTTGCCGACAAGCAACGAATTCAGCAGGCGTTCATGAACTTGATATCCAACGCGATTCAGGCCATCAAAGGAACGGGAGCGGTGACAATCCGGGCGCTCGCATCTCGCGACGGCTACGCAACCATAATCGTTCAGGACAACGGTGTGGGGATTTCTCCCGAGGATCTGCCACGGATCTTCGACCCGTTCTTCACCACCAAAGATGTAGGGAAGGGAACCGGCCTAGGCCTGTTTATCACCCACGACATCATCGTGCGACATCAGGGGACCATCAAGGTGGACAGCGCGCCTGAGCTAGGGACTTCCTTTGTAGTCAGGCTGCCCTCCAGGGAGTTGTCTGAATGAACAACATGCGGAGAATACTCATTATCGATGACGAGGAAATGGCCCTGATCAATCTGGAGCACATCCTCCAGAAAGAAGGGTACGATATCGTTACCGCGGAAACCGGCCCGAAAGGTCTGGAGCTCGCGCGCACAGGTCAATTCGACGTAGTGCTCACCGATCTGAGGATGGAGAAGGCTGATGGGATGACCATTCTCGAGGAATCCCGACGGGTCAATCCTTCTTGCGAAGTGATCATGATCACGGGGTACGCCACTGTAGATTCCGCGATTGAAGCCATGAAGAAGGGTGCGTACCACTACGTCTCCAAGCCGTATCGCATCGACGCTGTGCGAAAGGTCGTGACAGAGGCCGTTGAAAAGATCCAACTGAGAGAGGAGAATATAAAGCTCAAAGAAGATCTCAAAAAGTTTAAAGAAGCCGATACCATACGGATTATCACGAAAGATCCGGCGATGACTCGGCTCTTGCAGACCGCCCGTCAGATTGCACGCACAGATTGCAATGTCCTAATCACCGGCGAGTCGGGCACTGGTAAAGAGCTGCTCGCCCGATTCATCCACGAGCATAGCAAACGCAGCAGTGGCCCGCTCATGGCCATAAACTGCGGAGTATTTTCCGAGGAATTGCTCACCAGTGAACTCTTCGGGCACGAAAGAGGCGCATTTACGGGCGCCCACGCCGCGAAGCCGGGCATCATGGAAATCGCCAGACGCGGAACGCTGTTTCTCGACGAAATCACGGAGATGTCCCCGAACATGCAGGTAAAACTCCTGCGCGTCATCCAGGAACGACAAATGATGCGCGTGGGCGGAACAACCACCATACAAGTGGATGTGCGGTTCATAGCGGCCACGAACCGGAACCTACAAGAAGCGGTCCAGTCGAACGAATTCCGGCGGGACCTGTACTACAGGCTGAATGTTGTTTCTTTTGACCTGCCTCCGCTCGCAGCACGAAGGGGAGATATCCCGCTTCTCGCCCACCACTTTCTGGAGAAGCATTCAAAGCTGTTAGGAAGAGAGACACCGTCGCTATCTCGCGAGGTGCTCGCCATTTTGAAAGACTACGATTTTCCCGGCAATGTGAGAGAGCTGGAGAACATTATCGAACGCGGCATTGCGCTGGCCACGGGAAGCACCATTTCGGCAGAACATCTCCCCGATGACATTAGAGACTTCAGCATTACGACTTTCCGCAGAAAAAACGGCAGGTTGCCCACCCTGGAAGAACAGGAGATCGAGTATATCAAGCAGATATTGACCCAGACAGGCGGCAACAAAACAGCTGCGGCTGAGACCCTTGGTATTGACCGAGTTTCCCTTTGGCGAAAGATTAAGAGGTACGGACTCGAATAGTCTTGGTCAGCCGCACACCCGCTTCATGACTCGGCCTTGTCTCTAAATACGAGCACCGGACGCAAGGTCGAACGCACAAGATTCAACGCCTCGTCACTGATGATCCGAAAGAACTTGGGCTTTTCGTGGCCGTACGCCGCAAGGACCACCAAGTCGTAGGGCAGGCTCTTGATTTCCTTGAGTACTTCGTCGACGTGGTCTCCCGTTGCCGTCTTGATCTCAGGCTGGTGGCCCCAGCCCCGTAGCACCTCATCACCTTGAACTAGGCACGCCTCGGCCGATTCCTTGGCGGTAAGTGATTCGTTCTTGATGACGTGAAGTATGGTAATTTGCGGCTTCCTTCTTCCCAACAGAGGCCCTATGAATTCAAGCGCCTTCCGGTCACATGCCGACCCCTGATACGCCACCAGTACGCGTCGGATCTCCCTGAAATCTCTGGCTATGAGGATAGGCCGTCGTGTGTGGTGAAGGATCTTGGCATGAACCGTGCCCAGCAGAAAACCTTTTAGCGCGGAGTGGCCATGCGATCCCAACACAATCATGTCATAGTCGCCTTCTTGCGCGGTCTGAAGGATTTCTTCGGCAGGGTCTCCTGTGGCAACCATAGGTTGGCACGGCACTTTACCTGCCAAACAGTATTGGCAAGTGCTGAGAGCTCCCTCCTGGACCTGCAGAGCTTCGGAATCAATCCAGTCCTTGAGACCGTCCTTGGTGAAGAACGGCGCATAGAAGCTTTCCGGCGCCACCTCCACCTCATCGGGCTTGACATACACAGCGTGAACTTCCGCGTCGAAGTGTTCCAGTAGATGACAAGCGTAGGCCAATGCCATATGTGATTCGGGACTTTGGTCCACTGCAACTAGTACTTTCATAATAATCGCCTCTTTCTAGGGCGAGAGATGCCCTACCAATTCCGGAACTTGACTCTGTCACCCGGTCGTAAGAATCAAATCTTTGCCACCAATACCGGGCATGGAGCACGTGCGATGACTCGTTCCGTCACGCTCCCCATGAGAAGCCGCTTCAGCCCTTTTCGGCCGTGGGAGCCAATGAGGATCAAGTCAAAGCCGCCCTTTCGGGCCTCCTCTGTTATAGAGTCCGCTGGATCTCCTTCTCGCAAGAGCACCTCGGCGCGTGCCCCAGAGGACTGAGCTTGCCCGACCGCGGCGTCGAGGACCTCGCGTGCTCGCGCAATAAATCCGTCGGCCGCGCTGGGGTCAATCCCGTAAATGTGAGACGGAACATCCGCAGCGCAAAGCAAGGTAATTGAGCTTCCGTACGCGCGCTGCAAATAAAATGCAATCTCCTCGGCCTTGTCTCCAAACGGAGAGCCATCCACCGCCACGAGGACTCTGTTCCATTTCAATGTCGTGGCGTACGGGATTACCAGCACATGTGTCGGGCTTGAACCGACCACGCGGGCAGCGATGCTTCCCATGAGAAACATCTCGCTTGAATTGGCGTCTCGCACCCCGATAACGATGACGTCGCAGCCTTCTGATTCTGCTAGACCGACAATCTGCTCGTCCGGTTCCCCCTCCTCCAGAAAGAATCTAAGCTCGAACGCTTGGGACTCGGCTGCTCGCGATGCCTGCGCGAGTGCGGCTTCATAAGGCTGTCGCATCATCGCGTGTATGTTCTTAACTCCAACCAATCGCAAGTCCCCTTCGTACGGGGGTACAACCGACACAACTTTGGCCGAACTCTTTTCTGCCCGAATCAAAGCAAAGCTCTGTTCCAGGGCATGCAGGCTCGCTTCAGAGCCGTCCACAGCGATGAGGAGACGATCAAACATGTTCGTAAGTCTCGCTACCCACTGCAGAGTATGCCTCAGCTTCTCTTCGGCCCTTCCACATGCTTCCAAGGATGATGATGGCTCCCACGCCCAATGCGAAGCACATCGTGGCGAAGCTCGCAACCTCGAGAATCGCGATTGTGGAGGACTCCACGGAGATTACGTTCAGTTCAACCAGGTACTGGGGTACGGCAAGCGCCCTGCTCACCGCAACGATCATCATAATCGAGCCCATGACGACTTTGATCATGTGATCTTTCACGTACGTAGTGCCGATCGCACCGAGCTGAACACCCAGGAGAGAACCGGCCAGAATGATCAGAGTCAGCCTGATGTCCACCATTCCGTGGACAGCCCATTTGACGGATCCCCCAAAACCCATAATGAAAGCAATTACCAGCTCGGTTGCAGATGATATTAATCCGGATGCGCCGATCACATAAATCATTCCTGGGACGCCCACAAAACCGCCCACAGCGATCGTCGCGGCCAACATGCCGGTAGCGAAGCCCACAGGAATGGTGAACCACAGAGAAATCGTCACATTGGCTGTCTTGAAGTGAATCATGGGGGGGAGATAGATTTTCTGCAGCTTCTGGGCCAGAGCGGAAACCTGCTCACCTCCACCCGATTTTACCGATTTCCAGGCATCGTAGAAGACGTAGCCGCCCACTACAACCAGCACTGCAACGAACGACAGGCTTACGTACAGGTTTGAGCCGGCCTCTCCCCATCTGGAGAGTATGAACTCCTGAACCTTTATTCCAGCCTGTACCCCCACAGAGGCCGAGGCAGCCATAACCAGCCCCAGCTTCAGGTCCACCTGACCGTACTTGAACCTCTTGTACGCGCCCACCATGGCCTTGGGGAACTTGTGACACATGTTGCTGGCAACCGCCACAGCAGCCGGAACTCCAAGGCTCATCATGCCGGGGGTTAACACAAACGCTCCACCCGACCCGATAAACCCGCTTACCAGACCGCCGATAAACCCCACAATGAAGAGAAACCCAACATTGATCCAGTTCAGATCAATAAACTTCAAGCCTTCTACGGCCAGATCGTGCATTCCAGTCTCCTTCGATTCGGTTCTAGAGGCTTAAACGAAGACGAGCTCGCGGCCTTGGAGCCGGGCGGGTAGGCCTGGCTTCGGGTCTGTCAGCAGGTTGCCGAGTCACCGCATCGATGCCCAGAGAAGACCAAAGATTCCCTGCGAAGGCTCCATGAGCAAACGAGAAGATGAAGACAGTGGCAATCGGCAGGGCCGCGTAAACCCCTCCTCGAGTAAAAAGCTGCATGACCCAATCCGAATTGGTGAAAACCACTGCATAGAGAACCGCGGTGACCGCGCCATAAAGCGCTGTCTTCATGAATAGTTTCCGCTTCTTGACCCTGCTTGCCATTGGGGGCTCCTTGTCAGAAGATTGCTTTCGATGATCGCTGTGGCTGCCGGCTGTGGGAGCTTTCAAACTCTATAAACAGTCTTGCGCACTCCAGATCGAGACCTAGGTTTGTCATCCACGGTGGATTTCCGACGCTTTGGATCACGTGGAGCTAAGAATGATTGGGCGGTTTCCCATTCGCCTTGCTCCGCGAACGTGACCGCTATTGCCAGGGCCTGCAGTCTTTCTCTCCAGGACCGCATTGTTCACCTCCGAGCTCGGTCCGCATTTCACTGCCTTATCGATAGATCAATGAGTGTGCCAAAGCGCCAATGCGGTGTAATAACTATTAGTTATGGTGAAGAAGGGGCTGCGGGAAAGACATAGGAAGGGGAAAAGGCGTTGCAGTTAGTAACGCGAAGGGCCATTTTCGCTGGTTATGGCCGCAATTTTAAACAAATAGCCATTATTGCTTCGAGCAAAGCCCAGGTTACATTTTGCAACAGAGGTTCATGTGCGCACTGATGTTGATGACGAGAGATCGCAAATCCACTATAATTCCAACCCGCAGACTGCAAACCGAGGAACAAATCATGGGTCTCTTCCGTAAACCGCCAGAAGAACGACCGGGGACACCACAGGATCTCGTTGACCTTCGCGAGGCCGTAAGTAAGGCCTGCCTTCCCGAAAATGTGCTCCCAGTGGCCACCAAAGAGCTTGAACGACTGGAGAAGACTGATCCCTCGGCAGCGGAATACGGCATCGGCATATCGTACATCGACTATCTGGTTTCTCTGCCCTGGAACCGGTTTACGGATGATAACCTGGATATCGAGCGGGCTGAACAAATCCTGGAACGTGAGCACCACGGGCTGGCCAACGTAAAAGAAAGGGTCCTCGAATATCTTGCTGTGAGAACCCTTAGGAGTCAGAAAAGATTCAGTATTCTGGTGGTTGACGACGAGGAGCTTGCCAGAGAAAACGCGAGACACGTGCTCGGCAAGCTCGGTCACGAGGTGGAACTCGCGACGGACGGATTGGACGCGCTGAAGAGAATGGAGGGCCGGGAATTCGACCTCGTCATCACCGACCTGAAAATGGGGCGCATGAATGGCCAACAGCTCCTGGAGTCAATACGAGCATCAAGCCCGCATACGTCCACTATCATGATCACAGGTTACGCAACTGTGGATTCTGCAGTGGATGCGCTCACAAAAGGGGCAGCGCACTACCTGGCCAAACCTTACAAACTGGACGAGCTGCGTAGGGCGGTTACGCGCATACTCGATAAGAAACGATACGCGCAGATCACGCGAGGCCCCATACTGTGCTTTTCGGGGCCTCCCGGAACAGGTAAGACCTCCATCGGACTGGCAATTGCCGAAGCTCTGGAAAGGAAGTTCGTCCGCCTTTCATTAGCGGGCCTGCGCGATGAGGCAGAGCTACGGGGCCACCGGCGGACTTATGTGGGGGCCATGCCGGGCCGCATCATTAATGAAATGAAGAGGCTTTCCGTCAAGAACCCCGTCTTCATGCTCGACGAAATCGACAAGATCGGTCAGGACTTTCGGGGAGATCCCGCGGCGGTCCTTCTCGAAATATTGGACCCGGAACAGAACCGGAATTTCGTGGATCACTATCTCGACGTACCTTTTGACCTTTCCGCCACCATGTTTATTGCCACAGCCAATATGGTGGACAATCTGCCCGCGGCGCTGGTTGACCGGCTCGAATTAATCAGCTTCCCAGGTTACACCGAGAAAGAGAAGATGAGAATTGCCCAAGAATTCCTGATCCCTCGGCAGTTACGCGACAGCGGTTTAGGCGGCCTGGGCATCTCGTTCTCGGACGACTCCATCGCGACCATCATCCGAGGCTACACCAGAGAGGCGGGGCTCCGGAACCTGGAACGAGAGATCGCTAATATCTCTCGCAAATTGGCTCGCCTGTATCTCAAGGGCGATGAAGAGGCCGGCAGTGCAGTGGTGACCAAAGAGACTGTCACTCAAATGCTGGGCCCAAGGAAATTCACTCACGAAGTTGCGGAAGCAGGCGATCAGATTGGGGTTGCCACGGGCCTTGTTTGGACCGAGTTCGGTGGCGAGATCGTCTTTGTGGAAGCCACGCGCATGAGAGGCTCGCAGCAACTGGTGCTAACCGGCTCACTCGGCAGCGTGCTCAAGGAATCGGCCCAGACTGCCCTGAGCTATATTCGCAGCCATGCAGACCTTCTTGGCATCGATCCTGATTTTTTCACAGGGCATGACATTCACATTCATATTCCGGCCGGCGCGATCCCTAAGGATGGCCCGTCCGCAGGAGTTACCATTGCTATGGCGTTAATTTCGTACCTGACGTCACGGCCGGCACGGCGAGATGTGGGCATGAGCGGTGAGATCACCTTGAGTGGAAAGATCCTGCCGATCAGTGGCATTCGCGAGAAGGTATTGGCCGCTCAGAGGGCCGGTTTGAAGATGGTGGTCTTTCCAAGAAGAAACCTAGAAGATGTGGAGAACTTGCCCCAGGAGGCCCAAGAAGGGTTGGAATTGGTACTAGTCGAAGACGTTACTGAGCTCAGCAGCCTTGTTCTTCTACCTCCAAATGCGAGTCATCAATCATGAGCCGCGGTCGGCAGGGTCTTCGGTGGAAATGTAGCTACGAATGTGGTTCCTTGGCCCGGCCGCGATCTAAAGGTAATGCTTCCCCCATGCTCTCTCAGGATCTTCTGAGTAACCATTAGACCCAGCCCCGTGCCTTTGTCCCCTTTGGACGTAAAGAAGTCCTCGAATACGTGTTCTCGCACGTCCTTGTCGATTCCGATGCCGTTGTCCGCAACTTCTATGATCGTTGAACCGTTCTTTCCCCGGCGTGTTCGTATCTCTATGAGGTGTTCATCTTTCCATAGGTCGATCTTGCACGCATCCATAGCGTTCGTAACCAGATTTGAAAGTACCGTGTGCAAACCGTCGGGGTCGATCACGGCTTTCTTGATCTTGTCATCCAGGTCAAGTTTGATCTCGATTGCATAGCTTCCTGCCATGCCTTTGAAGAGGTTGTAGACTTCCGTGACCACCGCGTTCGGTTTAATCCTTTGGAGATTGGGTTCCCGCTCCTTGGAGCAATAAAGGATGTCTTTGACTATCTGGGAGATCTTTTCAAAGTTGAGGAGAACCATCTCCCAGCCTTCTTTGACCTCGTCGGGCTTCTTGTCTTCCAAACCCTTGTTCACAACGTAAATTCCGCCTTCAAGGCCCATCATGATGTTCTTCATACTGTGGGCCATGCCTGCTACTGTTTGCCCCAGGAGTATCAGCTGTTTCTGAATGTCCTTGACCGAGGTTATGTTTACTGCCGTCTCCAGCACACAGCGGATCTTTCCCCTATCATCACGTACAGGCGATGTATAGACGAGAACGTTGACGCGAGAACCGTCATCAGCCCTCATAACCATTTCGCGGCTGTGAATATCTCCGTCAGTAAATGTTTTTTTTGCGAGACAGTCGGGACAGCGGGTTTTGCTTATTCGGTAGTATTCGTAGCAATGATTTGCTGTGAGTGGCCCAAAATCGCGACGGCAGGAGTTGTTGCTCCACAACACATTTAATTTACGATCCAGCAGGGTCACATAACAAGGTAATGCGTCAAGAAGCCTCTTGTACTGGCCATCCGGTGAATCTTTCATCCGAATTCCGATTATCGGGCAGGCACGAGGCCTGCCCCTACCAACCAATCGTCTTTCTTATGGTATCCAGCAACGCTTCTCTGTCTATTGGTTTTTCGAAGACGGCCACGGGTTTAGAAACAGCAAGGTGACGCCCCGGGATCCCGCTTACGACGATCACCGGCACGTCTTTGAATTCCTTGCTCTTCATCATATTCCGATAGAAACGCGTCCCCGTTTCATTGGGCATCTGTAGGTCAAGCGTCACCAGATCGGGCTTCTCCCTCTTGAGGACCTCGAATCCTTCCACTCCGTCCGCGGCGCAGCACGTCTCGTATCCGCAATCCTGCAAGAAGATGGTTAAATATTTTACCACATGGGGCTCGTCGTCTATGACAAGAATCTTCTTGGGCATGACGGCCTCCTTTCACGCCCGCTCAGTGCTTTTCAGGCTCGAAGTCGGGGTGGTCGTAGAGAATGGGCATGCGGTTCATGATCCACCGAAAAGTGAGAATGCCTATGGTGATAACCGTTACGGTGAGCACCACTTCCATCCAGTGGGGCACGTACCGGTATTCCCAAGGCAGGTGCCAGTTGAAGGCAATGATTGAGTGATTGAGCCTGTTCAATACGATGCCGACCGCTGCCACGATGGCCCATCCTCTCACCATGCGAACGTGCCCGTTCTGAACCGCATACATCAACGCAAAGGCTGGGACCAGCACGAACCCGAGGACCTCAACCAGATACCAGTATCCGTATCCTGTGTCGAGGTAAGCCCACGAGTTCCCGTGAGCCAGACCGACCACCTTCATGAAAAAGTAAGCAAAGAGCGCCACAGAAGTTGCCTTGCCTAAACCGATGGTTACGCGATCCAGATGCTCAGGATCGTGATTTGTGACCTTGCCGGCGAAAATACGATGCGACGCCATGCTTTCTATAATGGTCATGGCAAGCCCGCCAATGATCGCGGACATGAAGAACCACAGAGGGATGTATTCCGAGTACCAGAGAGGATGCAACTTCTCGGGCATGAGGAGAAAGATCGACCCGAGAGCCGACTGGTGCAGCATGGAGAGACAGACGCCGAAGATGGTCGCCGCGAGTGTGGCCTTCACAAAGATCTTCCTGAGCTTCTTCAGATTGAGCCATTCCCATATCGCGGGACACCACTCCACGAATTGACAACCCAGGTACAGGGCCACATGCCAAGCGACCAGAAACAGCACCGAATTCACACCCCACGATACGACCATGGGATACGGGATCCGATAATACCTCCCAAGATCAAAGGTCAAGGCGATGATGGCGAAGAGGTAACCGAGAAAACCGGTGAGGACCGCAGGCCTGAACAGAAACCCATACTCTTTCATTCCCATCAGATGCACCGCGGTGCCTATGACAAATCCACCGGCTGCCAGAGCGACCCCGCAGAGCATGTCGAAGCCTATCCATATGCCCCACGGGTTGTTGTCCGAGAGATTTGTCGAAGGCCCCAAGCCGAATATGAGGCGATAGAAGATCACCGGAATTCCTACGGCCAGGATCACGGTTACCACAGCGTTGAAGGGCGTATAGTTGCTCCTAAGATACTCCTTGAACGGCATTCCCAGGAAAAGCTTCTCCTGAATCCAGGTGGGCCCGACCGCAGTTGCAGCATCAGTGGTATCCATCACTTGCCCTCCTTCTTTTCAAGAGCTTTCCTGACTTCGTCTTCTTCCAGTCTGTCCCTACGTTTCTTGAAGCTGTACAAACCCATGCACAGTGCGGGAATCGCAATGAACACAGGCGCCACGAGGGAGAGAAATGGCTTGCCCATTGATGGAATGGGAACGCTCCCCAGGTCCGTCCTGAAGCCGATTAAGTTGAACGGCACCGCGGACAGGTAAAGCCAACTGGTTCCTCCCACTTCCCGCTCGCCGTACACGTGGTTGACGTATTTTCCAGGGTTGTCCCTGATCTTCTTGTGGGCCAAATCAATGAGGTCCGTCCTTCTGCCGAAAGTCATGGTTTCCACCGGGCAAATTCCCACGCAGGCAGGTACGCCGCCTTCTTTGGAGATTCTGTTGAAACAGAATGTGCATTTTGTTACTTCCGGAGTGAACGCGTTGTAATATTGATAGGCAGGGATATCGAACGGACATGCCGCCATGCAGTACCGGCAACCCACGCACAAGGACGCGTCGTACGTAACCGCTCCCACGGCCTGTTTTGTGAATGCCTTGACGAAGCAGGAGGAAGCGCACCCCGGTTCGTAACAGTGCATACACTGTTTCTTGACGTAGATAGGTTTTGAAGGATCTCTGGGGTTATTGAATCGGTTCACCACGGTGAAGGTGTCGGCATTCGTCCTTCTAAGTTTCCGGAACACTTCTTGATCTTTCTCGTATTCCTTTAAAGGCTTCTGGTTAGTCAACTTGTTCCACTCTTTGCAGGCCCATTCGCAGCGGCGACATCCGATGCATACCGTGGTATCCACCAGCACCCCAAATTGATTGGGGTACCCGGGCAGCGTTGCCACGTCGGCCAGCACCAGATCAGGAGCCCCAAGAGTAGATGCGATGCCGGCGCCGGCCAGTATCCTCAAGAATGTTCTTCTCTCTGCATCCATGGTTGAACCTCTCCTGTTGCCCAAGGGCGCGTCTAAGCTAATGGCGGGCCGATCCTTCTGCTTTAGTCCTTCTCTTTGTACGTGAGAAATCTCCAAAAGGAGATGAAAACGAAGAGATATATGATCACCACCAGATATTCCATTCCCTTGGTCAACGTGTAGAATTCATGAAGTATGTTCGGCATTGTTGTCCCCTTTCTCAGCTCAGCCGGCAACTTATGAACTACCTAAGTCCTGCGACAGGTGGAATGAGGTCCTTAGTTTGAACCGGCTCTTTTGCAGGATGACACTTTACGCATTCCAGCGCGGCCGGCTTCTGATTCATAGCTTCGTGACAGCCGATGCACTGACGATGGTACGCGGCCGACAACCCAGGTCTTCCCAGAGCTTTTGGATCGAAAGATCGATTGTGGCACGTACTGCACTTCGGAGCCTTGATCGCGGCCTGTTGCAGTTCGCTCCTGTGGTGGCATCCGGAACAAAGGGTCTGTTCTGTTGCCCCGTGAAACCGGCGTGCGAGAGAGCTCTCATTGGACAAGCTCACCAACTTGTTAACAATCTTCATATGTGGCATTTCAGCGGGCTTGAATTCTCTCTCGAGCAACTTTAATTGCAACCTTTCAGGTACCTTTTCCTTGTCCTGGAAGAGCGGGGTAGGGACCTTTTCAACGATTTTGCCCTCGGAGGGGCCCCGATGGCATACCTGACATGACGATTGCGGTAAGCCCGTTTTCATCCATTGATGGCACCCCGCGCATTTCTTGTCTTCCTTTGCGGCCGAGTGACAACCCACGCAGGATTGTTGGGCATCAGGTTTGTGAAAAGCTCTCTCATACGTTATCCCGCCCCCCTTCTTGGAATCACCAGCGGGGGTATGGCACTTGTCACACTTCTCCAGAGAATGATGATGGCAGGTGTTACAGAATTGAGTCCGCGTCTCATGAGATTTGTGGTTGAAGG
>JBMOME010000026.1:0-23048 GCA_049323095.1 Thermodesulfobacteriota bacterium
CGTCTTGCATCCGTATCCCTCTCTCCGCTTCACCGCCATACACCCGAGGTAGGAGCCGTATGCGGGAAATCCGCACGTACGGATCTGTGCGGGGGGCGTCAGGTAACTGACGTCCCTACCGCGACCGTAAATACGTTTACGCCGGGATCAGCCGGGAAAGGCTTCGTCCGTAGGGCGTCACATTGGAACCGGCTCATTTGCCTTCGTATTCGAACGCGCCGATATCCGGGGCTTTGCCCTTGTACGGCAGGGAAACAGGGTCAGACGCTTTCCAGGCTATTGATCGATCGACCTGAAGGCGCTGCCCGTCAAGAACCGCAGTGACCCTCACAGGCTGGTTCCGGCCCACCACAATAAGGTCCCCGTCCGTAATTCCGAATCCCTCGAAAAAGAATGAGGCATCTTTGACCGGAATGACCGTGCCCGAACCGTCTGCCGTGGTGTACGTGAGATGCTGCCCTGCGTCTATGCACGGAGATCCTGGCTTGAGTCGATAAATGCCTTTCGCTGCATCTTCAAAGAGCGGGTCACCCTGAATGTTTCGTTGGAACGATGCAAACGAGAGGCCGGTTTCAGCTTCCACGGGCGACATAATGGCGGTTCCCAGATGTATCACTTCTTCCCCTCTTTTCGATCCAATGAGATTGTTTGCCCATACGTCGCCGGATATCTTTCCGCTGGTGTTGTTGTAATAGATTTCCATGTTTCCGCGTTTTCTGCCGTTAAACGCGAAAATATTGTTCAGGAAGACGTTGTTGCCGATGTGATAAGGGAAATCATCGTCTGTGGGCCAGTAGAACGACGTGACCGCGTATCCAAGATTGCCGGCAAAAGTGTTGTTGTAGATCCGGTTTCCGGTCGCTGTTGAATACGTGTAGAAGCCGCCTCTTTCAAAGAATTGATCCCTGGTAGTGTAAAGAGAAAAGGTATTGTCGTCTAATTTGAGGTGCCCTCGATTATCAATTACGAGACAATGGCGGAAAATATTGTCCGATCCGGCCATCTGCATAGCATTCGCGTCCTCATTGGCATTTCGAAGGATACATCCATCGAAGACATTTCGATGCGCTCCTCCGGCTATATTCACCCCGTGATGATGAACAGCTGAAAAGACGCATTGAATAAATGCGTTGAACCGTGGCGACTGCCCGAGCGGCCGCATCCCGTGCAACATCAGGTTTGTGTGCGAACGATCCGAGCCGTTATCCGAAAGGCTGCAATTTACGAAGAGATTGTGATGCGCATCTCCCCGGAGCAGCACGATATCGCCGGTGCAGCCTTGCAGCGACACGTTACGGAATGAGTTGTACATACAGGCTCGGCCGTCTTGATCTTCCTCCATTACAACGCCGTGATAGGCAGATGTGCTCCCTGAGAATTCGCAGTCCTCGATCACACAATGTTGCGATCCCACCATCTGGGCATAGGCAGGATAGTTCTTGCCCGGGCGGTCAATCTTGATTCCTTTCACCACGATGTGCGATCGGCTGTCCAGGTTGATGCAAGCTGCAAAATTGGGATTTTCGTCAAGTACCACTCGATCGTTTTTGTGCGCTTGGTATGTGATGGGCTGTGAAGCCTCTCCCGACGCGAGAGGCGCTATGGATTCAGCGTATCTCCCTTGATGAATAAACACCGTATCTCCGGGCTGCACAGATACATTAGCCTTGGACAAGGTTTTCCACGGACGTTCAATGGTCCCGGGGTTGGAATCACCCGCCGAAGGATTACGAGCAGCTACGTGATATTCCGCCGCGAAGGAAAGCCCGGTCCACAGTGGAAAGAGGACGAAGAGCCCGCAAGCGAGAGCACGAAGAATAGAAGCCTTCGAAGGCATCAGTTCCAAGAGGCGTGTGACAGCGTTTTGTTTCACGCCGATCATGGAGCATGCAGATGTTATCGTCCGATTCGAGGCGGTGCGTTTCGTCATTCCTGCGAACCCCGGATCGTGGTCCGGGGCAGGCCCAGGAATCCAGTTCAGGAAGCACCGTACAAGGGTTTGCACTATCCGGGTCGTATGCTTCTGGATTCCCGCCTGCGCGGGAATGACGAAAAAGCAGGCACCAACTTGTGTCACCGTCTTACGCATGTCGTGCCCAAACGTTTGGCGCTATTTCTTAGCAATGCGTCCAGACCAAATTAGGGTCACGGGCTCGTATGTAGTCTCGTAATTCCTTGGCTATGTCAGACTCAAGTTCGATCCGGTCGTAATCAATCTCCACATTGGCAAGGTATTGAAGAATCAAAGCGTCGCCGTCCTTGAACGCACCGGGCAGTATGCCGGCAAAGAAGAAACCTTCCTGCTCCAGGTCGTGAACTAATGAGGCTGTGTACGGATCTGAAAGGTTTAGATACAGACTCATGACTTCTATTTTGTCGCGTACGAGCTGCTTCACCGTGGACCTCAGTTGCGAGGTCAGGTCTTGCCCGTAGCGCTCAACCTCCATGTACGCGAAGTTCAGGTGATTAATTACAATAATATTCATGAGAGCCTGCGCGGGCAGCGCTTTCAAGCCACGAATTGATGGTGTCTCCACGTCCACGGATACTCCGAGATTGTGATAAAGCTTCTCGATCATCTCTTTGTGGTGTATCGGCGCGTATGCAGTCAATCGTTCAGGTTTCACAAGGTACAGGTAGTGCGTGAGAAGGCTCATGCGCTGTGAGAGCTGCTCCGAAAAGCCCTTGAAGGTGACGGTGGTGGGAACGAATCCGATGATGAGCGCACAGTCCCTGAGCCCTAATTTGTGGCCGGTGCGCTGTGAAAAGGTGTGGTTAGTAACGGCCTGGCCGTACACGCCCGTCAAGCCGCGATCTCTCGCGTGTTGGATCAAAAATTCTGTGAGGTTGGAGAAACAGCCGTGGTGGCGATATCCCGGCTTGACAACTCCCTGACCGAGTTCAGCGATCCGGGAGCCCTCATGCCAGAATATCAATGCGCAGTGGCCCACGATTTCTCGGTCATCGCCCAGGGCCACGGCGGAGATTATTCTGCCGCTCTTGTTCAATTCCGCGAGCCGATCCGGAAAGTATACATCTTGATAACCGTACGTATATCCGTAGGTCTTGTACACTACCTTGGCTACTTCCAGCGCCTCCGAAGGGAGCATAGCGCGTACTTCACATTCAGTCTTTTCAGTAGGGGCTTCGGGCCTTGCCTCTACCGGTGCGTACGGCCCCAAGTCGCAGGCTTCATAGTAATCGGTGATGCTCTTTCCCAAGAGGCGCTTGATCAGTACGGTTTCTTTGCCCTGTGGGCCCAGATTGTTGAACGACACCTGATCCCAATATTGGGTTGGATGAAGGACATGGCCTGACTCGGAACGTGAGATGCCCCGTTCGCCCGCGGTCAGCTCCTCAGAGAGCTCTTGAGGCGCCACGGGCATTCCGCGATCTCGTATGGTGACCTGCAGCCCATCCGGAATTCGTTCGCATGAAACATCAAGAGTGGCTTTCTCATTGGGTTCAAATGAGTGATCGATGATTGCAGCAATAGCTTCCTCAACCCCATGACCGATAGATTCCAGTTCGTCGTCAGAGAAGCCCAGCTTTTGGGCCACCTCTCGGACGTAATGCGCGGCTATCCCCGCGTATGCATTGTCATTGGGGATAGTCAGGGTCGAGTATTCGCACTTGAATTCCATGTTCAGTCGCTATCCCTTCCTGCAAGGAACAGAAAAATCGCGAAGGACGCAAAGGTGATCCCCGCGAAAGCCAACTTGGTCCATGCAGGGAGCGGCGAGGGCGAAAGGAAAGCCTCTATAAGCCCGGCAATTACCAAGAGCGGCACGCAGCCCAGGGCAAGCCGAATCGCAATGCGACCGCGCATAGCGAGAAACTCCAGCCGCTTGTACGGCCCGGGGTCAACGAGCGCATGACCGATCACCAATCCCGCAGCTCCGGAAATGAAGATGGCAGACAATTCCAGGACCCCGTGGGGCAAGACGAACGACCAGAATTGCAGAGCCAGGTTGTGCTCATGGCACAGCGCTGCCGCAGTGCCCAGCACAAGCCCATTGAGAGCCAGAAGATAACAAGTTCCTACCCCGAATGTGATCCCCGCGGCCACTGCCAGAAGAGTCACTGACAGGTTGTGCGTCATGAGACGGCTGGAGGCCATGGGGGCAACTGAATAGATATCATTGAACCAGACGTTACCCCGCTCGACCTTCTGAATGATCCGCTCGGGCATGACCAGCTCGGTGAATCCCGGATCGGTTGACCCGAGCAGGAAACCACCGAGTCCGCACAGTATGAACAGCGCTGTCGACAGAGCGATAAACCCTGACAATTCTCGGAAAGTCTTTGGGAAGTCTTCCACAAAAAATCGGAGAATGGATCGAAATTCCAGGCTCTTTTTGCGGTAGATCGCGCCGTGAACCCTGATAACCAGCCCATTGAGGTACTGGGTGATCTCGCGGTCCGCCTCTCCCGCGAGCTTGGAGGAGTTGAGCGTGGAAAGGTCAGAGATAGCAGCCGCGTATAGCCTGCCAAGCTCCCATAGCTCGTCGCGGCTCAGTTTAGGTGTCGCGCCGGGCTTGAACTTGACCAGGATCCGTTCAAGTAGTTGCCAATCTTCTTTGCGCTGTTCAACAAACTCGTTTATATTCATTTGAACCCAACGTGTAGCAGCACAGTTCTCCTAAATCATAACACGAGCCGCGTAGTGCTATGGAAAAAAACGGGCCGTCGGTCTCCATCGAGACAGCCGATCATTTCGAGCTCCAGTTCCGTATAGCAGGCATCGGCAGTCGCTTCCTCGCATTTCTCATCGACCGAACCATTCAGGTAGGCGTACTGGTCGCGCTCTTCTTTCTCATGCTCCTGATCCTCCTTGCGGGCAGCGGATTCGAATTGTTTGGCGAACGCCTGGTTCGCTGGGTCGAACCATTGGGCCAGTGGGTGATCGCGTTGTTAATCCTCGCCGAAGGGGTGGTATCCATCGGTTACTTTCTCCTCTTTGAGTATTTGTGGAATGGTTCCACTCCTGGCAAGCGCGTTGTGAAAATTCGGGTCATACGAAATGACGGTCGGCCGATTTCATTCATAGATTCCGCGCTGAGGAACGTGTTAAGGTTTGTGGACCTGATCGGAGGGGTGTATCCGGTGGGGCTGGTCGCGATGTTTGTTGATTCCAAGAACCGCCGACTTGGGGATCTGGCCGCGGGGACTCTGGTAGTTGAGGACGCGGGCGGGAAAGCCCCGCTGTTTATCAAGAACCAGCCGCGGATCCACCAGAGTGACCAGCTCCTTAAGCAAGCCGTAGCGGAGATGTCGGGGGAAGACTATGACCTCCTGAGCCGGTTCCTTGAGAGGCGAAACGAAATGGACTCCGAGCGACGCAAGGAGCTGGCCTGGGAGATCTACGTCAGAATCTTCAACGAACCAGGGCGAAGACCCGCGACCGACGGAGATCTGGAAAAGGCGCTGGACACGGTCGCAAACCTCTACCGGGAGACCACACGGATTTTGTAGCGGGGGAAAGGTTCCGT
The DNA here is from genome assembly GCA_049323095.1 of Thermodesulfobacteriota bacterium. GTDB lineage: Bacteria > Desulfobacterota > Desulfomonilia > Desulfomonilales > Desulfomonilaceae > VGSG01. The sequence goes on from JBMOME010000026.1 coordinate 5,493, forward strand.
CATGCCTCAGAACAACGCTGAATCAACCCATGCGGTGGTAATCGTCGGGATTCGGGACGAAGCGTCTCAGGGGCCGGTGGCACAGGCTGTGGCACAGGTGGCCAAGAATGCCTCGCTCGAACAAATAGAAAAGAGAATGAAAACCCTGCCTTGGACCCTAACGAAGAGCGCCAACAGAAGCACGGCAGTAAGGCTGGTCAAACTGTTGGAAGAGGCAGGCGCCGTCGTGCGCGTGGATCCGCCGCTTGAAGAGCCCGCTGTGGCCCGCGAAGCTCAGCCTGAGGTTGAGCGCGCCCCGCGTGCCACAATTGAGCCCTCGGCTCCACAACCGATTGCACCGGGATCGGGACCGGGAATTGCCGCTGAACGGCCCCATGAGGACTCGCTGGTCGCTTCTGCTGCGGGTCTGGAAATCGGTCCGCTCACGTTAGGTGGGATTCTGGATCGCACGTTTCAGATATGCAAGAACCACTTCTGGAAGCTTATCGGGATACTGGTGGCCCCCTGGCTCGTGATTGCGCTCCTTTCGATGATCGTAGCCCTGGGGTTCGGCATGTTTTGGTTGGCCGGCTCATTTACCGGAGGTGGGAAGGAGTTCCCTTGGCTTTTGCTTATTCCTGCCCTGGGAGCTGCAATGGTCGTGATCATAGCAGCGATTGCGGTTTTCTATCTGTCTCAAGGCGCACTTATCTACGCGGTTTCTGCCATCTACCTGGGTCGACCATTCCAGGTTTTCTCCTCCTATCGCCTTGTGCTGGATAAACTTGTCCGCTTCATTTTCACATCTGCTTTGTGTGCGTTTTTTGCGACAATATTGGTCGTTGTCCCTATTCTGGTAGGGGTTGTACTGTTTTTTGTTTCCAAAGGCCTCTTTGGATCGGGATGGTGGTCGGCTCTGACGTGGATTCCGCTGGCTATCGTCCCGACATACGCGATACCCAAACTACTTCTTTTCGACAAAGTGGTGGTACTGGAGGACAAGGCTTACTTCCAGGCCCTGAATAGGAGCTGGAACCTCATGACTGGAAAGGCCGACAGCCCTTGGCCTGCCGGCTACTGGTTGCGGTTCGTTATTCTGATGCACCTCTTCGTGTTTATTAATATAGCTATTTCTCTGCTCTTTTCGGTGCCCGCGACCATATTCCAGTTTTTGGTTCCCGAGTCTCTGGCCACGGTGGCCAAGGTAGTGTCCCAGATCATGAGCAACGTCGGAAGTCTGATTGCGAGCCTTTTCGGGTCTGTGGGCGTGGTGGTCTTTTACTACGACATCCGAAACCGCAAAGAGGGTTTTGACCTCAGCATGTTGGCTGCCGCGAGTGAACCGAGGCGCTGAGACTGGATTGCTCCTACATCTTTCGCTTTGAACGTGAATCAATAGAACCCGTACGGATTGATGCGGTCTTATTTCTCAGGGGTTAACGTTAATGATATGCCCATCGGGCCGCAGGAAAGGAGAGATTTATGAGTAAACACAGTGAAATGTCCGAGCTTCTGAAACGCAAATTCGATCCGGTGTCGGACTATCGCCCTGTCGAACCCGGATCGGAAAAGGGTTCCAAGCTCAAGTCCGCGGTTTCGGACACCCTCGAAGAGGCTCACAAGATCAAAGAGTATGTTGAGAAAGCCATTGAACCTCTTGCCGACGATGCCAAAGTGCGGATCAGGGAGGCTTCGGCCGCGTTGGTAGATGTGGCGGGCAAGTCCTCGAAAGAAGCGCGTAAGTTGCTGGCAAAAACTCTCAAGGGGCTGGCAAAGAAGATAGAACCTTAGTGCTCCATTTCGTGAGTACTTGTCCCAGCTCCTGAAAGAACGGACTTAGTACGCTCTTCAACGGCGTCGCCGGGGCCGATTTCGTTGGTCCTGATACGAAGGCGCGATGAAGAGGCTGTATCAAAAGTCATAATCTGAAATCCATTCGGTAGGGGCGGTTCGTGAACCGCCCGAAATCAGGGCGCTTCTCGAAGCGCCCCTACCTGCAATTCCGTGCATCCTGGGGTTTTGAGGCAGACTCTGAATCACGCGCCTACGGTTAATCCCATCTCTAGCTTCCACCGCAACCTTGCTGCCAACGAGCCGCACGGGCATTTCACGCGCTGTCAGCTTGCTTGACACCACTGACCTCAGAATGCTAATGATACAGATACGTTAATCGAGGTAATCATCCATGCCAGAGAACAATTCCAAGGGACTCCGCGAGGTACTGAAAGAGTTCGTAATCTCCCGAACTTCCGTGGTTTATCTTCTGACCGAGGAAGAGCGACGCGTTGAGTTGGAGATTAGGGCGCTCAGTCAGGCCTTCAAGCCTGCGTTCAGAGTGTACGTGTGGTCGTGTACCACCGGTGTGACGGCCGAGGACTCCGCAGTGGTGCCCAACCCGTCCATTATGGAGGCCCTGGACTGGTTCATGGCCATTAATGAAGCCGCGTTCCTCGTGGTAAACGATATACACGTCTTCCTGAGAGATAACCCGCCCGTAATTCGTAAATTCAAAGACACTATCAAGAAGATCGAAAACACGTACAAGACTATATTTCTTATCTCGCCATTCATGGAGATTCCGCCGGAGATGGCCAATGAGGTGGTGCTGGTGGATGTGCCCCTGCCTCAGGCCGATGAAGTGGAAAAGCTCCTCTTTCAGGTGATATCGCGTGAGAAAAACGGCGAGGGCTTGCGACAAACACTCGCGGACGATATTCGGGATCAAATGGTGAAATTGGGAGCAGGCTTGACCAGCCAGCAACTAATTCAAGCCGTTCGGAAAGCCATAGCGGGAAAATCGGCCATTACAGCCAGAGAAGTGGATCTGCTCCTTGACGAGAAGAAGCAGATTGTCAAGAAGAGCGGCCTGCTGGAGCTGATCATCCAGGCTCAGGGTTTTGCGGACCTTGGCGGTTTTGCCACCCTTAAAAGATGGCTTGAACTGCGCAAGGATATTTTTTCGAAGCGGGCCAGAGAGTACGGCCTCAGTATGCCCAAGGGAGTCCTATTGATGGGCATAAGCGGCTGTGGGAAGAGTCTCTGCGTCAAGGCCATCGCGGACTTCTGGAAGCTCCCCCTCTTACGACTGGATATGGGGCGCTTGTACGACGGATTGCAGGGAACACCGGAAGAGTGTTTCCGCAAGGTAATCAAAACCGCGGAAGCTTCTGCCCCGTGCGTGCTCTGGATCGACGAGATCGAAGCAGGGATCGCGAATGCAGGCCAGAAGAGCCTGGGTGGGGCTGCTTCCCGAGTGCTTGCCAATTTCCTCACCTGGATGCAGGAGAAGACCTCCCCGGTGTTTATCGGCGCGACCGCGAACCAGATCGAGCTCCTCCCTCCGGAAATCCTGCGAAAAGGCCGTTTCGACGAGCTTTTCTACGTGGAGCTACCTTCGGACGTAGAGCGTGAAGAGATCATTCGAATCCATCTGGCCAGGAAGAATGTCACTCCTCAAGGCTGGAGATTTGATAACCTGCGCAAGATCACGGAAGGTTTCAACGGCGCGGAGATCGAACAGGGCGTGATCGGCGCGGTCTTCAGGGCCTTTACCGAACAGCGCCCGGTAAACGAGAGGGATCTATACATTGCGCTGGAAAGCATGGTGCCGCTCTCCACCACCATGCAGGAGCAAATCAAACAGCTCGAACGGTGGGCTCATAATCGCGCGCTCAAGGCGGGAGGCCCCTAATTCGGAGGTGATCGCCGCTTCACCCGTTATTGTAATCTATTAGGCGATGGTAACTCCGGGCATCCTCCCTATTTACACTTTCTATATTTCCTTGTATCACTTTTTCATTCATCAGGAGTCCCATTTGCTTTTGAATGAAAAGAAGCCAGGCATAAGCCTTTCAAATTGAACTTTACCAAAACCCGCTTCCTTAAGTTGATCGTACATTTGTTCTGGATATGGCAAAGAGCCGCAACCATCTGTCATTGAAGCCCAGAGATTCATCAATTGAATAGAAGGATTATTTTCTGGACATAAAGTCGTTAGGATCAATTGACCACCCGGATTTAACAACCCGCTAAGATGGCGAAGCAAATCGATTCTTTCATCTACGGAAAAATAATAGATAAGATTGTAAAAGGTGACTATATCAAACTTCTTGTCGCACCTGTAATTCCGTATATCAATTCGCTCAATTGTGACTCGCTGTTCTAATTGCCATTTAACGGTGTTCTCTCTGGCAAGTTCTGCTACTTCCTTTTGTAGCTCTACACCTATTACAGTCAGGTGGGGATTTCGATCACATGCCCGTTTGATATAGACTCCGGATCCGCAACCAACTTCCAATAAGCGGTATGCCCCGTTTCGGGGAATTATACTATCTACAATGTCAATCAAGACCGGTTCGACCGTTCGCGAAGAGCGAGCAAACAATTCACCATAAGATTGACCAAATTCGAATTGCCTATTTGCCTTGAGAAAAGAGGGCGTTTTGATAATGTAGTTGTAGAAGATTTCAACACGAGCCTGCAAAAAAGCCTTCCACGCGTCGTTTGAAGTCTTCAACAACTCCTTTGAAAATGCACTCCTGATACTGTAGCCCGCGCTGCTTTTTGCCAGTTCACCAAGTGAAACGCCCAAATCGAGCCATGCCTCAAGGCCTTCCTGGTTGAATTCTGATCCGATGGCTTTCTGAATATCTTTAGAGCTTGCCGGGCCGTCTGACAACGCATCATATATGCCTTCGGAAATCGCTGTTGAAACAAAAGCCGCACGATAAAATTCATTTGTTGTTTTATTTATACGATACATCAATGGAACTGAATTTTTCAGAAAGAAATTTATTAAAGTTTTGATTGTCATTCACCCCCCCGATCTTTTTATGGGAAATGGTCGCCCTGGTGCGAATCAAACAGGTGAATCAGGAGCAAGTGAGAACGTGGTTGGATAGGCAGTAGGACGTCTACCGCAGCTATATTGGGACTGCCAGCGGCCCTCGGCCCGGTGAGAGCAGTTACGGCTTACCCGCTGAACTGTCATGATGAGACTGCCTCATGGCTTCTCGTTAGTAAGACGGGAATCAAGAAGAGCAAACACACGAGAAAGACACTTACCAACACGAAATGATTGGCAGTTGGTATAAGTACAGGGTACTTCAGCTCTAGCAGCGTTCGAACAAAATAGGTGATCCCCCCGCACAAGAAGAAGACTCGGGCGGCTTGGTCACCTGCCCTTAGTCTGCGGGAGAAGTACAGGGAGAGTATTCCGAAATTGAGTAAGAGAATACCTATGCATAACCAGAGCAGAATCAACATGTCCGATGCGTTGGTTGACAGACCCGCAAACTCCTTATCCTCGGCCATCTGATAGGCCAATGGAAAATGTCGGATGCCCTGGAAGATGACAATGCAGCCTCCTACAAAGGCAATCCAGCTTGCTACTGTCCTTGTCTTCATTATTAGGTCTTTACCGGGATTATGTCGCGGTCTTGCCATTTTGATCCTCTTGGCACCCATGAGGGACGGCGGGTAACCCCGGCTGACCCCAATAGGGTGCCCGCGAAGTGTCCGACGTGACCGGAAAGAGGCAAAACCGTCGTCATGTTGATGAAAAGCCCTTTCTATCGTGTTTCTGAGCGTACCTCACTCTCAGCGCCTCCGTCAACGATTTTTCCCACCCTGCTCGAATGCCGAACCCAGCGCGGTAATATCCAGCCAATGGGAAGGCTGAAGCCGCACGGACGTACCACCTCCGACCTTGATTAGACCTTGATGAGCCATTCCATCAACCGTTTGACCGCTTTACTCACGAGCTATAATTACTGGCGCATGTTCAGGAGGTATTAGGCCAAGACCTCCATGAGCAACCGGGCCTGGTTGGCTGCGAATCGATGGCAACTGGCCTTGTGCCAGCGCAGCGTGTTCTTCCCCTCTTGGATCCGGTTCTCAATCCCGCCACGTCTCCGTTTTCGCGAGAACAAGCTTTCACTGGACTGATGAAGGGGATTGCTTCGGGCTTGGGGCGCTCGCAATTGACAACTGTCGGCGGCGTCAAGTTTTTTTGGGGCGAATCGGTATCAGAAGTCTCTTCGCCTCAACGGGGGGAGAGATCCCGATGCGCGGTGATGGTAGCGGTGCCATGCGCTTCCAAGACTGCTCTGATGATTGCACGACTCATGCAATCGGCTGCAGCCCTACCAATGTCGTTCAGTGACTGAGCTGTTGGAGCAGCGAAGACCCCCGGCGTCTCAGGAAGCGGACGCCGGCCTGTTGCAAGGCAGAATATGGTGTCTCCATCGAACATGGTGTGTGCGGGTCTAACGGATCGCGCCAGGCCGTCGTGAGCCATCTGGGCAACTTTCTGCGCCTGTGCCTTGGTGAGAATCGCGTCGGTTGCCACAACGCCGATAGTGGTACTTGAGACGGGCGAAAACGCTGATGCGGGGGGTAATTTCACAGCCTGTTTCCCACGCGCACCGAACTCGTTCTCAACTTCCAGGCTGATCTCCCACGGCAATCCCGTATCAGGATCAACGACCGATCCCAATGAGTTGACTGCGACCAGGGCAGCAACAGAGAGACCCGAGTCGAGCATTTCACTGGCAGTTCCTAACCCTCCTTTGATCCCTCCGGCCATGGCACCTGTACCTGCGCCCACAGAACCGACTGGCACCGGCCCGGTCTGAGCCGATTCACACGCCCTGATTCCCCATTCCGGCTCGACACGCGGCACATAATCCTTTCCCCGTCCCAAATCGAACAGCACCGCGGCTGGGACAATCGGCACCACGTGGTTCCGCTCCACCGGAAAGCCCCGCTCGTGCTTCGCAAGCCATTGCACGACGCCGTCAGCAGTCGCCAGTCCGAAAACAGAGCCTCCGCTGAGAACGACAGCTTGTACCTTCTCAACGAGGTTGATCGGATCGAGGAGGTCAGTCTCTCTCGTTCCCGGGGCAGATCCTCGAACGTCCACCCCTGCGATCGCTCCTTCCAGGCACAGGACGACGGTCGTGCCACTGGCTGCTTCTGAAGAAGTGAAGTGGCCGGCCATCAGGCCTTCAACGTCTGTCAGGCAGTTGTTCTTCCCCCGCTTTGTCATTTTGCGACCTCAAAGGGATCAAAACGCCCGATCTCTATTCCGGTTTGTTGCAAATCAGCACTTTGCGGCCGTCCCTAAATACCACCTGAATCTTCTGACGCCCGACAATATCAAGGACCCTGCCGATACCAAGAGCAGGGTGTTCTATAAATTCACCTACCTGGTACGCATCGGTGAGCTTGTATGCTCTGGGTTCGGCATCCGGCGGCATCTCTTTCATGAAGGTGGACCATTCGCCGAAGGCTCGAGAATTGGCCTTGCGGGGTTTGGGCCCGGAGGTACTGTCAGACCGAATCTTGACTACTGTCGAGGATTTTGGAAGGGCTCCCGCACGCTTGGGAGGGTAGTACTTGTGATCGCTTCCACAGGTCAAGCAATGAACCCTCTTGACCTCGTATCCCACCACCGCAATCACGCGATGATTCAAATTCATTCGACAACGGGTGCACCAGGCTTCCAGATCGTCACCTGGACCGATCGTATTTCCAGCCATCCATCCTCCACAATTGCTTCAACGGGCTTTGCGTATCACACGCCAAAGGCCAATTCCGTGACTTGCAGTTCATTGTTCACTTTTGTCACGCCCGCGTGCGCTGCTGCCAGCTTACCTGCGCTCTCCTTTTCTTTGGGACTGCGGATCCGTCCTGTAATGGTCAGCTCTCCATAAGAGTCGGAGACAATCTCAACGTTCCTGGCTATCGCGGACGTTAGTTTTTTCCGGATGAGCGCTTCAACCCTCTTGGCAAGGCCCATGCTTCTCAGTTTTTCCTGGAGCTTCTCAGGGTCTGGCACCTGTTCCATCTTTTCTGCCGCGGTTATGACAATTTCCGCTGCATCAGCGGACGAGAAATGCTCTGTGTTTACGATGAGATCGTACAGGGCCGGGTCGTTCTCGTCCTGACGAAAGATCGACCGGGCAATGTTGTCTCGTTCATGGTCGTACCTGCGAATGAAATCTTCGGCTTCTTCCATGGAGATGTCGTACCGTTCCATGATCCGCTTGATCCTGACCGTCATGGGAGCTACCACACGCACCTTGAGAACCCCGGGAATGTCCCGGAGCACGATCTGCGCGCCCCTCCCAATGAGCACCACATTGCCTCCGGCCGCTTCCTCGAAGTTGAGCGCCTGAAAGAGGCTGGTGTACGAGGGTCGATCGAAGAAAATCCGCTCCCAGAATGTCGGTCCGAGCTCGGTCTCGTATACGAGGCACGCATCGCTGTATTCTTCATCGCAGGATTGTGCCAATTCGTGAACTTGCTGGCGCCCCACGAGTTGCAAAGCCATCCTCTTTGCCACGATCGCGGCAATCACATCGCCGAATGACCCTACCAGTCTAGATATAGTCACGATAACCATGTGTTCTCCTTCCTCCCTCCGGATATCGCCGGTCTCCCCAATCCATCAAAGGGCTGCGCTTGAATCACGGCTCGCCGTAACAGGCACCACAGAAGATGCGGTCGTCTCAGCATCCGCGCGCGACCATTGCCTTCGGTCATGGAACCACAATGATCGTCAGCCGCTCCGGACCGTGCACTCCAATGGTCAAGGTTAATTCAATGTCAGCGGTCCTGCTGGGACCTGTCTCAAGAGTGACGTTGGTAGGAATTTCCCGCCCCCACAAGGCGAATAGATCTTCAACAGTCTCGTATATTCTCTCTTGCGAAACGACCGCCACGTGGTGCGCGGGCAAGAGCCCTGCCTGCACTGCACGTCCGCCTTCGCTGGTGCTCACAATGCTCCCTGTCTCAGCCACCGCGCCGAAGACCTCTTCCACGCACACCGAGGCTCGATGATAATCCTCTTCACGTCGGTCCGGAGGGATCACCAGGGCTCGTTCCTTTTCGCCTGCGCCAGGGCAGAAGATCGACTCGGCGTCTCTCAACAGATCATCGAGCAGCCGCTGAGCTTCATCCAGGCTTGCGGCCAGAAAGGTCTCCGCGCCGCACTTTGTGGCATTCTCCATGAAGAGCGAGACAACGCGCTCGTTGTTCACGACATCCTCCTCCGGAAGGTGCGCGCAACGGGCCGAGGAATTCGGTGCACTGCGCCATAGCTGCTCAATTTCTGGGCGAGAGGCCAAAAGATCCGAGCCAGGGTCTGGCCGAACGCGAACAACGCGGGAGACGAAACAGCAGTTCCAAACGCGCTCATGCCCCGTCTCTCAAGCTGAGGGACAAAGCCCCGCTCCACACTCACTTCCCGCAGTCGATATAACAGCTTCACCAGAGGCACCTTCACGGGACAGGCTTCAACGCACGCCCCACAAAGAGTAGTGGCATCCAGCACAGGATATGCCCTCTCCATTCCTTCCAGCAACGCGGTAAGAACTATCCCCATAGGGCCCGGATATGTGGAATCGTACGCATGGCCCCCTATGGCGCGGTAAACTGGACATACGTTCATACAGGCGCTGCACCGTATGCACTTCAGGATCTCACGATACTCGCCCTTGAGGATCTCTCGGCGGCCATTGTCCAAGAGCACGATATGGAGTTCTTCAGCGCCGGTGAGATCTCCGGGCTTCCGAGGACCGGTGATGACCGACACGTAACTAGAGAGCATTTGGCCCGTTGCGGACCGAGGCAACAAGCGCACGAACGAAGGCAAATCGGTCACCGATGGCAAGAGCTTTTCGATGGTAAGCACCGCTACATGTAGCCGCGGCACGGTGGTAACCATGCGGCCGTTTCCCTCGTTCGTGAAGATGACAAGGCTCCCTGTGTCTGCCACGGCAAAGTTTGCACCGGTGATACCCGCGTCAGCGGTGAGAAACTCATTACGAAGCACGTTCCTGGCCACACGGGTAAGAACGGTGGGATCGTCGGAATAGTCGACCCCGAGCTTCTCGGCAAAGAGCTTGCCGATTTGCTCGCGTGTCTTATGGATCGCTGGGGCAAGTATGTGAGAGGGGGTTTCAGCAGCCAGTTGCACGATGTACTCGCCCAGGTCGGTTTCGAGCACCTCGATGCCTCGTTCCTGGAGGTACGGATTGAGATGGATCTCCTCCGTGACCATTGACTTGGCTTTTACGACTTTCTTGACGCCACGATCCTCCAGGATTCCTGCCACCGCGCGTCGCGCGGATTCAGCGTCCACGGCCTGGTATACCTTGGCTCCTGCTCGCTCTGCACTGGCGCAAAATTGCTCCACATACTGCGGCAAGTTATCCAACACTTGCATCCGTATGATGGATGCTTTTTCCCGCCATTCCTCCATGGGAAGGGATGCGGTGCCTTCCGTGCGCTTAGTTACAAAAGTGTCCGTAGCTCGCTTTATGGCCTCACGGAGCATCAGGTCGCGCAGAGACTTCTGAACATTGGCTCGAAAAGTAATGGCTTCTCGTGACGAGCTCATAGTCCCTCCGCAAGAACCTGGGCGATGTGCTTGACTGCCACGCTGTTGCCTCGTCTCTGTAACGCGTCCCGAATGTTCATCAGGCAACCGTGGTCACAACCTGTGACAGTGTCCGCGTTCGTGCTGCGGATCGTAGCGGCCTTTTCTTCTGCAAGGGCCACGGAAATCTCCGGCTGCCTGGCCATGAAGATGCCGCCGAAACCACAGCACCGATCCGCATGAGACAGATGGACGAATTCCGCGCCCTTCAGCGAATTCAGCAACAACAGGGGCTCTTCCTTGACTCCCAGCTCTCTGGTCAGCTGACACGAGGCGTGATACGTGATGCGCCCTGCCCCCTTGAGACCAGCTTCGTGCGCTTTGAGCACGTGCACGAGAAACTGGGTCAGTTCGTACGTCCTTTCAGCAGTCTTTCGAGCCTTTTCCAGCAGCAGTGGACTATCTTTGAACAGCTCAGGGTAATGGTTCTTGATCATGGACGCGCAGGACCCCGATGGTATGACGATAGGATCCGCGCCGTCAAAGACCGACAGGAAGTGCTCTGCGGCTTTGCGGGATTCGTAGGTGTACCCGCCGCTATGTGGCGGTTTGCCGCAGCAGGTCTGCTCTTTCGGGTACGCGACCTCCACACCGAAGCGACGTAGCAGGCGTAAAACGGCTTCGCCGGTCTCCGGAAAGAAGGTGTCCACAAGGCATGTGCTGAAGAATTGTATTCGCATGGTCCAAGCGATCCATTCCGGGCAAAAGGTCACTTAGTCTAGCGACGGCGACGCACATTCGTCAAGGCTAAAGGCGTTCCTGGCCGACAGCTCTCGGCTGGCAGTGCTACGGAGTTTCTGGTACGCTTCGGAAGCAAGCCAGGACGTGACCAACTTCTGGAATGCTGTGTCATTCATGAACCGAGCGAAAATCTCCTCATTCTGATCCATACGCTCAACGAACAGAGTCTCCAGAAGATTCTTGAACAGCAGTTGGAATTTGTCTTCAGGATTCACCGCCGCGGCCTGTTGCAGTCTCTCGTCTTCAATCGCTGCTTCGACGATTTGATCAAAGAAAAGCTGGTCGGCTTGGGTAAAGTCCGTTCCAAACCTCTCATTAACAATATCGATCAAACGCGACAGAGCCAGTTGCTCTTCATGCAGCATCCCGCTGCCTACCTCAGTCGGGCCGTCCAAAGGTCTTGCTGTACCTACCTTGAGACTGATCGACCCTTCACTAATCTTTTGGAGACGGTAATATTCCAACCGTACGTCATCGTCGAAGTGGTATGCCGGTCCAGTCCTTCGCCGTGGCAGTTTTGGGGCAAGATGGCGGAGAAACACGTACATTTTTTCCAGGTCGGAATCCTGGTAAGGAATGATTTGGCTGAGGAAGCTGTAGAGATTCCGAAACGCGATGAGCTTACCCCTCCAAAATTCGGCCTCATTTTCGTCTTCTCGTTGTAGTGCCGCGAATCGGTCTACCGCAGGGTCGAGGGCTGCGTTCATCGTCTGATGGTCGGACGGACTCTGTCGCTGCCTGGGCTTGAAGTAGATGGCACAGAACCGCTGCACTTCCTCCGCCAAGTAAATGCCCGAGGCATCCAATTCAGCTTTGACCTGGTACATGCGGGCCGGGTCAACCTCTTCCCCCATTTCGGCGCCTTCGTAATATGTTTTGAACGCTTCTCTGATGTCCTCCCGATCGTTCACGAAGTCGAGCACGAAGGTATCTTCCTTGAGCGGGTGAGTCCTGTTCAACCGGGAAAGTGTCTGGACCGCCTGGATTCCAGTCAGTCGTTTGTCCACATACATCGTGTGCAACAGAGGCTGGTCGAAGCCGGTCTGATACTTCTCAGCCACAAGCAGTACCTGGAATTCCTTTGAACTGAACCGTTCCGGTAGTTCCTTTTCTTTGATGCCTTCGTTCATCCCCTCCTCGGTATACGAGACGTCAGCTACCTTGTCATCTTGCACAGTTCCAGAGAAGGCGACGAGCGTTTTGATAGCGTATCCCTTCAGTTTGATGTAGCGGTCAAAGCTCTGTTTGTAGCGGACAGCTTCCAACCTCGAACCTGTTACCACCATCGCCTTGGCTCGTCCTCCAATCTTGTGGCGGGTAACGCTATTGAAATGTTCGACCATCACTTCCGTCTTCTGCGCAATGTTGTGCGGATGCAATCGCATGAAGCGAGTGAGAGCCTTTGCCGCCTTCTTGCGTTCGACATTCGGGTCGTCCTCGCATGCCTTGAGCAGTCTGTAATAAGCGGCATAGGTGGTATAGTGCTTCAACACGTCCAATATGAAGCCTTCTTCAATTGCCTGACGCATAGTGTAGCGGTGTGTGGGCTGCCCATTACGGCCGAACACCGCCAGAGTCTTATGCTTGGGAGTGGCGGTAAAGGCGAAGAAGCTGAGGCTAGCCTGACGTGTACGCTTGGCCATGCTGCGGAAAAGCTCCTCCATGTTCGCCATACCTTCTTCCAACGCCTTTTGCTGAGCCGCCTGCTTCAGAGCTTCTCCACCAAGTACCTCCTTCAGATCGGTCGCTGTCTCCCCGGACTGAGAGCTGTGCGCCTCGTCAACGATAACCGCGCAACGCCTAGTAGGCAAAACGCCGGTACCGTCCTGCCCACGCTCCTCGGCCATCCTCAGCAACTGTCGAGAAACGAACGGAAATTTTTGAAGTGTAGTGATAATGATCGGTACGGCGCTCTCCAATGCTTCGGCGAGTTGTCTGGAGCTTTCCTCAATCTTTTGCACCACGCCGCGCTTGTGCTCGAACTGATATATGGTGTCCTGTAATTGTTGATCCAGGACTACACGGTCCGTCACCACGATTACCGAGTCGAACACACGCTCGTTCTTCGCGTTGTGCAGCGACGCGAGCCTATGAGCGAGCCATCCGATAGTGTTACTCTTCCCGCTACCTGCTGAATGCTCTACCAGGTAATTGCTACCCACGCCCTCGATTCGCGCAGCTTCTACAAGCGTTCGCACCGCCTGGAGCTGATGATAACGAGGGAAAATCATCGTCTCTTTTTTGATTTTCCTCCCGTCATCCAAGCGCTTTTCGTCGATTTGCAGGTGGATAAACCGAGCCAGAATGTCGAGGAAACTGTGGCGCTCCAGGACTTCTTCCCACAAGTAGGCCGTCCGATAAGTCCGCCCTGCCGGATCAACCGGATTTCCCGCCCCATTGTCATGTCCCTTATTAAACGGGAGAAAATACGTCGCGTTCCCGGCCAAGCGTGTCGTCATGAACACGACCTCAGTGTCTACTGCGAAATGCACCAATGTCCGTCGCCTAAATTCAAAGATCGCCTCGCGCGGGTCACGGTCTTGACCGTATTGCTTGCGTGCATCCCCGGCATTTTGCCCGGTTAGTGGATTTTTCAATTCCGCCGTGGCTATGGGAATGCCGTTCAGACTGATTGTGACGTCGACCGACTTCTCCGGGTAGTGTACCGAATAGTGCAGTTGGCGAGTGATGCCAAGGTTATTGGCAGCATATCGTTCTTCGAGTTCGGGGTTCAGCTCATGCGCCGCCTTAAAGAAGGCCACACGCAATGTCCGGCCGTAACACTTGAACCCATGCCGTAGAGTCGCGAGGGAACCGTAGGCGTCCATCCACTTGCACAAATCGTCGATGACTTGTTCACCCGTCCGCTCGCCGTGCAGGGCCTCCAATTTGACCCATTCAACCGGCTGCGTTTCACGGATGAACGCCAGCACTGTCTCCGGGAAGATGGCTCGCTCAGGGTCAAAACCTTCCCGTTGAAAGGCGACATATCCATGTGCGAGCAGGTGCGATTCAATAACGGTCTCGAAGGCCCTCTCATCACGCTGTCTCGTCATGCCGTCTCCCAAAAGAATCTCGATCGGTTTCGGTGCCCTGGTTACATCCTTGGCATGAGGAAAAGCCTTGTCTCCGCAAAGAGTTACGACGTCTCCGAGTGTCCGCCGAGCACTTCCAGTTACATCACGCTACATACTTCTCAGGCCCAGAAGGGAACATAGGTGGAGTCTTTTCGCGAGCCATCCGCCTCTCCGTGAGGTCTGATCAACCTGGCATCGATTGTGTCGCGAATTATCCGCGATGCCAATGGATAGTTGGAATCCTTGATTCCAAGCCGCTTGCGGAGTGTAGCGTTGGACATTCGCTTGCCCGAGACGAACTGTAGGCAAGAATGCTGGTAGCACGCCCGGACTCTTTCCTCACGATCCATTTGGGCGAACCTCCGTGGTCCGAATAACACTGCCACCGTGCTGTCGCCTGCCACCCTGAAATCCGGAGCTGGGAGCTGAAAGACCTCGACGTTAAAGATGACTTTGTCAATTCCGCTCCCGCGCTCCTCACACATGTTCATCCGGCGCATCAGTGCTGCCAGCATCTCGTTGCGGGAGCGAGGTGGCTCGTCAATGAAGCGCAACGTGTCGATTAGCGGCACACCGGGATTGGATATTTCCATCCGATCGCTGAAGATCTCCACCATAGGGCCTGCCCCGCTGACATTGAAATCTTGATGGATCAATGCATTGGCGACAAGTTCCCGAATTGCGATCTCGGGATAGGTGCGCACCTCACGGCGAAGGGCTTGACCGATTTGCTCGTTCTGCGGAAGTTGATCATTGATGTACGAAATGGCGCCCTCGAATCCGATAGCGTAACCCTTGCCACCCGTCTGCTCCTTAATGGTTTCGACCCGGTTGTCGCTTCGGTACATGATTACCCGAAGCGCTTTTCTAGCCAACCGATCGAAATCCCGCAAGTTACGCGCAAAAAGGACCGCCCCCACATTGGTCACGTCGTATGTATTGCCCGGAGTAGGGACAAGGATTTTCTCCGCAACCAGACGATCCAAAATGGCAGCCCGATTGTCGGGTAGGGGCTGGTTCATCAAGCGAAAGTAATTCGGGTAATCGAGCAGTGACAGAACATCGTCGGACGATGCCCCCGTTTTGGCCACGCCTTCTTCAAAGGGCTTACGGTCGAACACGCGCCAAAGCTCACGCTCTTTTTCGGGGTAGTCGTGCAGCTTCTTCTTGTAGCTCCCGATCCGAATGTACTCGACGCCTTTGAACCGCACGGGCCTGTTTGTGGCCGGTTGAATGGCCAAGATGACTATGTGCACCCCCTCAATCGTGACTTCGTGCCACTGGAAGTCAATGCGTGGGGTCAGATGATGGGCAAGCCAATTTTCCAGCTCCTCATTACCGACCTTGGTTTCGCGGGGACGAAAGGCTGTCCCGAGAATCCGGCGCGTGCCGTCCTCGATCCCCCAGATAACATAAGCCGACGGTTTCTCATAAAGTGCACAGGCATTGGCGAGAGCGGAAATATACTCCCCAATCTCATCGGGGACCGCTTTGTTGTGCTTGACCTCAATCCATTCCGTTTCGTTGGGAAGTGTGATGAGTTCCAGCACAAGGGCTTGCAGCTGCGCATCATCCATCAATTGATACCCTTGCTGACGTCGACCCGTCCGGTCACAGCAGCGGAAATGAGTGAAGAGCGCCGCTCTTTGAGCAAACGAATGGTTCGCTCTGCTACCTCCTGAAGGGTATTCAGTGTGGTCGTCTCCGCTGCGATGTGGCCAACGATGTCATGCTGCTCAGAAACGGGTGGAACGGGTATCCATACGTTTCGCACGGATTCCTGGTTAATGTTCTGCATGGAATTACTGGCTCCTGTCGCATCGCGCTCAAATACGAAACGCCCCGCAGAACTACCCAAGAAGGCGACGAGGAATCTCTTCGTTAGACGCGATTCGTCCACATTCAACCTATACAGCTTGTCACAGAGGAGAAGGTGGGGACGAACGTTGCCTACGAGGGCTATGCTTGCGACAAGTTGAGTTGTATTAGCTCGACTCATCAACACATCCCCAGGACGAATCTCGTATTCCGGGAGAGGTTCGAGATCCTCCGGTAACCGCTTGTTTTCATTAGCATCGAATTCCTGGCCGTTGACACAACCTGCTTTTAACACTCCCCATTCGTCTAAACCGGCAGGATTGTTATCACACTGAGGTGACCAGCCTTGTTCGATTTGGCGGAGATGAAACTTTAGTCGCTCCAATTGCCAGTGGCGCGGGATCTGGCCGATCCAAGAGAGCCCAGATTCGCGGAAGCGTGCCCTTGGATTTAAGCCTTGAGTAACCGCACTATTAATAACCGCTCGCCGTCTTTCTGCCAGGAGATCGATCAGCTTTTGCTTGGCCAGCACCAAGGCATCGAGGTGTTTCGTTTCCCGATCCAGAAATGTAGCGATAACGTTTTGTAAAGGTAAGGGCGGAAGATGAATACGAATGTTGCCGATTTCTGTTGCATTTATGGCGGGATAGTTTACGCCAACCGAGCCCATCTCCACCTCGGCTAAGAAGGATGGCTCACGCAAAGCGTATTTGCAGTATTGGGGATCCAGTACGTCGGTCCGTGGGCGGATGACTGCAAATCCAGTTGAAACGATCAGGTTTTCTGGTGGGTTTTCGATCGATGTAATCGCTTGGAGGTAGGTTCGAACTGTGGAGATGATGACATCTCCGTCCAAGACTATTCGTCTGGCACGGCTGGGAGCATTCTCGAACCGGTAGCTTGCCATCTCATTAATGTCTCCAGAGGAATCCACATTGCCAATGTCCAGGTACTGGAGCTCATAGTTTGGCTCGGTTTCTTCTGAAAGGACATTGTCATTTATCGTGGCGGCAAATTTTAATCGACGGGTCGGCCATTCCGTCGTACCGGTTATGCTCACACCGTCACCTCCTTGAGCAGGCGCAAGACCTGCTCTTCCGCACGCTTGAGATCGGCGTCAATTTCCTCCAGCGAACGGGGAGGTGTATAGTGATAGAAGTGGCGGTTGAAGTTGATCTCGTAGCCAACCTTGTCTTTTGTGCGGTCCATCCATGCGTCCGGCACGTAGGGTAGCACTTCACGGCGAAAGTATTCGTCAATGTTCACCTTAAGGGGGATGTTCTCGAAATCTCTGAGGGCTGGATCGGGTTCATATTCTTCTATAGGCGACCCACCTTTGTTACCCTTGAGTACCGGTTCCGCCTCGGGGTCTTTATGCGTGAACACGTCACGGAAGAGTTTATGTTCCGAGACCTTCCATTTTAAGCCACGCTCATTGAGCAAATCGGTAATATGCTCCAGCACTTCATTCCAATCATACTGAGGTTCACGGCCGAG
>JBMOME010000027.1:0-2711 GCA_049323095.1 Thermodesulfobacteriota bacterium
GGTAAAGATTCGCGTCACTAAGACAGGCCGCCCGCAGTTTGGCCTTCGTGAGGTCCGCCTTTGTGATCTTCGCATCAAATAGATCGGCATTGTCGAGCACCGCGCCGGTAAGATCCGCGCCGTACAGATAAGCCTTGCTGAGCCGCGCGGAAGCGAGCCGCGCGCCACGCAGGTCCGCACCCATCAGATTTGCCTCGCACAGATCGATGCCGAGTTCCACAGCTCTCTCGACCAGCGCGCGTAGAGTGTCGGCCTCGCCGGCAAAGATGATCTGATACGTGAAGCGGTTGGTGATCTCAAGCGTCATGATGTCCCTCGCACGTTAAGATTTGTTCCCTAATCTCTGTCAGCGCGACTTCTTAAGTCGCCCGCGGTTTGCCTGATAGCGTTGTTGGTTGGCTTCATGATCGAGGTCACGGTAATTAGCCACAACCTGAGCAAATAATATGACGTTTTTTACTTATGCTATTATTATATCAAACTAATCACATTATTTCAATAAATAATCTCTAAATATCAGCCTGATATGGAATTATGCTGGCTTAAAATCTCGGCCATAGGCTCATCTCCCGCTTTAAAGCACTCCGAATCTCAAATCGCTCTCCAAGCGATCAGAACTTGCCGGGCATCAAACAAGGCTCCTTCCGGCTCTCTCGCAGGCGAGTAATTTGCAAGGAAGCCCCTTGTGGAATAAGATCCGGCACGAGAGGCCCCTGTTGAGCCGTCGGCACGCACGGCTTTACAGGTCCCTGCACATTGACTCGGATCAAAGGACTGCCCCATGACTCCACAAGAGGCGTATGAAGAGCTTGCCCAGCGGGAAAAGGAGACAGCCTACCTGTCGTCGACTACGGCCGTCCTCCATTGGGATCAGCGCACCCAGATCCCACCGAAGGGCCATGCTCATCGGATCAATCAGCTCACGTGCCTGGCCAAGCTCATCCACAATCGACGCACTGATCCGCGCATCGGAGAATTGCTCGCTGTTCTGGAAAAGTCCGCGTTTACGACCGATCCGCTCGCGGTCGAAGCGGTCAATATCCGTGAATGGAAGAGGCTCTACGAGCGGATGACAAAGATTCCGGAGAAACTTGCGGTGGAACTGGCCAGAGCCGGGGCCGAAGGCGAGGCCGCGTGGGAGCGTGCCCGGCCGGCCAACGATTGGGATGCTTTCAAGCCTTATCTGGAACGGCTTGTGGAGTTGAAACAGCAGCAGGCCGACGCGTACGGCTATGATGAAGAGCGGTACGATGCGCTCCTGGACGACTACGAACAGGGAGCCACAACCAGTTCTCTTGAGCCTGTGCTGAAAAGCCTCCAGCAACCCCTGGTGCAATTGCTCGATAGGATTCGGGGCTCGGCAAGGAAACCGGATCCCGCGCTTAAGAACCGGCCCTTCCCGGTCGAGGAACAGGAACGCTTCGCCCGCTCGGTGGCGGAACAGCTTGGATTCGACCTCTCAGCAGGGCGCCTCGACGTGTCGGCTCATCCTTTCACGACAGGAATCGGTCCCGGGGATGTACGCATCACCACACGATATCAGGATCATTACTTCAACGCGGCGTTTTTCGGCGTGATCCACGAAGCCGGCCATGCCATGTATCATCAGGGACTGCCTTTGGAATACTGGGGCCAACCCCTCTGTCGGCCGATATCGCTGGGTATCAATGAGTCACAATCGCGGCTCTGGGAGAACATGGTGGCTCGTTCTCACGCGTTCTGGCGGCACTTCTACCCGCAGGCCCAGGAGCGGTTTGCGTCATTGCGGGACGTGCCGATGGATGACTTCCTGCTCTCCGTCAATGAGGTGGCCCCCAATCTGATCCGAGTGGAAGCCGACGAGGTCACGTACAACCTGCACATTCTGCTCCGGTTCGAGCTTGAAGTCGCTCTGATGCGAGACGACCTCCGCGTGGATGACTTGCCGGACGCCTGGAATGAGAAGATGTCCGCTTACTTGGGCCTGACCCCGCCTGACTATGCCCAAGGCGTAATGCAAGATGTGCACTGGTCCGGCGGTGCCATCGGATATTTTCCTACGTACACGTTGGGCAATCTGTACGGGGCACAGTTCTTTGCCAAAGCACGCATCGATCTCGGAGATTTGGAAACCCAGTTCGAGCGTGGTGAATTCGGCCCACTTTTGGGATGGCTGAGGGAGAAGATCCACTCGCAAGGAACTCGATACCTGCCCCGGGACTTGCTGCGAGTTGTCACTGGTGAAGACTTGGAGCCGAGGTATCTGATAGGTTACCTAGAGAAGAAATACGGAGAGCTCTATGGTCTCTGACGCGGGAAGAACTTCAGGCCGATGCCCGCGCCAGAAAATCGATCTGGTGTTCGATGCAGACTAGCTCCGCTGCCTCCATTTGCTCGTGTCTCCGGTCTATCCATCCTGCGAAAGGCTCATCCGCGAGGACGGGATGCCCTTCTAGCGCTTGACCATTTTCGCAACCGGGACGGCCGTCCACAATCGCACGTGTTTCGGCGCTCGCAGCACTCGTTTTTCCTGGACTCGCGTCCGTTTCCGCACTAGCTTATGAGTAATCCGGGATACCGGAGGTGGATGGCGAATGCCATCGAGGCCCGAAAGGGCCTTTTGTTTCTGCTTCAGTTTGACTCAGGTATCAGCAACCCCTAACGCCCTTCGTGCTGCGTCTCGGAAGACCCGGCATCGTTTTCTCGCGCTGACAGCCCATTCACGGTCTGCG
>JBMOME010000028.1:0-12295 GCA_049323095.1 Thermodesulfobacteriota bacterium
GATCCGACCTGCCAATCGCGGCCCCACTTGGCCTCCCACCAAGACACCGGGAATTGCCCAGAGTACTAGCCCTGTAGCAAAAGTGTCTCCTATCGCTATGTGCAATACCGCGGCAAGAGCGGCATTCATGGCCATAACGATGAGGCACGCGGCCATCGCGGACTCCATGCTCAGCCGGAGTCGATTACGCAGTATGGGGACTAAGAAATCCCCGACTCCCATGGATAGAAGCCCCGTCAGAACTGAAAAGATTGTGGACAACCACAAATACGGCGCCACCTGACGCAATGAAACACGCTTCACAACCGACGCATCAGTATCATCCTCGCGATAGACAAAGACCAACGCCAAAGCCAGGCTAATTGCCCCAAGGAGGAAAATGATGGAATCGGCAGAAACGTATTTACAAGCCCACACACCAACGGGAATGCCCAGGAAAGCACATGCGGAGAGATAAAGAGAAAGTAGTAAGTCGGTCTTCTTTGCAACTATGACTGCGAGACTCCCGGATCCCATGCCTCCCACTTGGATGACCAGCGAAGTCACGACGGCCTGTGCGGGCTCCAAGTGAGCCACCAGTATGAGGTAGGGCATCCAGAGTATGCCGCCTCCGAACCCTACCAGTGTTGCAAGTGTGGCAATAACAAACCCTGCCGGGAGGGCCATCCATTCCCCACCCATTCGTTTTCGTCCACCTCAGCTTTCGTTCGGAGATCAAGAAAGGCTACGTGCCTTCAAAAAACTCAAAGAGGACGCGAGGTTCCATGCGGAACGGACTGCCCTTCCCTTGGAAGAATCCGTGGGCGCTGATCAGGTGCCATCCCAGCACTGAAAAGGTCAAGGTCTTCCCGTTCTTCAGGTTCACTGCTTCGATAATAGCTTTGGGCGATGCAAAATGGTCTCGCCAGAGGCATGGAATAATCCCGCGGTCTTCCCTCACCGTGACCTGGAAGCTGTCGTCCACGAGCACCGGTGCGCCCAGGCCTCTGCGTCCTTCCCTGTACAGGCGTTCCATCTTGGCGGTGACTTCTCTCAGATCCAGGCCCAACCGTAATACCTCGGCAGCGTCGTCCTGGAGCAGCGTGGCCAGAGGCCGATCTTCACCAAGGAGATAGTTCCAGCGGCGCAATTCCTGCTCCAGCTCCTCAAGAGACAGTTCGCGCTCGCGTCGGGACAGCCGGTCACTCGTATTTGTCATAGAAAATCCGCTCCTTGGGTACGCCCATCTTCACGAGAACCTCAACGCACGCGTTGAGCATTCCCGGGCTGCCACACAGATAACCTTCCGCGTTGGAAAGGTCAGCGACATACTTATCGATCATTTCGGTGACGCGGCCCACGTCGCCTTCCCAGTCATCGTCGGGCTCAGGCCTAGAGAGCGCAGGAACGAATTGGAAGTCAGGATGGGCTCGCTCGAACTCGCGCCACTCATCAACCATGAAAAGGTCTTTCTTTGCACGAGCCCCAAAGAAGAAAATCGGCCTGCGGCGGGCGATCTCATCCGGGGTCATCGAGCGCAGCATGGACCTGATGGGAGCCATGCCCGAACCACCCGCGATACAGATCATCCTCCGGTTCGTCTCTCGGACATAGAAATCTCCGAATGGGCCTATGAACTCAACTTCATCGCCTTCTTGCAGGTGATTGAACATGTAGGTTGTGCAAATCCCTTCAGGCACCAGCCGAACCATCAACTCAATTCTGTCGTTTTCCGTGGGAACGCCGCACACAGAATATGAACGACAGACCGATTCGCAAATGTTTCCATATTCCGGCGTCAAGAACTGAATGTACTGCCCCGCGCGGTATTCGATGGTTTCAGGTTCGACAAGTTTGAAGCGGAAAAGCTTGGTATCGTACGTGAGATCGATAATCGCGTCTGTGCGAGCCCGGTACTCTCTTATGGAAAAGAGCTCTTCAGGTATCTCAATTGCCGCGTCTGTCTCAAGCTTGACTTGGCAAGCGAGACGCACCCCTTGCTGTATCTCGCCCGGTGTCAGCACAGGCGTCTCGGTGGGCAAGACTTCGCCGAAGCCGGAAACGGTCTTGACTTTGCAGTAGGCACACGTCGCTCGGCCGCCGCACGTAGCGGGAACGAATATCTTGTGTTCCTTGAGCGAGTCCAGAAGGCTGCTTCCGCCCGCGACGCGAATCTTCTTCTTACTATTTATGGTTATTTCGACTTCTCGATACTCCATCGGGTGGCATCCTGCGCAGCGCACGGTCAATTCCTCGGCCAAACGGCAAAGACCACGAGATCTTGGTCACATATCTATTCTTTCCGTCACCCACCCAAGCAATCGGTTCGATTAGCCTTGCAAAGAAAAGCGGTGCAAGGATACCAGCCCCAGGGCTTCGCCGCAAGGCGCGCCAGGGGCCTAATGCGTTGAAAATCTCTCCGCATTCCTCTTTAGAAAAGGGGGAAGAAACGCGACCTCCTCCCTCTCCTAAAGGGGGACAGCAGGATTTTGCCTCGGACAACTGAAAGCGACCCTGTACGCGTCACCGTTCCGTTACGTGGGGCAAAGCACTGACGGCTTCCCCACCGAAATAGTAGGACCGGCATCTTGCCGGTCCCAGGACCACGCATATCGAACAGGTGACCGGCAAGATGTCGGTCACTACTGCGGCCCTCAATCCGCCCAAACGCTCCAGCTCTGTGCGGATAGTCGAGTACCCAAGTGGTATTATAAGGATTCGGTCGCGCGCGGGATTGAGGAATATCTTGTCCGTCATTGCCTATTTTCCCCTAGATTTTTCCGCACGGATGCCGTACCTGTTTCTGTTAGCCCAAGAACTGCGAAGCGCGGCTGACGTGGGTCCGCATGGCCTGGAGGTCGCCCTTTTCATTGGGCATAGTACGAGATGGAGTACGGCATGTCCGTTGAGGCGAACGGCAGATTCATATTGGTAACAGGAGGAGCGGGATTCATAGGCAGCCATCTGGTAGAGGGGCTGCTCAACCGTGGAGACCGTGTCCGTGTACTGGACAACTTCAGCACAGGGAGATCCGAGAACCTGGACGGGCTCGGAAACGGACGCTGGAAAGCCGGCACAGATTTCGAGGTCATTCGAGGCGATATTCGGGACGAGGATGTGCTCGATAAGGCCGTGGCGGGTGTAGATGCGATCCTGCACCAGGCTGCACTGGGAAGCGTTCCCCGGTCGGTGGAGGATCCCATTACCACTCAGCGGGTAAATGCCGACGGCACGCTTCACGTGTTCGAGGCTGCTCGCCAACATGGTATTCGACGGGTGGTCTATGCGTCCTCGTCAGCGGTGTACGGCGACAGCACGGAATTGCCCAAGAAGGAGGGCCGCGAGGGCGCGCCTCTTTCACCGTATGCCCTTACCAAGCGAGTGAACGAGGAATACGGGCGTCTGTTTCATCAACTGTACGGACTGGAGACCGTTGGACTACGCTATTTCAACGTGTATGGGCCCCGTCAAGATGCTGCCTCCGAGTATGCCGCGGTGATTCCCCGCTTTGTCACCGCTTTGCTCGCGGGAAATGCTCCGGTGATCTATGGTACTGGCTTGCAGAGCCGCGATTTCACGTACGTCCGAGACGTGGTGGATGCCAACTTGCACGCGCTGGATGGCGCATCGGAAGCCTATGGAGCAGCTTTCAATGTTGGGATGGGAGGTCGCTGGACGTTGCTGGAGCTGTTGGGCACACTCCAGGAACTGCTAGGGGTCCGCATCGAGCCGCACCATGAGCCTCCCAGGGTGGGAGACGTGATGCATTCTTCCGCGGATCCGACGCTGGCGCGCGCAAAACTCGGATTCCAGGGACGTTACTCTCTATTTGACGGGCTCAAAGAAAGTATCGAATGGTATCGGAAGAATTTGGGGTGAGCGGGACGAGTTCCGTAAGAGAGAGCGTTAGGAGCGTCCAGACCAATAAAAAAAGTCCGACCGTAACCCCTATACCCTCCGCCGGACTTAACGACAGCCGGCTTTCACCGGCCAATGAATAATGAAAATAACGAAGTGGAGAATACACGCGAGGGTCGGGGAAGTCAAACTCTAAACTACTTGAAGAACAGTATTATTAGTGATTTCAAGCAGCACCTTCAGGACCCTCATGCGTGCTCTCGATTCCGGACCGGACCGCAGAGAAACCGAATCCTTAATAAGCGAGCTGTGGAACTTGCGTCCGCCTACGTCCGGCTGCGGCGGCCAGGCACTCTCGTGTTTCCACAGGTGCGATTTTCGTGATATAGGTGGCTCTACGCCGAAAGTTCACTGTTCCCCGCGATCTCCAAAGACTGGAGAGAAGAGACCTGCCCATTCTGCATGTCGGAGGTAGCTGAAGTGAGAACCTTCGAGTATCTGAAGCCTGCCTCGCTGAAAGAAGCCTTGGAGCTGCTCGATAGACACGGCGAAAAGGCCAAGCTCGTTGCGGGAGGCACTGACCTTATGGTCCAGTGGAAGAAGAAGATTATCTCGCCGGAATATGTCATCTCGCTGAGGAACGTTCCCGAGTTGAACTTCGTTACGTACGAGAGTGACCTGAAGATCGGGAGCGCGACCACCCATCGCACGCTGGAGCTCTCGCCCATCATCAGGGAGCATTTCCCCATTATTCTGGACGCGGTGTCGAACCTCGGATCGGTCCAAGTACGCAACAGCGCGACTATCGGAGGAAATATCTGCAACGCTGCGCCCTCTGCCGACACCGCGCCGCCATTGCTGGCTCTGGATGCTGTGGCGCACATAGCCGGGCCACAGGGTGAACGGGCCGTGCCAATTGCCGAGTTCTTTAAGGGCCCATCGCGTACTGCGCTGGCCTTGGGTGAGATCGTGACACACTTCTCGATTGCCCGACCGTCGCCCAACACCGGCATGGCCTACTGGAAGCACACGCGACGCAAGGCCATGGACCTGCCTATTCTCGGCGTGGCGGTGCTCCTCTCCTTCGGCGCGAATGGAAAAATGTGCACGAAAGCTCGGATCGGTCTTGGCGTCGCGGCGCCGACACCAATGCGAGCACGAAAAGCCGAAGCGTATCTCGAAGGCAAGGCTATCGACCGAGCGGTTCTGGATGAAGCAGGCAAGACCGCGGCGGGGGAAGCCTCGCCCAGGACCACAATCCGCGGCTCCCAATGGTATCGCGAAGAGATGATCCGAGTCCTGGTCAGGCGTACCGGGATGATCTGCATAGAGAGGGCGAAAGGAGCGGCGCAGGGATGAGAAGGACCATTCGATTCACGGTGAACGGAGATCCGGTTGAAGTGGAAGTTCAGCCGCACTGGCCGCTGCTGAGAGTCCTACGGGATGAATTGGAGCTCACGGGCGCTAAAATGGGCTGCGGCGAAGGCGAATGCGGAGCGTGCACAGTCCTGGTAGACGGCAAGCCCATCAACAGTTGCATATATCCGGCCTTGGAGGCGGAAGGTAAGCAAGTCCTCACTATTGAGGGGCTCGTTTCGCCCGATAACGAGTTGCACCCCATTCAGCAGGCCTTCCTGGAAAAGGCCGGAGTTCAGTGCGGATTCTGCACCCCTGGGATGATCATGTCCGCAAAGGCGCTGCTAGACATGAATCCCAATCCCACAGAAGACGACGTAAGGCATGCGCTTGCGGGCAACTTCTGCCGCTGCACGGGCTACGTGCAGATAGTGGAATCGGTGAGGCACGCGGCGGAACTCCTTTCAAAAAACGCAAAACAGACCGGCACCGGGGAGTGAGTCATGGCTGAGCAATTTGTGGGAAAGTCATTCCCGCGATTCGATGCGGATAAGGTAACAGGTAGGGCTCGTTTTATAAATGATATCAAGGCGCCCCGAATGCTCTACGGGAAAATCTTGTACAGCAAAAGGCCGCACGCCCGGATCGCTCACATTGACACATCCAAAGCGGAAAAATTGCATGGCGTTCGCGCGGTATTAACGGGCTTCAACACTCCCGATGTACGCGTAGGATTTCTGGGCGATCAGACCGCGCTCAAGAGGGACAAGGTCCGCCAATTCCGGGATGAAGTGGCCGCGGTAGCCGCTATCAACGAAGAAACCGCGGAAGAAGCCTTGGAGCTTATCCACGTAGAATATGAGGATCTGCTGGCTGTGTTCGATCCCTTTGAAGCCATGAAAGAGGACGCGCCCCTTATCCACGAAGTGGATGCCAGAGGTAAACCTCGCCGTAATAACATCTTGCCGCTGCCGTGGAAGCTCGAGGCCGGCGATGTGCAAAAGGCCCGCGCAGAGTCCGCGTTCGTCGTGAAAGATACCTTCAAGACCACGTGGGTGCATCAGGTCTGTATGGGAACAAGCGGTTGTATCGCGGAATTCGATGTTAACAACAACCTGCAATTCACCAGCGTCACGAACGTTCCCTTTGGAGGCAAGGATCGGCTCGATATGTTCCTCCGGAACATAGGGATCAAAGGGAGCACCCGAATCCTGACGCCGTACGTGGGTGGGAGCTTCGGCAGCAAGCTCGATACGGATATCTACGAATTCATAGCGGTGCTGCTCGCGTGGAAGACCAAGTGTCCGGTAAAGATCCTCTTCGATCGCCAGGAAGAGTTCGCCGCGAGCCCGCCCAGGCAGCCTATCGTCGGCACCGTAGAACAAGGGTGCGACAAAGACGGGCGGCTGACGTTCCGCGTTGTGGAGATGATCCTGGACAACGGCGCGTACACGTCCTGGGGCGCCACTACTCCGTCTGTGATGATGGTTCCTATCTCAACCTTGTACCGGGTGCCAAATATCTCGTTCAGGGCAACGTGCGTGTACACGAACAATATCTACGCGCAGGCTATGAGAGGATACGGGAATCCGCAGGCTACGTACGTGGTGGAGCAGTCCATGGATCAGCTTGCCTTAGAAGCAGGCATAGATCCCATCGAATTCAGGTTGATCAACGCGAACGAGCCGAACGAGACCTCGCCCATGGGCCTCAAGATCACGACTTGCCCCATGAAGGAATGCCTGGAAGAGGTCAAAACCCGACTCGATTGGAAGAAGAAACAAGGCAAGCATGACGGTCACGGAGTCGGGGTGGCCTGTTTCCTCCATGTGGGCGGAGGCGCCCGCGTGTATCGGTCCGACGCGCAAGGTCTCATCCTCAAAGTGGACGATGAAGGGAAGATGACCGCGATCACGGGAGGCACGGATCAAGGCCAGGGATCTGAGACCATCATCAGGCAGATGGTTGCGGAAGCCACCGGATTCCGGCCTCAGGACGTGAATATCTTTCAAGGAGATACAGAGATTTGCCCCTGGGACGTGGGGACCCATGCCAGTCGGCACGCGTTCATGGTGGGCCACGCGATCCTCATGGCAGGCGCTCAAGTGAGGGCAAAACTGCTCTCGATGGCGGCCGCCTGGATGGGTCAACTCATCGCTCGGAACCTGCAAAAGAAGGCTCGTCAGGACCCGGACTTCAAGATACCCGACCTGGACCTGAACCTGGTCTCAAACCCTGAAAATCTTGATATCAGTAACGGACAGATCTTCTTGAAGAGCGATCCGGAGAACAAGCTCCTCAGGCTCCCGGTGGCTCAAATCGTACGCAGCGCGCACATGGTCGGCACAGGCCGCGGGGAAATGATCGTGGCTGAAGCATTCTATGACCCGCCCAATGAAATGCTCAACGCGGAAGGCAAGGGGAATCTTTCTTGTTGCTACACCTTTGGCGCGCACGGCGTGGAAGTTCAGGTGGACCAGGAGACCGGCCAAGTGTCCATACTCAACTACGTGGCCGCGCATGATGTGGGCCGCGCAATCAATCCCATGTTGGTCAAAGGCCAGATCTACGGCGCGACCATTATGGGAGCGGGGTACGGACTCACCGAAGAGATGCAGGTCAACGCTGGTCGGGTCATGAACCCCAACCTGCTCGATTACAAGCTCCTCACCGCAAAAGACAAGATCCCAATCGACCCGGTCATCGTGGAGCCTATCGAGCCGTCGGGGCCGTTCGGGCTCAAAGGCATCGGCGAGCCCGCGTGCGTTCCGGCAGCGCCTGCTATTGCCAACGCGGTCGCGGATGCCATCGGCGTGAGAATCAAAGACCTGCCCCTATCACCTGAAAAGGTCCTGGCCGCGATCAAGGGAAAAGGAAAGTAGGGACCGTACGGACTTCTTTGGCCCACACGCGCACGCATCCGCTCTGAATTGCTGCTTCAAATCGCGGAGTTCTGCCTTATAATCTTCATGAGGCTTTGCGCAGACCAACATCCGGTGACTCGCCACCCCCAAGACGCTCAATGAGCTGCTACGCTATGCCAGATCTGC
Organism: Thermodesulfobacteriota bacterium; assembly: GCA_049323095.1. GTDB lineage: Bacteria > Desulfobacterota > Desulfomonilia > Desulfomonilales > Desulfomonilaceae > VGSG01. The sequence goes on from JBMOME010000028.1 coordinate 8,244, forward strand.
ACCAGTGCCTGCGACGGTTAATGATATGACCCTTCAGGATTCTAAGAACAGCCACCCCGTCATTTACATGGACAATGCCGCGACCTCTTTTCCAAAGCCACCACAGGTCGTGGAGGCTATGGTCCATTTTATGGAACACGTGGGAGCCAATCCGGGACGATCGCGGCATGACCTGTCGATGGAAGCGTCTGAAATTGTGGAAGAAACACGGGCTTCTCTGGCGCGATTATTCAACATTGCCGATCCGAGCCGCATCGCGTTCATGCTCAATGCCACTGAGGCCCTCAACACGGTCATCTATGGCGTGGTGAAACCCGGGGACCACGTCATCATCACCCAGATGGAGCACAATTCAGTTATCCGGCCGGTCCGAGACCTGGAGCGCCGAGGCATCGTATCCGTGTCGGTGTGCCCATGCGACCGAATGGGAATCTGCCGGCCAGAGGAACTCGGAAAGCTCATCCGGTCCAATACCGCGCTCGTTGCGGTAAACCACGCGTCCAACGTGTGCGGCACGATTCAAGATATTTCCGCGATCAGAAAGGCCATCGGTGAGATACCGCTGCTCGTGGATGCTGCGCAGACCGCGGGTTCCGTTCCCACAGATGTTCAGGATCTCGGAATCGATTATCTTGCCTTCGCTGGGCACAAGGGACTGTACGGCCCACAGGGCACGGGCGGGCTTTACGTACGGGAAGGCCGCGAGGTCCGGCCTCTGAAGCAGGGCGGGACAGGGCTCCGTTCGGAAGAAGACCAACAGCCGGATGTCTTCCCCGATCTCCTGGAGAGTGGCACGCGCAACAACGTGGGGATTGCCGGGCTGGGCGCGGGGGTGAAATTCGTGCTGGAAACGGGCGTAGAGACTATCCGACGCCACGAGGCTGCGTTGTTCAAGGCGTTCGTCGATGGCCTTGACGCAGTGGCCGGCCTGACCCTATACGGGCCGCTGAGACCGGATACCCAGGTCTCGATCGTCTCCATGACGTTTGACCAGGCGCTCCCGGACGGCCTGCGGGTCTCGATCGGCGGATGCGGCGGAAGGGCCATCCCTGCCACTTTCGAGAGCGTGCACCCGCAAGAAGCAGGAACAATCCTCAAGCAGAAGTTCAACATCTCCGTCCGGGTGGGACTGCACTGCGCACCGTTAGCGCACCAGGCCCTGGGAACCTTCCCTGACGGCACGGTGAGATTCAGCCTGGGCTATTTCAACACCCTTGAAGAAGTGGAAATCGCAGTACAGGCCGTCAAACAGGTTTCGGAAAAGCTGGATTTCCTGGAAGATTAGAGGCGGCTTGGGAACGGTTGATGAGCGTTGCAGCATAGGCCGCGCCGAATCCGTTATCGATATTGACCACCACCACACCGGCCGCGCATGAATTGAGCATTCCCAAGAGGGCCGCGATTCCTCCGAACGCGGCTCCGTAACCGACCGACGTAGGGACCGCGATTACCGGGCGATCCACCAACCCGCCGATTACGCTGGGGAGCGCGCCTTCCATACCCGCGACCGCGATGATGACCGAAGCAGCCCGGAGCCTGGTTCCATGTTCGAGGAGCCTGTGGATGCCGGCTATGCCCACGTCGTACAAGGAATCGACCTCGTTGCCCAAGGCACGAGCCGTTACCTTTGCCTCTTCGGCCACTGCGAGGTCCGAGGTGCCCGCGGCCACCACCAGAACCGGGCCCTGACCCTGGATTCGTATCTCATTACGTATCCAAAGGAGCGTTCTGGCGATGGGGTTGTGTTCCAGCTTGGGGATCTCCTTGAGAATATGCTGAGCTTTCTCTTCATCTACCCTGGTGGCCAGAATCGTGTCCTGACGAGGCTGGAGGCTCCGGAAAATGCCCACAATCTGCTCCGCAGTCTTTCCCTGCCCATAAATGACCTCGGGGAAACCGATGCGCAGAGCGCGGTGATGATCCACCGACGCGTACCCCAGGTCCTCTGTCTGGAGATCCTGAAACAGCCGCGCGGCCTCATCGGTTCCCACGCGGCCTGCCTTCACATCTTCCAATAAGCTAATTACACGGTCACGATTCACGAGCGGACTTCACCTCGACAATAGATTTCTGCCATACGACGTTTCGGCCATTATAGCGATTGTCTGGAGTTCTGTCTTTTCCCTTTTGTCCCGCGTCGAGCGCGTTGCAATAATGCGATAGAAACAGGGTAACCGGGTGAGTTCGGCCGGTTGGGAATCTCCTGAACGAAGGTCCGACGGCCTTGCGTCGTCCGAAGTGAAGGAGATTCCCAACCGGTAATCTGCCACAAGTCGCTTGGCTGAATGCGCGTCGAGCAAATGGGCTGGCGGTGGGTCCGTACAAACCAAAGCCCCGGAAAGGAGGATGAGAACCGGGGCTTCGCATGGGGAAAAGGTATGTTGAGCAGCGGGCTACGCCTCCCGCTGAAACGAGTCCTCTTAAAACATGATATCGAAGACTTGTCAAGAAATATTAAAGTTTATTCGAGGTAAAGCGTCACTTTTCTAGAACCAATACATGACGAAAACAGGTCAACCATTTGTAATTGCAGAGTTAATGCCAATATTATAGCAATGTCCTGATCAAGTCCGCCTTGCCGACCACCCCCACCAACTTGCCCCCCTCTACTACCGGGATCGTATAATACCGCTTCTTTTCCATCAGTCGTGCGGCTTCGGCAATGTCATCCTTTGGGCTCAGAGTCACCGCGGGTTTGGAATAGATGTCGCCCACTTTGGTCGCGGTGATTCGCTTGAATTCTTCCTTGAGCCGCCACGGGCTTTCCAGCGGGATATAGGAATCGAAAATTACGAAAACCGTGGGAATATGCAGGGGCCGGTTCTGGCCTACCAGATCGGATTCGCAGACCACTCCGAGCACGGTGCCTTTATCGTCCACCACGGGCACGCCGTTGATATGCTTTTCCGAGAGAACCTGCGCCAGGTCCCGGAGGGGAGTCTCTTCACGTACCGTGATCACATCCTTGGTCATTATGTCGGCTATTGTCGTCACGTCTTTGCTCCTGCGGGGGCGCCGTCTCAGCACGAGACCGGCGCGGCGGATTTTTCCTGTTGCCTCGTGAAAGGCCCCCTGGAATAAAGGCCGAAGAAGAACCGCGGCCATGTGCTGTTAATAAGGAGGATACCATGAAATCGCATCGAAAGGAGTTGTGGTTCAACGTGCCGCAGAGGCGGGGATTCGTCAACATAACCTCTGATGTGGAGCAGGCAGTGCGGGAAAGCGGCGTGAAGGAGGGTCTGTGTCTCGTGAACGCGATGCACATCACCGCGTCGGTTTTCATCAACGACGACGAATCGGGCCTGCACCAAGATTACGACAAGTGGCTTGAGAAACTGGCTCCCCACGAGCCGGTGAGCCAGTACCTGCACAACCGAACCGGTGAAGACAACGGCGACGCGCACCTCAAACGCCAAATCATGGGAAGAGAGGCAATGGTGGCCATCACCGGAGGCAAGCTCGACTTCGGGCCCTGGGAACAAATCTTTTACGGGGAATTCGACGGCCGCCGCCGCAAACGCGCCCTGGTTAAGATTTTGGGAGAGTAGAAATTTGAAGAATCCGGGAACCCGAACAAAAAGGGAGGTTCCCGGACCCTCCCCCAAAAACTCCCACACTGTGGCGCCCTTGCCGCCTTCGGCGCCCGGGCGCATGGTCGCGTAGGATGCGGTGATCCCGCGTCTCGCGGGACGGTTCGCTACGCCCACCACATCCACCTTGACCAGCGGTACGGTTTTCGCCAACACTGCTGGACAAGCCGGCAGTGGCACCCAAGACACTGTCCTCATGCATTGGGTATTATTGGCAAGACGCGAAGACTTTTCAGATTCACTAGACACGGGTCACTCCAAGCGCTGGAAGCGCTTGGCGGAGTGCGAGAGTTTTTGGGGAGGGGTCCGGGAAGAGTTCTTTTCCAACTGGATTATTCATTCAATTCCGCTGAAGCCCCAAAGGGGCGATTGAGAGTAGCCCGGCAATTCATTGCCGGGTGACTGATGAGCATAAATTCACCTCTTCGTCCCCAGGTGGCGGCCCCCGGATTTAGACGTGGG
>JBMOME010000028.1:12305-20406 GCA_049323095.1 Thermodesulfobacteriota bacterium
ACCTTTTCTGGACCGCTCATTCCCGGCGATAAATCGCCGGGCTACTATCGGGGCGTCCATCCTGGACGCAGGCGGCCTCAAGCTGAGGAAATGACCCTCTGGATGCTTGCGGAGCAAAGGAAACAATCCATATGCAAAAAGACCCTCCCCGGAAACTCCCGCGAGAAGTCTTGCGCTCTCCAACAGCTTTCAAGCGGCCTTGGCTTGGGCGAAGGCGAGGTGGTCGCCGTCGGTGGTGACCTGGATGGTATCTCCTGGTTTGAAGTCGCCCTTGAGGATCTGCAGAGCCAGCGGGTTCTCGATGAGTCTCTGAATAGCCCGTTTGAGCGGCCGAGCTCCGAAATGGGGATCGAATCCTTCATTGGCCAGCATGTCTCGTGCGGACGCGTCGAGTTGCACCGCGAGCTTGTTGTCGGCAAGTCTCTTGTTGAGGCGCGCGATCTGGATGTCCACGATCTGCTTGATCTGATCTCTCGTGAGCGCGTGGAAGATGATGATGTCGTCCAGCCGGTTGAGGAATTCCGGTTTGAAATGCCGACGGAGCGCGTCCATCACCCGTGAGCGAACCATCTCTTCGTTCTTGCCCGCAAGATCTTGGATATCGGCAGATCCTATGTTGGACGTCATAATGATGATGGTATTCTTGAAATCCACTGTGCGCCCTTTGCCGTCGGTGAGCCGTCCGTCATCGAGAATCTGGAGGAGCGCGTTGAAGACTTCCGGATGGGCCTTTTCGACCTCGTCAAAGAGGACCACCGAATAAGGACGTCGCCGCACGGCTTCAGTCAAGTATCCGCCTTCCTCGTATCCCACGTATCCTGGGGGCGCGCCGATCAGGCGAGCGACCGAGTGGCGTTCCATGTATTCAGACATATCCACTCGAACCATAGCCTGTTCGTCATCGAAGAGGAACTCTGCCAGGGCTCGTGCCAGCTCGGTCTTCCCGACTCCCGTGGGTCCGAGGAACATGAACGACCCGATGGGCCGGTTGGGATCCTGAAGTCCCGACCTCGCGCGTCGCACTGCATCGCAAACCGCAACGACCGCTTCCTGTTGGCCGATGACACGCTTCTCTATGCGGTCTTCCATCTTGAGCAATTTGTCGAGCTCGCCTTCGAGCATCTTTGAGACAGGTATTCCTGTCCATTTTGCAACCACTTCAGCTACATCTTCCGGACCTACTTCTTCCTTGAGCAGACCGCCGTCCTGTTGAATTGCCGCCAACTCCTCGTTCTTTTCCTTGATGTCTTTCTCCAGCGAGATAAGCATGCCGTATTTCAGCTCTGCAGCCCTGCTCAAATCTCCTTCGCGTTCTGCCTTTACCGCATCGGTCTTGGCTCGTTCGTGGCGTTCCTTGAGTTCCCGAATCGACGAGATAATCGCCTTTTCCTTTTGCCACTTCTCCTTCAATTGTGCGGAATCGGCTGTCAGACGCCCGATCTCTTCGTTCACTTTTTGGAGCCGCTCCCGACTTGCCGCGTCCGATTCCTTAGTCAGGGCCTGTTTCTCGATTTGGAGTTGAATAATGCGGCGTTCGATCTCATCTATTTCCGTGGGCATGGAGTCGATCTCAATCCTGAGGCGAGACGAAGCTTCGTCTATCAAGTCGATCGCCTTGTCCGGAAGGAACCGGTCCGTGATGTACCGGTTGGACAGGGTCACTGCGGCTATGATCGCGCTGTCCTGGATGCGGACCCCGTGATGGACCTCATACCGTTCTTTGAGGCCGCGCAGGATCGCAATGGAGTCCTCCACAGAGGGCTCGGCCACATATATCGGTTGAAAGCGTCGTTCAAGGGCCGCGTCTTTTTCGATGTATTTCCGATATTCATTCACCGTGGTAGCGCCTACGCATCGCAGCTCGCCTCTGGCAAGGGCCGGTTTAAGCATATTGGATGCATCCACCGCGCCTTCTGCCGCGCCCGCGCCGACCAAAGTGTGCATTTCATCGATGAAGAGAACGATTTCGCCCGCGGATGAAGTGACTTCCTTGAGAACCGCTTTGACGCGATCCTCGAACTCGCCTCGGTACTTGGTTCCTGCAATGAGCTGACCGATGTCGAGCGCGAGCACTCGTTTGTTCTTCAGGCTCTCCGGCACGTCACCGGAAACGATCCGTTGCGCCAAACCTTCCACGATCGCGGTTTTTCCGACCCCGGGATCTCCCATCAGCACAGGGTTGTTCTTGGTGCGCCGCGAGAGGACCTGAATAATGCGCCGGATTTCGTCATCGCGGCCGATTACCGGGTCCAGCTTACCCTTGCGAGCCGCCTCCGTGAGGTCTCTCGTAAACTTCTTCAGGGCTTGGTATTTCTCTTCAGGATTCTGATCCGTGATGCGCTGGGTCCCCCGTATGTCGGTGAGGACCGTGTAGATCCTGTCCTTGGTCACGCCATGCCGTGCTAGGATGGATTGCGCAGGGGATCCGGCCGCTTCGGACAGTGCGATGAGCATGTGCTCGACGGAGACGTACTCGTCCTTGAGCTGTTCCATCTCCTTGAAGGAGGCTTCAAGCACGGCTCTCAGGCGATTTGAAAAATAGCGTTCCGCCAGGGTTCCTCCGGTTTGCTGGGGGAGTTTGTCGATGGCGGACTGAACATCGTTCCGAACGCGATTCAGGTCTGCACCCAACCGCTTGAGGATTTCCACACAGGTTCCCTCTTCGTCCGACAAGAGGGCGAAGAGCAGGTGTTCGGTCTCCACCTGCGGATTTCCTTTTTTGGCTGCTGTATTCTGGGCCAGTTCCAAGGCTTCCTGGGATTTGAGTGTGAATCTATCCGCGCGCATGAATTCCTCCCGACGATCGTATGGCTTCACTGATTCTGTGGCAGGATGCGGGGCTGCACAGACTTTACCTAACAGGTAAATCACGGCCCTGCCCCTGTCAACTGGCTGTTGGCTTTTAGGAATTAGAGAGTGTCGAGAGCGTTTCGGACGGTTTGGAGTAATTGTCGAGCATCATATGGTTTTCTTATAAAGCCTCGCGCTCCCAGCTCAGTGGCAATGTTCATGGTGCCGCCGGAAGAGTATCCGCTGGCTATAACCACTTTGACCCCAGGGCGTACTCTTCTGAGCTCTTCGCAACACTGCCGCCCGCCCATTTCGGGCATGATGAGGTCGAGCAGCACGAGCGCGACACGATCTTTTTGTCCGGCATACAATTCCAGGGCTTCTTTTCCGTTGGCCGCGGTCAAAATCGTGTACCCGGCCCTCTCCAAGATCTTTTGCCCTAAATCTCTCACTGCCGGCTCGTCGTCGACCAGGAGGATGGTTTCGGCTCCTCCCGAAGGCAGCGGGGCTTCCGATGCTTTGTCTTCCTCGGCATCCGCGCTGATAATCGGGAAATAGATTTTGAATGTGGTTCCGTTCCCCCGTTCGCTGTAGCAGGTGACGTGGCCCCCGTGCTGTTTCACGATGCCGAATACCATTGCCAGACCGAGGCCGGTGCCTTTGCCGGGCTCTTTGGTGGTAAAGAACGGCTCAAAGATGCGGTCGACCGTTTCCTGGTCCATTCCGTGGCCGGTATCCGACACGGAGAGCATAACATGGGGCCCTGGTTTGGCTTCCACGTGGAGTCTGCAATAGTCCGGGTCCAGGATTACGTTCCGTGTTTCGATGATCAGCTTGCCTCCCTCGGGCATAGCGTCTTTGCCGTTCACGGCAAGATTCATGAGAATCTGCTCTATTTGGGTGGGATCGGCATTGATCGCGGGCAGGTTCTCGGACAAACTGAGCTCAATAGCAATCATCTTGGGTATGGTTCGGTCCAGGAAGGTCTTCACCTGCTCAATCTGATGGTTCAGATTCAGAGGTTTGGGATTACTCTCGGCCCTTCTGCTGAATGTGAGCAGCCGCTTGACGAGGTCGGCCCCTCGATGACCTGCGGAATATATCTTCTCCAAGTCCTCATAGTCAGGGTCATCATGCGCCTTATCCGTTATCAAGAGCTCCGCGTACCCGTTAACCACAGTTAAGAGATTGTTGAAATCATGGGCCACGCCCGCGGCAAGCGCGCCGATGGCTTCCATCTTTTGCGCCTGATAGAGCTGGGCTCGTAAGGTCTTGGTCTCGCTCAAATCAACAACGAATTCGAGGACCGCAGGCGCGCCTTCATAGTCGATGGTGGTCGACCACGCCGCGAAGTCAAAGAGATCGCCGTTTTTCTTTTGGCCTTTCATTTCAAAGTGGGAGGCCTTTTGGTCGAGCACGGACCGGGCTTCCGGCGCCAGGAAAGTCTCCACGGGCACACCGATGAGTTCACGAGGATCATCGTATCCGAAAGTCGTGGCAAAGGCCGAATTGGCATAGACTGTCAGCTCGTTCCTTGCCACCATGACTCCCACCGGCGCGGCCTCGATAACGGTGCGCATCCGTTCTTCCGATGCTCTGACTCGCTGTTCGGCCTGCTTTCTCTCCGTGATATCTATGGCAAGCTCGAATTTCACGTCGCGACCGTCGGGCCATTTGATCATTCTGTCCATAATCAGGAGCTGACGGGGAGGATTATCTACCTGATGTTCCCAGTAATAGGGGGTTCCGTTGAGCTGTCGGATAATTTCATTGGGACAGGAGGAACAAGGTTTGTCGGTCCCGTAGAAGGCTTGGTAGCATTTTGCCCCTATTGGGTCGCTCTTGAGGAGCTCTCTTTGGTACCGATTAACGAACAGCACTTCATAGGTTTCGGCATCCACTACGAATATGATTTCATTGATACTATCGAATATGGAGAGGAGTTGCGCTCTTTCAAACGCGAGCGCTTCCTGTGAGCGTTTCCGCTCGGTGATGTCTTCGCCCGAGCTCAACGTTCCCAAAATGTTTCCGTGCTCGTCACGTATCAAGGCGTTACGCCAGGCAATAAGCCGTTCCTCCCCTTTTCCCGTAAGGATCGGGTTTTCGTGGTATTCTTCCGCATCTACGCGGCCTGCCATTAGGTTGGCAAACACGCTCTTCACGCCTGCTCGCTCATTCTCCGGAACGCAGGTGGCAAACCAATCGTGGCCCACCAGCTCATCCTGCTCGCGTTCGAGAATTTCACAGCCTCTTTTGTTGACCAAGGTGATCCGACCATTGCGATCCAGGGCGAGTATCATGACTCCGGCTATACCAAGGTAGCTCGTGGCGGTATCTCTCTCCTTGCGAACGAGCTCTTCTGCTCGAGTCCGCAGCTGGACCTGGCTTTCCAGCTCTTGCTTGGCTTCGAGCTGCTCCTCCGCGAACCTGGCGGCGCGCTCTCCGGATGCAGTCACCAGCCAAACGTATCTTGTCATAAGTCCGGTAAAAAGAACGCTGCCTATCAACACCATCCAGGGAAACCACGATTTACCGGACTCAATGAATCCCTGCGTCGGCCAGCACACCATTTTCCAGTCGCGGCCTGCCACTGGGATATCGGTTTCGTACTTTATGCGGGATCGGTTTATATCGGATTCTGGTGAGTGACCGGAATGAGTCTCATGCATTCCAGCTTTGTGGAGATGGATAACGCGGTTTGCGGCCGGCGCCTTGAGGTCAAGGAGCAGGCAGTCAATCTCAGCATGTTTGATGTGCCTCCACGCCTGTTCCATGAGATCGTCCACGCGAAATACTCCGAGGTAGAAGCCTGCCAAGTTGGCCCGTCGCTCTTGGACTGTCTCCGGCGTGGCTTTCGTACGGTAGACCGGCAGGAAGACCAGAAAACCGTACTGATGGCCGGTTTCCTGGACGAGGACCAGGGGCTCGGATGCAACCATTTCGCCGGTTTCCATGGCAGAGTCCAGGGCTTCCTTGCGCACTGGATCAGACGCAAGATCAAACCCGATCGCTGCTTCATTCCCTGCATAGGGTTCCACGTAGAAGACAGGATAGTATTCGGGCCGTGAGGCCGCAGGAATCAGCTTCCCCTCTGCATTCATCTCGGTGATCCGGAAGTTGGGGAGGCCCTCCACGCGGGCTTCTTCCTCGTACCGTGCGCGCTCGGCGTCGCTCACGCGAGGTATCCACTCCAAAGCCTGAATTCCGCCACCATCTTTAGACAACGTTTGGGCGAAAGTCTGGAACTGTTGTCTCGTGATCCGCTCCGAGCTCTTGTGAAATGCCGCCAGAGACTGGAGGCGCATCAGGTCCTTGTCTATCTCCTCTTTCACGGCAACACTGCGCGCCTCGGCAGCACGCTCGAAGCCGCTCTCCATGCGGCTCCACTCCCAACGCGAAACGACCTGGAATAGAGCCAGTGAAACCGCGATGCCGGGAATAAATGCGACGAGAAGGGCGGTCCGTGGGTGTCGCAGCAACCAACTCCTGAAATAGCCCGGAACTTTGTCGGCGCCGGGCCTCATGCGCGAGTCCCAGGCCTGAGTTGTTGTGGGGAGTTCTTCAACCGCATGACTAAGCTTCTTTCACTTGAACTGTTAAGATCACGTCATGGCTAGAGTTAATAGCCTACAAAACGGGAGAAGAATATGCAAGGGGTCCAGCCAAACAAGGTGACTTGAAAGTCGTCGGCAGGGACAGCCTCTTTGAGGCACTTCTCGGGGGTTGCTGATGGAACTTGTTTACACGGGCTTGCACGCACAGTTATTCTTGGATAGGTCCTGAGCGACGCGAACCGCGTGTTCCCAGCATTAATGAATGCTTAAGCCACGGGAACGCTGATCGTTGACAGGAAGCAGTGTTGGTCTTAGAATTAGCAATCGAACTTAAGTATGCTGGTCAAGAAACATGCCTGGCGGGGTGTGGTGAACAGCAATTTGTCAGGCAGAGCATGGGGGTGAATCGAGAGGCTGGGAAAGACCTCGCAAGTGACCTCGGGGCGCGGTTTGCGCGGATGGATGACATCCTGTTTCGGATCGTGTTCTTGGGGTTGCTTCTGCAGTGGTGTTTGCGAATTCGAGAATGGTTGGCAGCGCCGTGAGTCTTGACTCCGTACTGGTGATCGACGATGAGGACGTGCCCCGCGAGCTCTTAAGGGAGCTCCTGGAAATGAGCGGGTACAAGGTCTTCACCGCGACAAGTGGAGATGAAGGGGTCCGTTCGTTCGATCGAGAGCGGCAGAGCCTTGTCATCACCGATGTTCGGATGCCGGGCGCCGACGGTATGGAAGTCCTTAGGCGAGTTAGGGAAATTGACCCACTTGTTCCGGTTGTGGTTGTTACGGGGCACGGGGATCTGGAAACCGCGATCAGCGCGCTCAGACAAGGCGCGTTCGATCTCCTCCAAAAGCCGATCAACCCCGAGCTTCTGCTCAAGGTGGTGCGCCAGGCGGTGGAGCACGTCAGGCTTCGGCGCTTTGAAAAGGAACATACCCGCCTGCTGGAAAGCGAGATCGAGGCACGCACACGGGAGCTCGCCCAAACCAACGACTTTCTCAGGGGGATCCTCAATAGCTCTTCCGGCGTTTCAATCATTCTCACAGACTTCAACCAAAATGTGCTCTTCTGGAATTCCGGCGCGGAGAAGATCTTCGGTTATTCCGCGGACGAAATGATTGGCTCTTCCATAACCCAACTTTATGTGGCGGACAGGCCCAACCTGGCTCTGGTGGACCACCTCCGTTCGATGATGCAGGACAAGGCGGGAGCGGTCCATGCCAAGGTCCGTCAACGAGCCAAGGATGGACGCGTGCTTACGATCTCGCTGCATATTTCTCCAATGCTGGATGCCACGGGCCAGGTGAGGGGCATCCTGGGCCTGGGGCAGGATGTGACTTCCGAAGAGCAATTGGTGGAGCAGTTGAGTGAGTCGTACAGTCGCATCAAGAGGATGCAGGAATCCTCCATCTTCGCGATGGCCAAGCTCGCCGAGTCGCGCGACGGAGAGACTGCTTTCCATCTTCACCGCCTTAAGGAATACTGCCTTTCTCTGTGTCGGCACCTCAGATCGCGTGACAAGTTCAGCGAGTTCATGACCGACCAGTTCATCGAAGACCTTGCGCAATCCTCCATCCTCCACGACATTGGGAAGGTCGGCCTCCCCGATGCCATTCTCTTTAATAGTGGGCGGTTCGGCAGCGCTGAATACGAGATTATGAAGAACCACACTATCCTCGGAGGCCGATCCCTTGAGGAGGCGGCAATCGAAACCGGGGAAGAAGGATTCCTCTCCATGGCTCGAGATATTGCCTACT
>JBMOME010000028.1:20416-22760 GCA_049323095.1 Thermodesulfobacteriota bacterium
GGGATGGTGTAGGGTATCCGGAGGGGCGAGTTCAAGAGAGCATTCCCCTGGCTGCTCGCATCGTAGCTATTGCCGACGTGTACGACGCGCTCACGAGCGAGAGGCGGTACAAAAGGGCCTTCTCTCATGAGGAAGCGTGTGCGCTGATCATTGAAAGGCGAGGCAAACAATTCGATCCCGATCTCGTCGATGCTTTTGTCAATGTGAGTGAAGAATTTCGGAAGATTCGGCAGACTCCGGACGAGGCTCCATTCGAGTCTCCTTGTCAGTTGGAGATGAGCCTTTGGGATATGCTGCCTCCCGGCCCCTCACGTCACTGTTGAGGGTGATACGAATCGAAATCAGCCGCATTCGGGGCATTCCCTCTATCTGAGGATCATGGTCGTCCTTCAGGTTCGTCCCGTTTTCGAGGCGAGGATCATTGCTTCATCGGTGAAGCCTTAACGCGTCTTTCTTCAAATGCGCGTGAATGGGCATGTCCGACGGAGGAAGAAGGCGGATTGGCCGAGATCGATAAAATACTTCAGGCAGCGGTGCAAGCCCGGGCTTCAGACGTGCACCTGGCGACAGGAAACCCTGTAGTCATCCGCCAGTTCGGAAGCCTCAAGAGGTTGAAATCCCCGGACATCAGCCCTGAGAAATCCCGTCAATTGATCGAGGAAATCCTGTCACCTTCCCAACGGAAGCTTGTCGAACAGAACTTACAATTGGACTTTAGCTATGACCTGAAGGGAATTGCCCGATTCAGGGGTAACGTGATTGTTCAGAAGCGGGGCATGGACGCGACCTTCAGAATCATACCTCTGCGCGTGCCTACCCTCGATGAGCTGGGCCTTCCCCCTGTGGTGAAGAAATTCTGCGACTTCCATCAGGGGCTTATCCTGGTGACAGGAGCCACCGGCCATGGGAAGTCGACCACCCTCGCCGCAATAGTGGACTTTATCAACTCCAACAGACCGGCTCACGTGCTCACCATTGAAGATCCCATTGAGTTCATCCACCCCATCAAGAAAGGTGTGGTGAACCAGCGCCAGGTCGGCCTGCATACCCGTTCGTTTGCCAATGCGCTGCGTCAGGTGCTCCGGCAGGACCCGGACGTCATCATGGTGGGCGAGCTGCGTGATTTGGAAGCCATCGAACTTGCCCTGACCGCGAGCGAGACGGGACACGTGGTGCTGGCGACGCTTTCCACATCTTCCGGCCCCAAAACTGTAGACCGAATAATCGACTCGTTTCCGTCGGACAAGCAAAACCAGATACGGACCATGCTGGGAGAGAGCTTGCGCGCGGTCATAACCCAGAGACTGTTACCGAAGGCTGATGGCACCGGCCTTGTCCTCGCGTGTGAGATCATGGTGGGGACGGTCCCGCTGGCCAACTTGATTCGGACTGAAAAGACCTACCAGATCCCGTCCATTATGCAGACAGGAAAATCGGCCGGCATGCAGTCCATGGACGACGCGATTATGGAGTTGTACGAAAAGAAGCTCATTTCGTGGGACGTCGCGTTCTACAACGCCGAGAACAAGAAGCGATTCAGCAGCATCAAGAAATAGAATCGCAGGCGGATAATTATGCCACGGATAGATGAATTGCTCAGAGAAGCCGTCCAAGCAGGTGCTTCGGATCTGCACATGATCCCCGGCATGCCTCCCATGCACAGGATTCGGGGGGATTTGTCCCCAACCAACCACGAGGCTCGATCGCACGCAACCAACAAGGAATTCTTTTTCGAAATGCTCACGCCGGACCAGAAAACCCGGCTTGAGAGCAACCTGGAATTGGATCGAGCATACGAAGTGGAGGGCTGCGGCCGCTTCAGGTCCAACTTCTTTTACGGCAGACGAGGCGTATCCGGGGTATTCCGTGCGATTCCCTCGAAGATCATGCCACTGGAGGAGCTGGCGATGCCGGACGGGATCAACAAGATGCTCGACATTCGTGCGGGCCTTGTTCTCGTCACCGGACCTACAGGCTGCGGCAAATCCACGACCCTAGCCTCCATGATCGATCAAATCAACCGCACGCAGGAGAAGCACATCATTACCATCGAGGATCCGCTCGAATTTGTGCACACCAACAGAAAATCACTCGTCACCCAGCGAGAGGTCGGGTCTCATGCGAAGAGCTTCGCGGATGCTCTGAAGGTGGCGTCTCGGGAAGACCCGGACATCATCATGGTGGGCGAGATGCGTGACCTGGAAACAATCTCTCTGGCGCTGACGTGCGCAGAGCTGGGAATTCTGGTATTTGGCACCCTGCACACGAACTCCGCGGTCAAGACCATAGATCGAATAATCAATGTGTTCCCCGCCAATCAGCAGAACCAGATACGGACCATGCT
>JBMOME010000029.1:0-22736 GCA_049323095.1 Thermodesulfobacteriota bacterium
TTCGCTCTCTCGGTTGGGGGCGCGGCGGCGCTCCCGCCCCGCCGGCCCCCCCCCCCCCCCCCCCCCCCCCCCCCCCCCCCCCCCCCCCCCCCCCTCGTTCCCCGAAGGCTTCTACCCTTGCGGCTGTTCCTAAATCGCCAGTGCCAGACCTCCGGTCATGACTACTTCGGCAGCTCTGGCCGCTGCGCTGCTCGCCTGAGCCACGGATTCGGGAATATCGAGCGGTCCTTGTGCGCATCCGCACGAGAAGATCCCGGGCACGCTGGTGTCCAGCGGTCTATTAGGATGAGTCTTAATGAAGTTATTCTCATCCAGCTCAACCCCGAGCATCTCGGCCAGGGGATTAACGCCTTTGGGCGCGGAGCACGCAGTGGCCAAGATGACCATGTCCAGAGTCATGCTCTTGACTCGCCGTTCTTCGGTATCCTCGTAGTAGACGATCGGGTTGTGCTCGTCGTCTTCCAGGATTTCCGCAACGCGGCCTCGGACGTACTTTATGCCGGAAACCTTTTCCCCACGAACCTTGTATTCCTCAAAGCCTTTTCCTACGGTCCGCAGGTCCATGTAGAAGATGTACGACTCGGTCTGCGCTTCGTGCTCTTTGGCGATGATCGCCTCCTTGATAGAATGCATACAGCAGAAGCTCGAACAATACTTGTGGAAGCGGAAATCTCGTGAGCCCACACACTGTATGAACCCGAGCTTCTTTGCCGTGTGGTGCTTGTGAATCTGCGTTTCGAGCCACTTCAGGTCCGCCTGAAACCGGGCGAGATTTTCCGTGTCCTGATCCGTCTCAGCCTTCTTGATCAGCTTGGCGAGCTCTTTCACGCGGCCCTCCGCACGGATCGTGGAAGGCCGGGTCAAATGCCCCTTCGTGGGGCCGCCTGCGCTGAGCAGTCGCTCCATTTCAAGCGCGGAAATCACGTTCGGCAGCCGCCCGTACCCGTACTCGGAAATACGCGTGGCATCGAAGAGCTCGTACCCTGTCGAAACGATTACAGCGGCCACGTTGAGATCGACAAATTTCTCCTTCTGCTCGTAATCGATCGCCTTTGCCTGGCAAGTCTTCGCGCAGACGCCGCACTTCTTACCCTGGAATATCCGGCAATAACTCGTATCTATGGTGTATACGGAAGGAATTCCCTGGGCATAATCCTTGTAAATGGCCTTGCGCTCATCCAGGCCAAAGTTGAATTCGTTCGGGACCTTCGTGGGGCACTTCTCTGCACATGCGCCACACGCGGTGCAACGGGAGGCATCCACGTACCGAGGCTTTTGTCGTACCCGGGCACGGAAATCGCCAACCTGACCGGAGAACTCGATCAGTTCGCTGTACGCCAGGAGATTTATCTTGGGATGTCGACCGACATCCAGCAGCTTAGGCGACAGAATTCATATGGTGCAATCATTGGTTGGAAAAGTCTTGTCCAGTTGGGCCATTTTGCCGCCAATACTGGGGTTCTTTTCCACCAGATGCACTTGCACGCCCATGTCTCCCAGGTCGAGAGCCGCCTGCATTCCGGCGATGCCGCCGCCGATGATCAAGACGTCCTTTGAAGCCATCTGCTTACCTTCCGTACGTTGCCTATCAAACCAAGGGCGCAGTTTCAGTCTTTTCCGTCACACTTTGATCGAACGGGCCAGGATGTCATTGAGATCCACTATTTTGAGATCCATCTCCACATCCCGCAGAGCGCAATTCAGATGGAGCCGGCACTTCGTGCACGCAGTGACCAGATGACCCGCTCCCACCGCGATTGCTTCTCGAAGCCGAGATTTCTGGATTTCCTTCGAGCAACTGGAGCAGCTCATCCACGCGCTCGTGCCGCAACAGATGCCATTCTCTCGGTTGTGTTCCATCTCGATGAGCTTTAGTCCAGGCACACCCTGCAAAAGCGCTCGCGGCGCATCCATGATTCCGGCCTGTCGGCCCAGACGGCAGGGATCGTGGAAGGTGTAAACGCCGTCCAAGGGCTCGAAACTGAAACGTCCTTGCTCAAATTCCTTTGCCAGCAGCTCGTAGAAATGGACCACTTCGAAGTCCAGCTCACCGACCACTTCCGGATAGTACTTCTTAAAGGTCTGGTATCCTTCAGGGCACTGAAAGACCACCCGCTTGCACCCAAGGCTCTTGATAAGATCCACATTGAGTCGAGCGAGCTTAGCGAAATTCTCGTAGTCGCCGTTCCACATCAGATCGTGCCCGCAGCAGCGCTCATCGTCGTGGACCACCGGCTCGATTCCGATGGCGTTGAGCACTTTGAGCACTCCGCGGGGGCCTTCCATCACATCAATAGCCCAGTCTTCGCGGAACTCTACATCGAAGTACGGCGCACATCCCACGAAGTAATAGGTATCGCCCGATTCAGCGATCTTGCCGGCTTCTCTCGCCCAGTCGGTCTTGTTCTGTTTTACGTCGAGCGTCTGGAGGCGCATGACGCCCTGAAACAGGCCACGGTGGGCCGGAATGCCGCTGTGCCCCTCGGTCACGGCCGCTTTTCGGACCTGGCGGACGAATTCGGGGTAATCAATCTTCGATGGGCAGCGTTGGCTGCACTGGCCGCAGGAAAGGCAAGACCAGATATTAACGTCGTCGTACGGGCTTTCCGCCTCGCCAATGAGCGCCTTTTCCACCATCAACCGAGGCGAGAAATCCTGGGTCACCCGCGAAACGGGGCAACTGCCTGTGCAAATGCCGCAGTCAAGGCAATAGTAGGCTTTGGTTTTGTCAACAATATCCGAGATGGTCATGCCGCGGTCTCCCTCCGAGCCAGGGGACTCTGTCCGAGCTTCCGGATATCCTCGGTAAACTCACGTATCACTTCTGCAAAACGCTGGCCTTCCGATGCGGAAATCCATTCGCGTCGGAGCCGGGCATCTTCGATGCCAAGCAGCTTCATGACCTTCCGGGTCTTATCGATCACTTTTTGGGCTTTCACATTACCTTCCAGGTAATGGCATTCTCCGATGTGTCAACCGGTGACCAAGACGCCGTCAGCACCCTTTTCAAACGCCTTAAGGACAAACCCGGGGGTCAACATGCCCGAGCACATCAGCCTGATCAGGCGGATGCTGGGGGGATACTGCAAGCGGCTCACGCCTGCCAGGTCTGCTCCGGCGTACGAACACCAGTTGCACGCGAAGGCAATGATCTTTGGAGTGAAGTCCGTAACCATATCGGCTCCAGAAGATGAAATTGTTGATGTCAGGTCGTCAAAGTACTGCTACGCGAGCGCGGCGTCGATCATGTCCGAAAGCTGCTCTTCCTTAAAGTGACGGACGGCAGCCGCGCCTGTGGGGCATGCGACTGCACACGCGCCGCAACCCTTGCACAGAGCAGGATTCACCGTGGATTTCATAGCCCCGGCCGCGACTTCCACTAACTCCGGTGCATGGAACGGGCACACCTCGACGCAGCGGCCGCACCCTCGGCAGAGGAACTCATCCACTACCGAAATCATGCCTGGCGCATCCACATACCCGCGGGCCAGAACTTGGGACGCATGAGAGCCCGCGGCTTCAGCCTGCGCGATGGTTTCGTCCAGGGGTTTGGGATAATGAGCCAACCCCGCCAGGAACACGCCGTCCGTGGCAAAATCCACGGGCCGAAGCTTCATGTGGGCTTCGAGGAAGTACCCGTCTTCGTTCGTGGAAAGCTTGTAAAGACGTGCCAATTCCTTGTTGTACTCGTCCGGTATGATCGCGGCCGCGAGCACCACGCTGTCAGCTTCCAACGTTACCGGCTCGTTCAGCACAGGATCTTTGACCTTGATCGCGATCTTGCGCCCGAGTTCTACTGTGGGAGGATCTTCCGGCTCGTACCGGATAAAGAGCACACCCAGCTTTCTCGCCTTCTCGTAATAGGGCTCATTGAGGCCGTACGTGCGGATGTCCCGATACAGAACGAATACCTTTGCGTCAGGATTTGCTTGCTTCAGAGCCACCGCGTCCTTGACCGTATGAGTGCAGCAAACCTTGCTGCACCAGGGCCGCTCTGCACACCTGGACCCGACGCACTGGATGAATACCGTGGTGCCTGCTTTCATGACGGCCGGATCGTTTGACCTCATGGCCTCGCTCATTTCCAGGTGGGTCCTGATCCGAGGATCCTGGCCGTAAGCGTACACATCGGGCTTCCATTCGTGCGCGCCCGTAGCTACCACCACAACACCGTGTTCCACGGTCTCGGGCGCCGCTCCACCTGAAGAGAAGGAGGTCCTGAAATTGCCGATAAAGCCTTCCACATTCTGAATCGTCGCATTGGCATGAGTGGTGATCTTCTCGTGAGCAGTCACCCGTTGAACCAGGCTTTCCACGAAAGGCTGCACTTGTTCGCCTTTGATGGTATGGGCCAGTCTCCGGGCATTGCCTCCCAACGTGTCCGTCTTCTCAAGAAGGTGCACGGGAAAACCTTGATCCGCCAGATTAATGGCCGCAGTCATGCCCGCGACGCCACCGCCGATCACCAGACCTGCCTGAACCATCGGTAGACGCCGATCGTCAACCTTTTCGAGCTGAGTCGATCGGGCAATGGCCATGCGGATGAGGTCCACAGCCTTATCGGTGGCCTTGGCTTTCTCGGTCATATGAACCCATGAGCAATGCTCACGGATGTTGGCCATTTCGACCAAGTACTTGTTGAGCCCGGCCTCCCGCGCGGTCTCCTGGAAGAGCGGCAAGTGTGTCCGAGGAGTGCACGATGCAATGACCACGCGATTGAGATTATGCTCGTCAATAAGCTGTTTGATGCTCACCTGGGTATCCTGAGAACAGGTGAACAGATTCTCGGTCGCATACACTACGCCCGGGAGCTCTTTAATGCGTTCCACAACGCCCGGCACGTCCACAGTAGCCGCGATATTAATGCCGCAGCGGCACACAAAGACGCCGATCCGCGGTTCCTGACCCTGAACGTCCTTCTCGGGCGGGAGTTCTTTCTTGGTGGTGAGCCTGTTTCGGGCTTCTGAGAGCATCCGGGTAGCCACTCCGGCAGCCGCGGCAGCTTCCATCACGGTCTGCGGGATATCTTTGGGCGCTTGGAATGCCCCGGCAACCATGATTCCAGGTCGCGACGTGTTGACCGGTTCAAAGGTACCCGTGTCGCAGAAGTTCATTTCGTCGAGATCGATATTCAACAGTCGGGCTGCCTTTACCGTGGATTCGGAAGGTTTGATCCCCACTGCCAGGACCACCATGTCGAACGTTTCGGACGCAAGCTGATTATGCTCATTGACGTAGGTGATCTTGAGGTCGCGGGTGAGCGGATCCTCTTCTACTCGGCTCACCATCGAGCGAATAAACCGCACGCCGCCCTGGCTCTTGGCTCTTTCGTAGTACTTGTCGAAATCTTTTCCGTACGCCCGAATGTCCATGTAGAAGATCGTGGGCTCGATGTGAGCGTCGTGCTCCCGTGCAATGACCGCTTCTTTAATCGAGGCCATGCAGCATACCGAGCTGCAATGCGGCATCCCTTTCCTTCGATCCCGTGAACCCACACACTGAATCCAGGCCATCTTTCCGGGATGTTTGCCGTCCGACGGACGCTTGATCTCACCCTGAAACGGCCCGGATGCGCTCAAGATGCGTTCCATCTCCAGGTTGGTGACCACGTTGGGCATTCTTCCGTGGCCGTATTCGGAGATGTTTGCGGTGTTGAACAACTCATAACCTGGAGCAAGAATCACTGCTCCCACATTGATTTCCGTAACTCTGTCCTGCTGTTCGTAGTCAACTGCGCCCGCGGGGCAGACCTTCTTACATACGCCGCATTTCTTGCCCTGGAACGTTCGGCAACGGTTCGTGTCGATGGTGTAAACGGACGGGATGCCCTGGGCATAGTCCTTGAAAATGGCTTTGCGCACATCATGGCCCCAGTTGTATTCATTGGGGACCTTGATAGGGCATTTCTCCGCGCAGGTGCCGCAAGACGTGCATTTGACCGGATCCACGTGACGGGCTTTCTCACGGACGGTCACCGAGAAGTTTCCCGGCTCGCCGGTGATGCCTTCGAGCACGCTGTACGCCATTATTTCGATATTTGGATTCTGCGCGAGGGTCTGCAGCTTGGGCGAGAAGATGCACGCTGAACAGTCGTTCGTGGGGAATGTCTTGTCCAGCATGGCCATGACCCCGCCAATGCAGGGTCGTTCTTCCACCAGGTAGACCTTGAATCCGGATTCGGCGAGATCCAGCGACGCCTGAACGCCGCCGATTCCCCCTCCCAGCGTCAGGACTGCACCTATCGTCTTTTCGCTCACGGCTCGTCTCCGTCTCTACTATTCAGGGTCACTATCCTACGCAAGCTCGGCTGAGCTCAGATGAGCCCTTTGGATGCCAGAATTCTCTCAGGAGAGACCAGGTGTTTGCCAAACCAGCTCCGGGCCTGGGGATTGCCCAGGGCGACACCCATGAGCTCCGTCAGGTACAGGATCGGCACCTGATACACATGACCTGTTTCCCGGGAAATATCTTCCTGTCGGGTATCCAAGTTTGCCTGGCACATGGGGCAGAAGGTTACCATCACGTCCGCATCTACCATGAGCGCCATGTCCAGGAGCTTCCGAGAAAGCTTGAGCACCAGGTCCGTCCGCGTCAAGGCCAAAGAGCCGCCGCAACAGTCCGTCTTGTACGGCCAGTCGAGCACCTCAGCTCCGAGAGCTTCCAGCAGACGATCCATCTCCATCGGATTCTCAGGGTCGGCAGGCTGGAGGATTTCCGGCGGTCGCACGGCAAGACATCCGTAATACGGGACCACCCGCAATCCTTCCAATGGCTTGACCACCTTGGACTTCAGCGCGGCACGCAGCTCCTCGCGGTGGAAAAGCTCTAAACCTGAAAGCACCTTGATCTCGCCCTTGAAGGGAAAATCCTGCCTGAGAGTTTCGTCTTCGCCGAGACGATGCACGGCAGTCTTAAGCCGCAGGTGACAAGCGGCGCACGGCGCAACCACATCTCGGGCGAGTCCTTCAGCTAGCATGAGATCACGGGCCGGGAGAGCGCTCTCGAGGTACGCATCCACCATGTGTGCCGACGATGCGCCACAACAGGTCCAATCAGGCAGTTCTTTCAACGTTATTCCCAGCGCAGAGGCCGCATTGGTAAACGACTCGTTCAGCTCCTGCGCAGATCCCGTCAACGAGCATCCCGGATAATAACTGAGCTCCATGTCCGTTCCTTTCCGGCTACTTGAGCGAAGATTTCTTGAAGATTTCTTTCACCGCGCTGTTCCCAAAGGGGAACTTGGGCAAGATATGCATTTTCCCTTTGCGGAACATCTCCAAGCCCAGCTTCATATCGGCGAACCAGGTCTTGGTCTTCATCTTGTAGGTGCCTACCAGGGAGAGCTCGTGCACTCGGCCGAACCGACGCACGTTCTGCATGAACGTGGTGTGGAACGCGGGCACCTGCGGCTGCTGGGTCTCGATCTTGCCTGCCACCACCTGGTGACGGATATGATCCAGAAGCGCAGGCACGTCGATCCCGTTCGGGCATCTCGCACCGCACGTATGACACGTAAGGCACAGCCAGATGCTCTGGGAGTTTACAATCCGTTGCATATCACCCAGAACTCCGAGCCTTACCATCTGATGCGGCAAAAGATCCATCTCCGACGCCACGGGGCACCCCGCAGAGCACTTCCCGCATTGATAACACCCGTTGATAATCGACGCCAGCTCACCCGATGGAGCTGTTACCTTGCCACTGGAAGCCTGCATGTTTGACTGTTCCATGTCCTTCTCCCTGATGACCGAGCGCCTCTGAAGCGCAACGGTGTATCGTCATCTTCTCAGGCCGCTTTGAGGAGGCGTCCAAATAAGCCTCGTTACGACGCGGCTCCGAGAAGCGTGTCGATTTCCTCAAAGACCTGCTCGTCCGTAAAATGCTGCAACTGGATCGCCTTCCCGGGACAGACCGATGAGCAGATCCCGCAACCCTGGCAGAGCGCAGGAACTATCTCGGCCTTATGCTCTTCATTAATGAACGGCGCCCCGTACGGACACAATCGCACGCATGTGAGGCACACAGCGCACTTTTCCGGGTCCACCTTTGAGATAACGCCCGGGAACGTCATCTCTTTCTTGCTAAGCAGAATGGATGCCCTCTGGGCCGCGGCAGTAGCCTGCGCGATCGATTCATCGATCGGCTTGGGATAATGCGCCATGCCGGCCAGGAACACACCTTCCGTGGTGAAGTCCACGGGCCGCAACTTCATGTGGGCTTCTACGAAGTAGCCGTACGAATTGGTCGTCACCTTGAACAGTTGGCTGATTTCCTTGTTCCCTTCTTCGGGATCAATGGCCGCGGCCAAGGTGAGCACATCCGCTGGGATGGTGACATCCTGGTCGAGCACCGGATCTCGCACAATCACGTTGACCTTGTCGCCGGCCGCTTCGACCCTCGGCTTGGCTTCCGGGTCATACTTGATAAAGACCGTGCCCGCTTGTCGGGCTTCCTGATAATACTTTTCCAGGAGGCCGTACGTGCGCAGGTCACGGTAGATGATGTAATTCTTCACGTTGGGGTTAATCTCACGCAGCCGCAACGCAAGCCGGACCGACCCGGAACAGCAGATCTTCGAGCAGTACGGCCGCTCGTCGCAACGTGAACCAACGCACTGGATAAAGACCGCGTTCTTCAGCTCGCTGAGCTTCGGATCGCCTGCTTGGATTCGCTCTTCAAGAGAGTGCTGGGTCTCTACTGCCTTATGCTCGCCGTACAGATACTCAGTCGGCTGAGATTCTCTCGCGCCCGTCGCGACGATTGCGGCGCCGAACTCCACCTGCCGGGATCTGCCGTCGAGCTGATATATCGTGCCTTTGAAGTGGCCCACATGGCCTGAAAGATCGCCGAAGAAGGCCTCTTTGAACAGGTCGATCTTCGGATGGCCTTCCACCCTGGCGATCAGGTCACTGACGAACGGTTTGATCTCTTCTCCGTGGATGGTCTTTTCGATGAACAGGGCGTTTCCGCCGAGCTTGTCCGACTTCTCCACCAAGTACACCTGGAAGCCTTGATCGGCCAAGTTCAGCGCTGAGACCATTCCGCTTGCGCCGCCGCCCAGGACGAGCGCATTGGAGACTACTTCCATCTTGGATTTCTGCAATGGAGCCAGCAGCGCGGCCCGTGCCACGGCCATCCTGGCCAGATCCATCGCCTTGAGCGTGGCTCGCTCTTTGTCGTACCCGTGAACCCAGGAGCACTGGTCCCGAATATTGGTCATGGTGAAAAGGTACGGATTCAACCCAGCTTTCTCCAAAGTCAGTTGGAACATGGGCTCGTGAGTCCGTGGGCTGCACGCAGAGACTACCACCCGATTGAGTTTGTGCTCTTCGATTATTTTGAGGAATTCCTCCTGCGTGTCCTGTGAGCAAGTGAACAGCTTCTCCGCGGCAAATACCACGTGAGGAAGGGTCTTGACGTGCTCCACCACGCGGGGCACATCCACCACATTGGCAATATTGATCCCGCAACGACAAATAAAAACACCGATGCGGGGTTCTTCTCCCACAACGTTTCTTTGCGGTGGGAATTGCTCTTTTGTGGTCAGCGTATTCCGTGCCGAAGCAAGGAGCCGTGAAGATGCACCTGCGGCCGCGGAGGCTTCCATGACCGTCTGAGGGATATCCTTGGGGCCTTGGAGCATTCCAGCCACGAACACGCCAGGACGGCTCGTTTCCACCGGCCTGAAGCTGTCCGTTGACGCAAAGAAGGATTCGTTGAGGTCTATGCCGAGCTTTTCCGAAAGGTCGCGCGATTCACACGACGTGGTAAGGCCGGCTGCGAGCACCACGAGATCGAAGGACTCGGTTGCAAGCTGCTGACTGTCATCCACATAGGTGATGTTCAGGTTGTGGGATTTCGGGTCTTCCACCACTCGGCTCACCATGGACCTGATAAACCGCACGCCGCCCTGGTTCTTGGCTCGCTCATAGTAGGCGTCGAAGTCCTTACCGTACGCTCGCATATCCATGTAGAAGATGGTGGGTTCCACGTTGGGGTCATGCTCTTTGGCAATGACCGCTTCCTTGATGGAAGCCATGCAGCAGACTGCGCTGCAATGCGGCATCCCATGCTGCGGGTCCCTCGATCCCACGCACTGAATCCAAGCGATCTTCTTCGGGTGATGGCCGTCTGAAAGGCGCTTCACCTCACCTGCGTACGGGCCCGATGCGCTCAACATGCGCTCGAATTCCATGTTGGTGATCACGTTCGGAGCTTTGCCGTACGAGAATTCGCTCCGTATCTTTGAGGGATCGATCAGTTCGTACCCGGTGGAGAGGATGATGGTCCCCACATCCACGTCACGGTACTCGTCCTGAAGGGCATGATCGATCGCTCCGGCAGGACAAGCCTTCACGCACTCCATACATTCGGAGCAGACACCGCAGTTGAGGCAGCGGTTTGCTTCTCTGAGCGCCTCTTCTTCGGAAAAGGCCAGCTCCACTTCGCTGAAGTTCTTCATGCGGTCCGAGACCGAAAGCTCGGGATTGACAGCCCTGGCCTCGGCTTTCATTTCAGGAATGGGCGGATATTCACGGTGTTCAGGCGTCTTGGCCGGACGCCCTGCCGCCACGTCTTCGCCACGGAGGTACCGGGCAATGGATATGGCCGCTTCGTGACCCGCGCCGACTGCTTCTACGACCGTTGCCGGCCCCGTTCCCGCGTCGCCGCCTGCGAAGACCCCATCGATTGCGGTGGCTGCTGTGACCGGATCGACTTGAATGGTATTCCACGGGCTCCTTGCCAGACCGGGCGCGCCTTCCCACAGATCGGGATCGATCACCTGACCGATCGCGGGTATCACCGCATCGGTCTCTATCACAAACTCTGAGCCTTCAACCGGCACCGGTCGCCGACGACCGGTCTGGTCCGCGGGACCAAGCTCCATCCTGATGCACTTGAGCCCTTCAACCGCATTGCTGCCGTTGGTCACCACTTCCAC
This sequence comes from Thermodesulfobacteriota bacterium, assembly GCA_049323095.1. Taxonomy (GTDB): domain Bacteria; phylum Desulfobacterota; class Desulfomonilia; order Desulfomonilales; family Desulfomonilaceae; genus VGSG01. The sequence goes on from JBMOME010000029.1 coordinate 10,943, forward strand.
GGGGGCTGCCAGGAACTGGATCTTGACGCCTTCTTCCAGCGCGGCCGACACTTCTTCCGCATATGCAGGCATCTCGTCGCGAGACCGCCTATACAGGATCGTCACTTCATTAGCGCCAAGCCTCACCAGTGTGCGGGCAGCGTCAATCGCGACGTTACCGCCGCCGATGACCACGGGCTTCTTGATATTGTTGGAAGAAGCGCCCAGCGCGGCTTGTCTCAGGAAGTCCACGCCCTGGATAACACCCTGGGCTTCTTCGCCCTTTATGTTCAGGGTCGCGCCCTTCTGACAGCCGACGCCAAGATACACAGCCTTATAGCCCTGGGCCTTAAGATCGGTGATAGTCAGGTTGGGTCCGAGCGGCATATTGGTCCGCGCGTCCACGCCAAGGTCGAGGATGTGCTGGATCTCTTTGTCGAGCAGATCTCTGGGCAGGCGGTACTCCGGGATGCCCACCCGCAGCCAGCCTCCCAAGACGGGCCCAGCCTCAAAGATGGTGACCTTGTACCCTTCCAGCGCCAGGTAGTAAGCGCAGGAAAGGCCTGCGGGGCCGGAGCCGATGATCGCGACTTTCTCAGGTTTCGGTTGTATTTCCGGGAGAGTAAGTGTTGAGTAGTCGATCTGATCCGCTGCGAAGCGTTTCAGCTTACAGATGGAAACCGGCTGGTCCTTAAGGCCTCTGCGGCAGACCTTTTCGCACGGGTGCGGGCAGACACGGCCCAGCACGCCCGGCAAAGGCAGATTTCTGTAAATAAGCTCGACGGCTTCCTTGTATTTGCCCTTGCTGATCAGCGCCACATAGCCCTGCACATTAATGTGAGCAGGGCACGCGATTACGCACGGCGCCCGATCGGCTTTATCGATAACGAACGACTGCGGTATGGTTTGGGGGAAAAGCCTGTATGTTGCCGCGCGGTTGCTGATCTTCTGATCGAACTGATTAGGAACCGCGACAGGACACGCAGTGGCGCAGTCGCCGCACGCCTTGCACTTGTCCTTGTATATGTATCGGGATTTCTGGCGGATCCTGACCTTGAAGTGTCCTTCGTCGCCCGCAACATCGTCCACTTCGCTATATGAGAGCAGTTCGATGTTCGGATTCTGTCCGACGCTCACCAACTTGGGAGAGAAAATGCAGGTCGAGCAGTCATTGGTTGGAAAGGTTTTATCGAGCTGGGCCATACGCCCGCCGATTCCGGTTTGACTTTCCACCAGGTAGACCTTGTAACCTGATTCGGCAAGGTCCAAAGACGCCTGAACTCCAGCTATGCCTCCGCCCACAACAAGAGCCGCACCGACCACGTCCTTAGGCTGGGCCATAAGCACTACACCTTTTCCGATGATTTTGCAGCGATGGGATAGTCTACGATGGACTTCTCTAATCTATCAGCTAAGCTCATGCCTGTCAACACTCGCCTGGGGAGGTCTAGTCATAGATAAAGGTTGCAATTTCAATATATTATCTACGCCCTGATGCGTTGTGCACCACCAGGCTCGACTCAGAATGATGATTTCGGCAACAGTGCCATGCTTGACCCGCAGTCACTCTCCCGTAAACGGTTCTCCATCGACCCTCATTCCGACCTGCTCGCTAATCCGTTGACGCGTCCGTTGGAGGAACGCGAACTCCACATCAGGTGCGGCTGTTGGAAGAAGCGAGCAGTTGTGGAAAAGCGGCTCCCTGTCGATTGGGTAAGGGCTGTGCTTCAGGGCGGATTCCCACAAGGTGGTGCCCGGAATGGGAGAATACTCGGCCAATTTTGGCATAGCCCCTGCCTGGAGCACAAATTCAACGTCTTCTTCGATTTGACCTCGCGTCTGTCCGGGCAGACCCACCATGAGGTACGCGCCGATGCTGCGCGCGTCAAAGCCGGCTTCTTGCAGGTGGTTCACCGCAGCGAGGAAGCTCTGCCGGCTCGTCTTGCCACCGGTGCGTTCGTGGAAAAGATCGGACGAAGACTCAAACCCGAGTCGAATCGTTGCGAAACCGGCTGCTTTCATTGCGCGGGCAACTTCGGCGTCAATTCCCGAGCAATGCAGCCCGTTGGGCGAATGCCACCTCATGCCCGGGATTTTCTGCGCGACCTTACGGAGGATCGGCAGCGCACGACGGTGTGAATCCACGAGGAACGCATCATCGTACAGCGCGATGTCTCGTACGCCATACTGGAGCCATGCTCGTTCGATTTCCGCGACCACGCTGTCGGGCGGTCGGCGCACGTAACGATCCACCAACCGTGCCGACGCACAGTATGCGCACCGAAAGGGGCAGCCTCTGGATGTGAGCAACGGCAAGAAGCGGACGGTTCGCATGAGGTCGAGCGCGGGGCTGAATTCGAGGTTGGCTGTGTCCATTTCACTTTGTGGTTTCAAGCCCGTATGCTCGTACAGCACGCGGGACAAGACGGATTCGCCCGGGCCGGGAATGATCGCGTCCACCGGGTTGAACTTTTGCGCATGTTCACGCAGCAGCGTGGCATACACCCCGCCCAGGAACACCGGCACATCGGGAAAGACTTCCTTGAGGAGCCGAACCGCGTCATGCACCGCGGGGTACCAATAGGTCATGAGGCTGGTCACGAAGATGGCTCTGGGTTCGGGCAAAGAACGGAGCTCATTCTTGACCTGCTCCCAGTCAAGGCCGTACCGGCTGTATCGCCGAGGTACGTGCTTTAGCGGCTCCGGCTTCGCAATCTGAGTCTTTGGGAATCGGCCCTGTCCATGGGGTTTCATCTTGACGGAACCGGCCGAAGGATGGTCGCTGTCAAGGCAGTCCAGGAGCACAGGCTCCCATCCGAGCTTTCGCAGTCTGGCGCCGAGCACGAGCAGTCCCAGCGGTCGGGACCACAGATCGTAGGCAGCGAAATCATAGATCCACGGATTGAAGAGAAGCACGACGGGCCTAGTCATCTTGCCTCACGTTTCATGCTGGGCCAAACTTCCGGGGCTGTCTGGAGAGCATTCGACCAAATTGCCGCGCTGGGCAGTATCTGCTAGAACTGCTCATGGAATTCAGGCATCATACGACAAAGCCCGGACAAGCCGATAGGATGTAGGCGACCGTACCGGCTTTTCCTGTGTACCCGGTTCCACATCCGGAGTCGATCTGTGGGAAGCCACGGGACGCAATATCCGAACAGCAAAATCAACACACCCGGAGGACCCTCCAGTGCTCGGAATTAAGGACCTAATGCAGCAAGCCGCCGGCCTGCAAGCCAAGATCAGTGCTCTCCAAGAAGAGTTGGCCCAGAGGAGCGTCGTCGGCGAAGCCGGTGGCGGCATGGTAAGAGTGGAAGCGAGCGGCGCACAAGAAATCATCTCGGTGCAAATTGAAAGAGAGTTGGTGTCCGCGGACGATATCGAAATGCTTGAAGAATTGGTGGCCGCGGCGGTGAACGATGCGCTCCGGAAGTCCAAGGAAATGGTTACGGAAGAGGTTGCGAAACTGACCGGTGGCATAAAATTGCCGGGCCTCACGTGATGTGCCCGCGTAGGGGGCAAACCTTTGGTCAAGCTGAAGAAAGATGTCATTGCGAGCGCAGCGAAGCAATCTCCAGATATTCAAGACAGGGGATTGCTTCGTCCCCCGGATCACGTCCGGGGTCCTCGCAATGACAGCAAGACGAAATTCATCCTCCCACGTAACCGAATTCCTGGGGCCGGTGTAATGCAGGTTATTCAGCCGCGCTGGGCTTATCATTAGGTTGGGGTAGCTACTTTGCTCGGTCCGCTTGATTCCCTAATAAAAGCATTGAAGAGACTTCCCGGGGTCGGTGAGAAGACTGCGACTCGTTACGCATTCTATATCCTCAACGCGGGCACGGACGAGATCCAGAGCCTTATCGAGTCGATCAAGGCTGTGAAGGCGGAATTGAAGCTTTGCTCTGTCTGCTTCCATCTGACCGACGTGGATCCGTGCGGGATCTGCTCAAATCCGCGGCGTGATTCGACCCGCCTCTGCGTGGTGGAGACGCCGTTGGATGTGCTCACCATTGAGAAATCAGGAATTTTTCGCGGCTTGTATCATGTGCTTCACGGAGTGCTTGTGCCTCTGGAAGCCATCGGACCTGATGACATCCGTCTCCCGGAATTGATTGAACGAGTCGAGCAAGGCGGGGTGGAAGAAGTTATCCTGGCCCTGAACCCTACAGTGGAGGGCGAATCGACCGCGGGCTTCATACGAGATCAATTGAAGGGAACAGGCGTCACGGTCTCCCGGATCGCGTATGGAATACCAGTGGGGAGCTCTCTCGAATACACCGATCCGCTTACTCTAGGGCGGGCTCTGGAAAACCGGGTCAAATTGTAAAGACGCTTTAAGAATCGAAGGAATGTGGCCGACTGATCCTTGTTCGTCATTCCCGCGTACCCGGGAATCCAGAAGGTCAACAGGTGGATAGTGGAAAACTTCGTACCAGACCCGCAAGACTGGATTCCTGCTTTCGCAGGAATGACGGCGTGCAGCTGCCACGAATCGGACAGCGGCCGTAGGTCGGATTGAGTCCCGCTTCCTGGGCGGGACGAAATCCGACATCCTGCCCAATGCAACATGTCGGGTGTCGCTGGGCTCAACCCGACCTACCAGTACTCACTGTTTGATAGCGCACCGGTATAAATTATTATCAGAGTGGCATTCCCGTGACTGAAATCCACACCCAGAAGGTCGTTTTCCGGCCGTTTGTTGCTTTCAAAGACCGTCAAGACGCGGGGCAAAGACTCGCGGACTATGTGAACCCTTCTGAAACTTCGGAATCTCTGGTTCTGGCTCTTCCCCGAGGAGGAGTCCCTGTGGCAGAGGCGCTGGCAAAGCGAATCGGTGCTCCGCTGCAACCGGTGCTTGTCAGAAAGCTCCCAATACCGAGCTCGCCCGAAATGGGCTTCGGCGCAGTCGCAATCGACGGAAGCCGCATACTCAACGCGCCGGTGGTCGAGCACTACGGGGTGACGGAGAAGGAAATCGAATCCATAACCGAAGAGGTCAGAGAAGAAGTCCGCCGCCGGGCCCGAGCATACGTGGGCCATGACCTAGCTCCTCCGGCTGAGGGAGGAGTAGTGTACATGGTGGATGACGGCCTTGCGACCGGGTACTCCATGATTGCCGCGGCCACCATGGTGCGAAAGCTGAACCCTCGTTGGCTGGTGCTCGCGATACCGGTATCGCCCTATCGCTCGATTCTGGCTGTGCGGAGCTACTTCGACAGTATCTTCTGTCTCTTTGCGCAGGAAGTGGGGCCGTTCGCGGTGGCTTCATACTACGAAGATTTTCACGACCTATCGGACGACGAAGTCAAAGAAGTCCTGCGCCGCTACAACGCTGCTATGGTTTCTTGAGTTTCTGTTTGAGTTGCTTGATTGTGCACGTGTTCAGTATGTCGGCTTTTTCGAGCCATCCTCGTCGGGCCACCGCAACGCCGAACTTCATGAAGTTCAGGTCTGCCTGCCGGTGCGCATCTGTGCCAATGGCAAATCTCGCGCCCAATTCCTTGCCGTGCTGGCAGTGGATGTCGGGAAGATCCAGACGGTCGGGTTGGGCATTGATCTCGACCCAGACGTTGTTCTCCGCGCAGGCTCGAAGGACCCTTTCCATATCAAACTTGATGGCCTCGCGTGCGCCGATAAGTCTGGTCAGCGGATGCCCCAGGCAGTGGACAACTCCGCTGCGAATCCCCGCAAGCAGCCGGTCAGTCATGGTTTTCTCATCAAGGTTGAAGTTGAAATGCACGCTTGCGACTACCCAATCAAGCTCGGCAAGCACCTTTTCATCGATGTCCAGCGCGCCGTTCTTCAGGATGTCCACTTCCAGGCCCGCGAGCACCCAAAAATCCTTCAGCGACGCGTTCAACTCTCGGATCTCCTCGACCCGCCTGAGAACCGCTTCTTCGTCGAGTCCGTGAGCTACGGTAACTGCTTTGGAATGCTCCGTAACGCCCAAATACTGGTATTTGAGATTACGAGCAGCCTCCACCATCTCCTCCAAGGTATTGATTCCGTCGCTGGCAGTGGTGTGGACATGGAGATCCCCGCGAATTTGGCCAAGCTCGACAAGCTTGGGAAGCCGGCCCTGGTCGGCAGCTTCCAGCTCGCCTCGGTCTTCTCTAAGCTCCGGGGGTATCCAGGGCAGGTCAAAGCATTTGTAGAGCGATTCTTCGGTATCGCCTGCTATGGGCCGTTCGCCTTCGAATAGTCCGTATTCGTTGAGCTTCCAGTCTTTTTGCTGAGCTCGTTTCCTCAAAGCCACGTTGTGCGCTTTGGATCCTGTGAAATAAGCAAGCGCGGAGCCGAAGGAATCGGGCTCAAAGAAACGAAAATCGATCTGCAGGCCGTTGAGCAGCCGCACGCTGATCTTCTCGTGGCCTTTGCCGAGCACCTCTTCGATCGCCGCATAGCTGACGATCGCGTCCGCGGCCTTTTCCCGATCCTTGGCTTGAACCAAGATATCCAGGTCGCCTATCGTCTCCTTTTGACGTCGGAAGCTGCCGGCCACCTCCCATCGCTTTATGGTCTTTACGGCATCGAGATGTCTGCCGATGGACGCGGCATGTTCATACGCGGCGGAGAGCAGGTACCGGCCTACGCCTGCTTCCACAGTCTCGATTCCCTTCAGGATGTTCTCCTCCGTCTTTGAGCCCATTCCGGGCAGGTCCCGGATCTTGTGCTCTTGAGCTGCTTTCTTAAGGTCTTCGAGAGAGCTTATGGAGAGCTTGTCATACAGTAGCGCCACCTTACGGGGACCGAGCTGAGGCACGCGTAGCAATTCCAACAAGCCTGGTGGAACCTCCTTTTCCAGTTCCTCAAGGCGTTTGCATGTTCCGCGAGCAACGATCTCTTGGATCTTCTTGGAGATAGCCTCGCCGACGTGCGGGATCTTGGTCAGGTCCTTTCCCTGGCGGACCATGTCTTCAAGCCGCTCCGAATGATCCTTCACTGTGAGAGCTGCAGTTCGGTACGAGCGCACGCGGAAAGGATTGTCGCCCTTGAGTTCGAGCAGGTCCGCGATCTTATCGAAGACTTCGGCAATACGAGCGTTTTCCATGCTGTCTTGCCTGTCAGAGTGAACGTAATTTCAGGAGCCCGGGAGCGCATCAAGCCGACGCTTTCATTTCCAGCTCGATTCTCTCTTCATCCCCCATGATGAGAGCCACCATGAGACTCAAATACTCCCGCAGATGCCGCGTGATAAGGAAATTCTGTCTGACGAATTCACGGCCCTTGCTGCCCATCTCCCTGGCGACTTCCGGACGCTGGAGAAGGTGTCTGATGCGCAGAGCAGCTCCCTGCGGAGTGTTCACGAGAAAGCCGGTGTGATGATTCACCACCTGGAGGCGTATTCCGCCGCAATTGCCGCCAATGACGGGTCTAGCCTTCCAAAGGGCCTCGGTTACCGTAAGACCGAACCCTTCGCGGACGGACTTCTGCATGACGAAATCAGAAGCTCGCTGCAGCGCGTTTATGGTCAAGTGCGCGTCCGCGGGCAGTTGGAGGATGTGGACGTCGGGGTCGCCGTTCGCCTCTGCTCGAACGTCGGCCACGACAGCTTCGCCCTCAGGGTCGTCAGTGGCTCCACCGCCGGCGAGGACCAGTTGCAGTCCGGGCGCGAACGCCTTAGCGAGCCTGTACGCCCTGATTACGCCGATAGGGTCTTTGAACCGGTCAAACCGGGACACCTGGAGCATCATGGGCCGTTCCGAATCGATATCGAATCTATTCCTGACTCCTTCGACCTGGCCTTCGTCCAATTCCCTGTTCTTGTCGCTCAAGGGATCGATGCTGGGCGGAATGAGATATTGGGTATGGGCCATGGGCTGAGCAAAATCTGCTAGAGAGAAAATACTCGCGTCGTAATGGAGTGCAAATCGGCGAAGGTACTTCCACATGGGGCGGTACGGATGGCTCAGATCGATGTGGCACCGCCATACCCATCTTCCTTTGCGCCCGGGAGTGTACTGAAGAAGAGGCATTGGCTGAGGATCGTGAATGAACACAATATCTCCTTGTTCCAACACTTCTCTCAGCTCCTCGGCATTCCGTTCGTTCGTAGACTCGAACTCTTTAAGTGCGGAATCCGGCATGGGCGCATGTTTGCCCTGCAAACCGTTGTGGAAGTTCTTAGTGCACTCAAAGAAGGCTTCGTCGCCGGTGATTACTTCCCACCGGGCATCGAGACCCAAATCCTGTTTAAGAGGCACCAGTTTGTCGAGAATTTCGGCCACCCCTCCACCTTGCCGCGTGGAATTGACGTGCACGATCTTGAGTCCCTTAAGCGGCTCGGCAAGCTGGCGCAAGTGCTGAACCACATCTTCACCCACTATCTCGGCATAATCCTCAATCGACGTCATGAGCGTACCGCCTGAAAAGCTGTTCTGAGAGCGTCTGCGAGCTGCTCGCGCAACTCGGTGAGTGTCTTGAAGTAAGGGTCTACTCCTGCAAGGCAATCGCACACCGGCTTATAGTTTTCACTGCATCCACGCAGCCATGCACGGAAGTCGTCAGTATGCTCGGGCGATCTGCGCCGGGCATCAATAAAGTGATAGAAGATGCTTCCCAGGGGCATAGTGGGGACAATTTCCTGGAGTTCCTCTGGAGCCTCAAGGGTTACTCCGGTATCGAGAACAACGATCTGTGAACGGATAAAGTGGAATTGGAATTCTCTCGGCACCCAGGTCGACCGCTCCAGCTCGTCAAGTCTCTGGTCGATGATTTCGATCAATTCCTGGCGGAGCCCCTCCAGATCCTCGAAGTCCGTGGGATCGACCACTGCCAGCCGTTCCGCGAGAGTATCGTCATGCAACGAATAATGACACCAGACCGCGAAATCATTGACGTACTGCGGATCGTCGAAGCGGGGCCTGAGCAACCCTCCCCAGAAATGATAGTAAATGCAACCCTCATGGATGGTCTGGAGGTTGTGCCGCAATTCGGTAAGAGACTGTGCTTTCCTACCAGTCGCAATCGCCACGAGCGCGCAGTCTTTTACGGCAAAAGGTCCAGCGTGATCGTCATCCGCGGCCATTCGGCATCCTTTCGTGGTGTGAATGCACGTTCAAATACGTCACCCTCCTCTTTTTGAAAGCGCATCGGAATAATGGTTCCCGCCAAAACCGTGCGAAGTCAGCTTTCGTCCGAGTGGCTTACGAACAGGCCGACAGGGAATCTATCCAGGGCACTTCCGACGCGCAAGGAGTTGCCTGCGAGAAAAACTTGGTCGGTAAAAGCATTCAGCCACTCGGCCGGCATGTCCGTAGGCAAGATCACCTCCGTATCGCGCCAAACTTCCTCGCCGAAAGGATAGCGCCCTTCCTCAACCAAAGCGCACAAGAACCGAGGCGCTATCACCAAGGCCCACCCTTGGTCCGCCCGTCTCGCAAAAGCTATCAAGTGCCTCCGGAAGTCCCCTGTCGTCGCGAGGGGAATATACGTGCCTTGCTGGAAAGTCTCACGAAATCGCTTGCGAGCTTGCAGAGCTCGATGAATCACAAAGAGCTTGATCCTTCCGTCCTGAGGCGAGGCCAAGAGATCGCGGATCAATGCCTGCAACGTGCCGCGGGACCTCTGTACGATATCCCGGAGCATCGAATGCCTGGTTCGGAAGTCCACAGGCCTGCGGTTGTCAGGGTCCACCAAGTTGAAGTCCCACAGTTCCGAGCCCTGGTAGAAGTCGGGCACTCCCGGCGCCGTGATTTTAATCAGCACCTGGGACAAGGAATTAAGCACTCCGTAATGGGCTATCTTGCGCTGGAACGGAAGAAAATCCTCCAAAAACTCGTTGGGAACGGACCGGTCCAGCACCGCGTCCACGAAAGCGAGGTATGCTTCTTCGTACGGAGCATCCGGTTGTATCCATTTGGTATGGACCTTGGCTTCTCTCACCACTTTTATGATGTAGTCTTTCAAGCGCTCGACGAACTGCGGGTACTCGCGGCTGTCATTCGGGAAAGCACCCAGAAGGGTCTGGTAAAGGAAATATTCGTCATTGCGGTCGGGGACACCGAGCTCTCGAACGCGGCGCTTCTTAGGTCTATTGATTTTGCCCCAATGCCTCACCTTCTTGTCCCACTCAGCCGGGATCTCGGAGAGCACATTGATCCGCGCGCGAACATCTTCTCCTCGTTTGGTGTCGTGCGTTGAGGTGGTGTTGAGGGAACCGGGCCACTGATTCTGGCGTCTCTCTGCGATGCGATGGAAATCTTGGACCTTCATGCCGAATCGATCGGCCGAGCCGCCGACCTCATTAAGAGAAATCAATCGATTGTATACATAGAGCGCGGTATCTTCGTAACCCTTGGCCATCAAAGGGCCCGTGAACTGCTGGAAACGCATGACAAAGGCGACCCATTCCCTTTTCTGTTCTTCCTCCATGTACGGAGGGAACTGGAGAAGGAGAAAGCGTCTGATGAAGTTCAGTTCAGGCATTAGGGCCGGTCCACGGTTCATCGCGCGGTCCACGGCTTCGGCTATATAGCGTCGATCGTTATCGGATGGAGCGTCACTATTAATATAGGTCCGGTACACGGGAAACGCGGACAAGAGCTCTGCGATGGCTCGTCTGAGACCGTACATGGTGATGTCGCTGCCGTGTCGATCACGGCTTGAAATTGTCTTGAGCTCCTGCGCGAGGTTGTTCACTTCTCCGGCCATGTGCTCCTGGATGATGAGCATCTTTTTGCTGATCACGAGATCTCTGAGACGCGCACTGGAACCTGTGAATGTGCTGTACGTCCTGCTGAGGGCTCGCTCATGCGATACCTCGCAGAACAGGCCGTTCAAATCGTTCAGGAAGTCATAGCCGGTAGACCCCTGTACGGGCCAGGTTTCGGGCAATTCTTCTCCTACATCGAGTATCTTTTCCACCACGATGTATGCGTCAGGCGCCCTGTTCCTGAGTCTCTCCAAGTATGTCGTGGGGTCGAACAACCCGTCCACGTGGTCTATGCGCAGGCCCGAGAACGCTCCCTGTCTCAACAGGCCGAGAATGAGTGCATGGGTTTGGTCAAGAACTTCCTCGTCCTCGGTCCTCACGGAGATCAATCCGTTAATGTTGAAAAATCTGCGATAATTGATCTCTTTCGTGGCCACCTTCCAGAACGATAATTGGAAAAACTGCTGGGATAAGAGTTCATCGAATAGCGAAAAGCTTTCCGGCTTCCCCTTTTGCCCGTTGAACGCCTCGATATTCCGGTCCAGATGCGCGCGGAATTCATGGCTTTGGGAGTAGAGTTCCCAAAGGATTCGTTTCACGAATTTGACCTGGTCCTGCCAATCGGTCCGGTCGCCGCTCGGATCGAGTGTCTGGAGAACGTATAAGATTCCCAGCAACTTAACAAAGTCCGGATGTTCCGCGCCCACCCGCTTCTTGAGGTCGTTCACTCCATAGGAGAAAAACGTGGGATATGATCGAATGCTTGCGGGAAAGGACAGGTCACCGTACCGGACAGAGAGCCCTTCCGGTCCATACGAGAGTGCGATTTCGCCGTCCTCAAGGCACTCACCGTAAAAACGCCCCAGAAACGGAGCCAGTAACCGTCCCCTGATGTTTTCGTATCCATGATCCCAATCGATATCGAAGAATCCGAAATAGCTCGATTGCGGGCCGCTCTCCAACACATCCATCAACATCTGATTGTCGGAATCGAAAGCCATATGATTCGGGACCACATCTTGCACCCACCCCAGCTCGTTGGCGGCAGTAGCCTCAATGAGACGTTGAAATTCGTCCTCCGTGCCCAGAGCGGGATTGAGCCGGTTGGGATCGACTACGTCGTAGCAGTGAGGGCTGCCGCTTTTTGCCTTCAGAATT
>JBMOME010000030.1:0-22674 GCA_049323095.1 Thermodesulfobacteriota bacterium
CCTTTCGGACGTCTACAACACGCTGAGCACGAGAGACGGTTCTACTAGAGCCATAGACGCAGGAGCCGCGCCTGTGCGGGACGCACGGGGAACCGTCATCGGTATGGTCATTGTGTGGTGCGATGTTACGGACCGGAAGCGGGCAGAAGAACACCTTCTCCGCCTCGGAGCCGCGGTTGAGCAAAGTTCCGAAGGGCTCGCGGTCGTTGACCTAGAGGGGAGACTGCTTTTTCTCAACAAGGCGTTTGCTGAAATGCACGGGGCAACGCCGGAGGATCTTGTGGGCCATCACCTCTCCGTCTTCCATAATGAGGAGCAGATGGCGGCTGTTGACGCTGCAAACCGGCGGATTCAGGAGCACGGAACTTTCTCGGGCGAAATCTGGCACACCCGCCGTGACGGGTCCACCTTCCCGGGTCTCATGCACAATACGCTCCTCAGGGATGGCAACGGAAAGCCGATTGGAATGGTCGGGACCTTGAGGGACATAACCGACATCAAGGCCGCGGCAGAAGCTCTACGCAAGAGCCACGAACAGCTCGCAGCGCATTCATCAGCCTTGGAATTAAAGGTTCAGGAACGGACCAAAGATCTGGAGGAATCCAAGAAGGAGCTGAAACGCTATTCCGAAAGTTTGGAGAAGACCAACGAGGCCCTCAAACTGGTTATTCAAAACATCGAAGAGCAGAAGAAGGAAGGTGAAGCCAAGGTAATCCACAACCTCAACCTTACCGTGAAACCGATTCTGGATCAGTTCATATCGCTCGATCTTTCAGAATCGGCCCGGTACTTACTCCAGTCATTGGAATTCAACCTAAACAACGTCTTTTCTGCTTTCGGGTTCAATCTCATGACCGAAGGCGACAACTTGACTCCGCGAGAAGTACGCATCTGTGAAATGATCCGATCTGGGCTTTCCTCCAAGCAGATCGCAAAGGTCATGGGGATCTCCGCGCAGACCGTGCTCGTCCACCGCAAGAACATCAGGAAGAAACTCGCACTCACCAGTTCGAAAAAGAACCTGGCAACATACCTGAAAGCGCATTCTCAGCCACGAAGGTGACGGCGCTGACTGTTTTGTCATCTGCCTGGAACGCTTCAAAATCCATACCTTTTACAAATGCGAGGATGCTTTCTGTGGCAGCCAGTATGTCTTTCAGGTAGAGCCTGTAATCTCTCATCTTCATACCGACTGGACCTCGTGGAGCACCGTTGCCTGTAGCTCCTTTCTAAGGGCCCCTCGCGGAACCACATCCACCTTCCGTTGGAAAGCCTCTTCCAGAAATAGCGCCAGGCCCGTCAAGTCGAACAAATCCGCGCCCTCTTCGAACTCGACCAACACGTCCACATCACTTGTCTGATGCTGTTCTCCACGCACAAAAGAGCCAAATATCCCAATAGATTTGACCTTGAATCGAGTCTCTAACTCGGGCTTTAGTGCTTTGAGGATTTCCAACAAGGGTTCCGTGCTTGGTTCCGCCATCGTCCTGACACCTCATCATCCACATAATGTCCGGCTCAACGTATCAACTCGTGGCCGTAGCGCCGAGTAGAAGCTTTCCTCCCGTGCATCTCCTCTGAGGGCCACTTCAGAAAGGTCTTTGAGATAATCAGTGAACGGAGCCTTCTTGGTCATATGCGTCTTTCCTGCGCGGCTAACGCTTGGGCGCCGCCGTGGCAGTGAAGTCCGCCGGAAAAATCACGAGCGGGTACAACGGCTTGTTCTTGGGCTGAGCTTTATCACAGGGGTTTATTGGGCGCAAGACCCTCCATCAAAACTTGAGAGCGGCCCAATGCGGCTGAGATCCCCGGCATACGCGCGGATGCGGGAATGGCCTTTAGGCAACAGCCCGGTTCTTCTCATTCTGGATGATGATCTTGGGGTCAGAGTTAATCGGCGGGATCGGAAGCCCTTGCTCCCTCAACAGGGCAACGTGTTCCTTCATTCCCCACTTTGCCTTGTAGATGCAGTCTTCCACCGAATGGCCGATACCTGTAAAACCTTCAAGATCCGGCGAAAAGAATCCGAAATAGTCGGGTTCTTCTGTGGCTTCGATTACAAGTGAATACGGTAGATCGATCATTTGCTTGATCTCCTCACCGGCGTTTGATTCCGGCAGCCTTTAGAATAGAATGACACGTGCCTGATGGTACTTCCTTCGACCCGTGATAGTCTACACGTATAAGCTTATCCCATCCGGCCTTCCCATAGTATCGAATCGATCCCCTCTCTTTGACAATCTTGAATCCGCTTTCTTCCAGCAATCTGACTAATTCTGAGAACCTCACTGAGCTCCTCCGGTAGCAGCCAGCCATCCAAGCCTGAAATCGTAAGAGAGCTTGCCACTCATGCCGACACCGGCACCGAAAGGCGCGTCACGAATAGAGGTTCCCGTTCCACGGGAATCGGTTCCCCCTCTTCGACCATGCTCTCAATGTGCAGCGCAATGGCTTCCATGATGTTGGCGCGAGCCTCGTCCAGGGTCTCTCCAAATGTATGACACCCCGGTAAAGCAGGGACAAAGGCGTGAAACCCATGTTCGTCGGGCTCAATCACTACGGTGAACTCGTAGATCGCCATCTTGCCTTCTCCTGAGCGGAATCCTCATTCTTTGTACCCGATCGCCTTGAAAAACGTGTAGCAAAAAACGCCGTCGAGCTCTGCCGTTCTGTAAAGATCCCTTATCCCTTTTTCAAACGCTTCCTCATCAACCAATCTTGCCTTTATTGCGGACTCACGAACACCCTCGATCATTGCTGTGAATGTCTTTTTGGTAAAACCTTTCATGAGTTCGGGTTTGCTACCGTCAGCGTAGACCATGCGGGGCGATACTCGAACCGAAGAGTACCCCGCGTGGCACAAAAGCGGATACAGCTCTCGCCCTATCATGGCGTTTCCTCCGGCCCGCCGTTGCAGTTGAACCTGAGACTGAATCGCGTTGCGTGCCGCTTCACTATCCGGATGAAAATAGGCTGAGCCATGATCACCTTCGATCACGGTAATTGTCCCACCCTTCTTGAGAACTCTTTTCAGCGCCCTGAGTGCCTTGACCGGGTCCGAAAGGTGCTCCAGCACGAAACACACAAAAATGTGATCGAAAGAGTCCGGCTCAAAGGGCAGATTGAAGATTTCCGCCTGCCGGAAATGCACATTCCTGATGCCGGCTTCTGCCACAGTCTTCATCGCCTGGGCAATGGACGACTCGGAGATATCGACGGAAGTAATCACGGAATCAGGGCTGTTCCTCGCAAGGGTGACTGTTTGGGCACCAACGCCGCATCCGGCTTCCAAGACGCGGCTTCCAGGAGGGTACGAGGTATCGGAATGCAGAAGCTCCACGAGAGTGGAAGCTTGGTCTTGTAATCGCACACTCTCCCGCGGATCATAACCATGCACATATCTGTCGTTCATCGACCATTTCTCGTTTCCCAGTGCTACACGTCCTCCAATCGAATCCCCTTGCCGGCCCGCAGGCTCTTACGCGCCGCTTCAATCCGCTTGAGAAACCGTGGATCGTTTTCCAACCGATAATCGAACCAGTCGTCCTCTGATTCGAAGCCGATCAGCACACCGGCCGGTTTTCCGTGCCGAGTGATAACGACTTCTTCTTTCTCCGCCATCCGGAGAAATCTCGACAGATCGTCCTTCAGGTCAGACAAGGCCACCTTCTTCATGGCTCATTCTCCCATCTCTTTCAACCAGGAAGCTGCTCCCGATTTCGGGATTATGGCTAACACCTCCACAGCTTGCTTCCTGATATCGTAGAAAATTCGGACCTCCCCCACCCGCAGGCGATACTGCGGATGGCTCAGCCCCCGCAGCCGCTTGATGCGGCTCTTGCTCACCCTTGCCGGTTCATATCGGAGATGTTTCTCCAGAGCGTCCATGACCTTCACGCGAATGGCGGCCTTCAGACGTTTGAGGTCGTGCACCGCTTCGGGGGACAAATGGATCTCGTATCTCATTCTGGCCATAATATAGCCAGAATATTTCACCCGGTCAAGAACTCCGGTCCCTCGCGCCAACCTAACAACGTCATACGGCAACCATTGTACGTCACAGTCTATTGGCGCTTCACGTGAGCGCGCGCCATGACCTTCAGCAATGACAGTGAACGCCCACAAATTGGCACGCACGCCTCGTTCAGACTCATCGAGTCTCTTCCGCCGGGTTCTCGCCACGATAGGTTGATCTTACTTCGCTCCCAGACGCCGTCCCACGTCTGCTAAGCGGCGGCCAAGAACACGGCAAATGGCAGCCTCTTGCGGGTCAATGTCTCGCCGGTTGTCTGCCCCGGCCAGATGCCCCGGGCCGTACGGAGAACCTCCGCCCTGAGTGGTGGAAAGCTCCTGAACTGAGTATGGCACTCCCACCAGAATCATGCCAAGGTGCAACAAGGGAGCCATGAGCGTCAGGATCGTTGTCTCCTGCCCTCCATGAAGAGTCCCGGTTGACACGAACACTCCCGCGGGCTTGCCTTCCAGTTCGCCCTTCAACCACAACGAGCCGAGCTGATCGATCTGGTTCTTGAGCTGGGACGACACGTTCCCGAACCGGGTGGGAGTCCCGAAGGCAATTGCATCAGCCTCTCGGAAGTCGTCCAGCGTGACCAGAGGTATGTCTTTCTGCAAATCACGCCCTGCTTTCATGTCCGGTCGAGATTCAATCACTGCCGCGGGAATCAATTCCGGAACTGTCCGAATCACAGGTTCCGCGCCTGCCACCTGGCGCACGCCTTCATCCACCAACCGAGCCATCTTATAAACATTGCCGTAGGTGCTGTAATAGCAAATCAATACTTTCATTGGATGGACTCCTTTCGCAATTCTGAGGGCCACTGGCTAGCATTTGTGCGGTACGGGCGCCGCTTCCATCTCAAAACACTTGTCAGGTTTTCTTATCTAGGTCGTGCCGGGCCAGAATTGAACGAAACGTGTCTGCAAACTCTGGCTCGGACTTCAGGCTCCCGATCACGTGGACGAATACATCGGCTGCCCGGTCTCCAGACTTCGATTTGTACCTCCAATGTAGCGTGCCGTCGTCAAGCGAGCCAAATGACGAAAGCGCATCTGTTATCCGACCTCGTGGCACAGGATTTAGGGAAACGACGACATAGTGGAACCGCCCTCTCAGTGGGCGGAAGAGCCCCATCCCCATCCAGGCGCGCCATGCAATTCCATCGAAAACACGTTTAACCGCGGAAGGCATGCAAAGCACCGCCACATCCTGCCCACCTTCATTTGACCTTCTTGAAACCACAACCTCGCCCGGATGCAACTTCTTGGGTGGATCAGGTCCCTGGAGACTAAAGCCTCTCGCCTTCAACAGATTCTCAGCCCTCGTTCGCAGAAGTTCAACCTGCAAGTCCTGAGACAGCTGGCCAAACCTAGAGCGCTCCGCCCGTAGCTTCTGATCCCTGTCGCGCTTTTTAAGCAGCGGCTTCAATACATGCTTGAGCCGCTTGTCTAACCTTCTGGAAAACGCTGCGTTCGGTTTAGACCACGAGATGATGTTCTTCATTTGGAGATCGAAGTGAACACGAAGGAGGCCCTCTGGATCATCATCTCTTGCACGGAAGTGGTCCGTCCTGGCGATGTAGACCACGGGCTTGCCACTCCCCGAAGCAAAACCGGCCTCGTAGTAGACCGACGGACGCGCATATGTGAGGTCAACGATGGCAAAGTCGGCCTGGTCCAGCAATTGGAAGATCTTATTGTCGATGTCTTCGTTGTGTTCTACCCGATCAACTCGCAAAGGTTCAATGGAATGCTTCTTCAAGACTGGTCGAACACAATCATCGTAAATGGCATCAACATCCTTTTTCTCAAACGCACTCGCGATGAAGCACTTCATGATGTCCCTCTACTGCGGAGGTTTAGCGCGTTCTGCTTGAATAGCAATCTCGAGGGCGCGCAGCGACCGGCAAATAACCTGTTACCGAATGCCCTGGGGCGGAATCTTTGACATTACTGGGTTGCCTCACGGACCGTACCCCTGGTCAATCTCGCTCGTAAGATGCGAGCATCCCGCGTCGTCCCCGCGCCTCCCGCCAGCCAGAAAGTCTTATTTGTCCAGCCTCTCCCACTATCGCTTCAAACGCTCTTAAGCTTTGAAGTCGCTTCTAACCGCTCAAGATTCAGTCTGGTATTTTTCTCTTATGAAGGCCAAGGATTCATCAATTGCGTTCAGGGTCAGTTCCAGGTCTTCTTCAGTGTGCCGATAGCTGATATAAGCGTGATGATAGGGTGAGAAAAAGAACCCTTTGCGGATAAGCTGCGTGTAGAAATCCTTGCGTTTGCCTTTGTATGCGCCTGTTTCGTCACTCTTAAAGGTGACGTAGAACATGGGAGCCACACCCGTCAGCTCAGCTCCCACATCATATTTGTCAATCATTGCCTGGAGCTTTTTCAGGAACCGTTCGCCCTTTTCCCAGATATTGCCAAGAACATTGTCTCGTTCAAGGATTTCTATGGTTTTGAGCGCGGCAACGAAGCCATCGCTGTTCGGGAAAAAGGTTGAGGATATGAAAAGTTTGTCAGCAGCGGCCATCATCACATCTCTTTTCCCGGTCACAACAGAGATGGGATAGCCGTTGGCCATAGCTTTTCCAAGAACAGTCAGGTCGGGTGTCACACCGTACAGTTTCTGCGCACCGCCCATTGAAAGCCTGAAGCAGGTACGGATCTCATCATAGACCAGCACAGCGCCATATCTGTCCGCGATCTCTCGTACGCCTTCAAGAAAGCCTGGAGCGGGGATTTGCATTTTTTCATGGTTGGGATGGCCGAAAGGTGTCATGATAATCGCGGCAGTATCGTTACCGTGTATAGCCATCAAGTCTTGGAGTTGGTCTAGATTATTGTACTTAAACTCAAAAACATCTTCGTAGAATTTTGACGGAACCCCGCCTTTCATTTCAACGCACCAGTCGTGCCAGCCATGATAACCGCATCGCATCACCTTCAGTTTGTTTGTATGGGCTCTCGCGATACGAATACTCGCACTCGTTGCATCAGAGCCTGTTTTCAAAAAAATGCTCATCTCCGAACAGGGCACAAGTTCAGTCAGCTTCTTGGCAAGCACGTTCTGGTATTTTTGCGTCAGAGTGAAACAAAACCCTTTGTCTTTTATCTGTCTGTAAACTGCTTCATCTACCTCTTCTTCTCGGTAACCCAGGATTATGGGGCCGTAACCGCACATAAAGTCAATAAATTCATTTCCGTCAACATCCGTCAGGCGGCAGCCCTTACCGGTTTCAAGAAAGATCGGATATTCTCCTTGAATAAAATCTGTTGGCTTCCTGGCGCCCAGGACACCTCCCGGCACCAACCCAGTGGCCTCTTCAAACAGTTTTAGGCTTCTGGTGATATTGAGTTTTTGTGCCTCTTTCATGGAAAGTCTCCTGCGCTGCGCTAAACTTCCAACATGGATGCAATTTTTTCCGTCTGATGGATCCTTGCGCCTCTCTTGAGAAACGCTGCAAGGAATTTAGCCGGATCGATGCAGCCTTCAGGGGCTACTACACCTTTTGCGTTCACATCACCCGCATCCATCATGAGCGCTGCAATGGATGCCGGGAGCCCAGTGCCAGGAGCCATGCGCCCCACCATGTCAGCCGTGTAGGTTATCTTCTTGCCGCCTCTTTCACCTTTGACAATTACTTTAAGGCCCGAGGCCTGGGGACCGTTGGCTCTTCCATCCGGAATGGTCTCCCAAAGCTTGAGCGCGAGGTCATACGGCGTTACTTTGGTACCTTTTATTTCAATGGGTTCCTTACCCAAGAAGCCCGTATCTTTCTGTTCTTTTATCAGTTCATCTACCCACAGAGGGATAAGTGCGCCTTTGATTATGACATTCCTAACACCTTTAATGTACTTGGGGATAGTCAAAGGCTGTGGGTGACCTACGTAGCGCACATGGCAAATGCCAAGCGGTTCCAGGAACTCCACTGCCGCCGGTTCCGTCCCGCCTTCCACATGAACCAACTCACCATCCATGTATTGAGGGATTTTTCCAAGGGTCATATGAAGGCTGTGGTCCCAGGCGGCTCCTGAAAGTTCAGCAATGCTGACTACCCAATAAAGGTGAATCTCATCAACACTATCCAGACGGTCTGCATACCATTTAACCAGAACATTGTTGGTTCCGGGGTCGGAGCCCATGCCGGTGAGAACAGTGATGCCAGCTTCTTTAGCCATCCTATCTATTTCGGACTTGAAAAGAATCTCGGTTGCCTCATAGTCGTCACAGATATCAATATAGTTTACCTTTGCCTCAACCGCGGCTCTTGCTACCGGAACCGCTGTTTTGTAAAAAGGGCCTGCACAATTAATAACGACTCCGGTTTGCTTGAATGCATTCACCATACCTGCATGATCATTCACGTCCATTTTGATTAGCTTTACTTTTTCGCTCTCGCGTAACTTCGGCGCCAATCTTTCCGGGTCCGGGTATAAATCACCCAGGACAATGTCCGTGACCTGTGCTTGCTTTATCAGGTCTCGGGCTACGCCCTGGCCCATACCGCCTGCTCCGCCCAATATAAATGCACGCATATTTCATTCCTCCGTTGAAGCCTGACAAGCCCAGACCGAGCGAAGATTTCTATTCCGCTGTTGAACCGATGAAAGAGAAGTCTGCGATCTGCTCGAAGAAATCCGCTATGTGCCTGAGCAGACCGAGACGATTGTTTCGGAGTCGTTCGTCTTCCACCATAACCATTACATGGTCGAAGAGGCTATCGATAGGCCCCTTGAGTTCCGCCATCACTTCCAGAGCCTTGAAGTAATCACCCTGGTCGATAAACGGCCTAGCTCTTTCCTTCACCTGGTTGAAGGCCTGGTACAGCGCTTTTTCAGCATCTTCTATGAGCAATTCGCGGTCCACTCGCGACGGCGAGGTGCCCTTCAGGATATTAACAACCCGCTTGAAGCCGATCATGATCGCGTCAAAGTCCGGCCGGTCTTTCCATTTGCGCAGCGCGTCCACACGCTTCCGAGCATCCACCACATCATCGAATCGAGCCCGGACTGCAGCTTCGACTACATCCAGCGGATAATCCCGGGATGTGTGGAAATTGACAAACCGAGTGCGTATGAAATCCATCACATCGGCCTGGATTTCGGATCGCGGCCGCGTCCGTTTGTCTTCCAGGAGGTCAAGAGCCTGCTGCACCAGCGCTTCGAGATCCAGCGAGTGTTCCAATGAAATGAGAATCTGGATGATCCCCAACGCATGACGGCGCAAGGCATACGGATCTGCCGCGCCGGTAGGAATCAGACCGACAGCGAAGCACCCGCAGATGGTGTCTATTCTGTCAGCGATGGAAACAAGAGCGCCGATGATGCCTTCGGGAAGCTTGTCGCCGGCATAGGCAGGGAGGTAGTGCTCCCGAATCGCTATGGCCACGGGTTCAGGCTCTCCGTCCATGTCCGCGTAATAGCTGCCAATGATGCCCTGTAATTCAGGGAACTCGTACACAATGCCCGTTTCCAGATCGCACTTGCACAGTAGCGCTGCCCGTTCCACATAAAGCGCCTGATCAGGAGCAAGAACCTTGGCCAGCTCTACAGCCAGTCTGGTGAACCTGTTTACCTTCTCGTACGACGTCCCCAGCTTTGAGTGAAAAACCACGCCCTTGAGGGCTTCCAGACGATTGATGAGCGGCGTGCTCCTGTCTTCACGGAAATAGAATCGAGCGTCTTCCAATCTGGCCTTGAGCACTCGTTCGTGTCCTTTAATCGAAACGTGAGGGTCCTTGACCGGCGTGTTATTGACCGCGATGAAACGGTTAGTAATGCGGCCGTCGTTGCTCTGCACCGCGAAATAGCGCTGATGCTTCTTCATGCAGGTTATAAGAATAGACGCGGGCAATTCCAGGAATTCCCGTGCGAACTTCCCCATGACCGGATAAGGGCTCTCCACAAGAAACGCGACCTCATCGAGGAGCTCCGTATCTTCTAGTGCAACGAGACCCTGTTCCTCAGCCAATGCGCTCACTTCTTCGGAAATGGTTTTTCGGCGCTCTATGGGATTGATCAGGATGCCCTGTGACCTGAGCTTGCCGCTGAGCTGCTTGAACGAGCTTACCTTGAAGCTCCTGGGATGAGTGAACCTGTGGCCGAAGCTCCTGTCACCGCTCTGCACGTCCCCGAAGACAAAAGGGACCACCTCGGTCTCGAACACCGCCACAATCCAGTGCACGGGCCGCGCGAATCTCACATCCAGGTCCATCCATCGCATGGTCTTGGGGAAAGGAATCTTCTCCAGCAATGACGGCAAAGCCTCGGAGAGCACCTCGATTGTGGGGCGCCCTTCCTCGACCTTTCTCACTGCAACCTGTTCCCCGCGTGGAGTTTGGACGAGGATAAGCTCTGATACGTCCACCCCCTGGCTCTTAGCAAACCCGATGGCCGCTTTGGTGGGGTTTCCCTGGTCGTCGTACGCGTTTGCCTTCGGCGGGCCTGTGCGCTGGACCTCTTTGGAGCGCCCGCCCGCATCCACGCCGTTTGCGCAGAGGATGAGCCTTCTGGGCGTAGCATAGGTTGTCACGTCGCCGTACCCGATCAGGGCTGTATCCAGGGTCTGTTTAAAGAGCTGTTCAAGTGCAGGCAGCGCATTCGGTATGAATCCTGCCGGAATCTCTTCGGTGCCTATTTCGAGCAGGAATTCTCCTCTCATGACGCGGCCTCCATTCGGGAGGCCTTGTTCAGCAGCGGAAAGCCCATAGCCTCCCTCTGAGCCATGTATGCTGCCGCGGCTTTCCTGGCCAGGTTACGCACCCGATGGATGTAGGCGGTGCGCTCGGCCACGCTGATGGAGCCCCGTGCGTCAAGGATGTTGAACGCATGAGAGCACTTGAGACAGTAGTCATAGGCCGGCAACACCAGCGGTTCTTCGCCGTCGAGGAGTGTTTGGCATTCCGCTTCATACATATCGAAAAGCCGGAAAAGCATCGCGGGGTCGGCCTTGTCGAAATTGTACACCGAGCCTTCGTATTCCGATCGGTGGTAGATGTCACCGTACGTGACGTTTTCGTTCCATTTCAGATCGTAAACGCTTTCCACGCCCTGGAGGTACATGCAGATCCTCTCGATGCCGTACGTAATCTCGACGGAAACCGGCTTCAGGTCAAAGCCTCCCGCCTGCTGGAAGTAAGTGAACTGGGTGATCTCCATTCCGTCCAGCCATACTTCCCAGCCCACTCCCCATGCGCCCAAGGTAGGGGATTCCCAGTCGTCCTCCACGAACCGTATGTCATGCGCCAAGGGATCAATTCCAAATGAGGCCAACGAGCGGATGTACATGGCCTGTATTTCCAACGGAGAGGGCTTCATGATTACCTGATATTGGTAGTAGTGCTGAAGACGATTGGGATTTTCGCCGTATCGGCCGTCCGTGGGTCGACGTGAAGGTTCTACGTACGCCACGTTCCACGGCTCAGGCCCAAGGACCCGCAAAAACGTGGCAGGATTCATAGTCCCCGCACCCTTTTCCACATCATAGGGTTGCTGAATTACGCATCCCTGGTCAGCCCAGAATTTCTCAAGAGCAAATATGAGTTCCTGAAACGTGAGCATCTTTGCGTCCTCGCATTAGAGCGAAAGATATCGATCAGTAAAGAATCAAACGTTTTTTGTAACACCCCCGTACTTGCCCGTCAAGGACGGCAACCGGCAATGGCGCATCCCACTCCTCCAATTCCCAATGGCTGCTTGCCTGCTTATCCCATTGTGGGTAGACTAGAAACAGATGCTAAAGGGGCCTCAGGTTCAACAACATACTAAGCTTTGAATTGATGGCTGTCAGGCTGAAAAGGAGGCGCTCTATGAAGAAGGGAACTGTGCTGGTGCTCGCCCTGGTTGCTGCGGGATGCCTAGTGGTGGCGGCTTTGTCGATTCCCTCTCTTGCAAAGGATCCTGCCGAACTTACGCCCGAGGATGTGCCGAGAATTACCAAGGAAGAAGTCAAGGCGATGCTCGGGAAGGCCGATGCGATCATCATCGATGTCAGGATATCGGGGCCTTTGCCCCCGGGCGAACCCTTGATCAAGGGGGCTGTTGTTGAAGATCCTCGACAAGTGCAATCATGGATGGCTAAGTATCCCAAAGGCAAGATTATCGTAACCTACTGCACTTGACCTGATGAAGCTACAAGCGCCCGTGTGGCACTTGAATTCTTGAGAGCAGGATATCCCAAAGTCTTTGCGATCAAGGGCGGTTGGAAAGAATGGAAGGAATCCGATTTCCCGACCGAGATCCATAAGCCGTAGACTGCTGGCATCTGTCGAAACTTTTCTTCGTCATTCCGGCGCAAGCCGGAATCCAGGCTTTTGAGTCCCGAGCTGTGTTCGGGGAGGCTGGACCCCGGCTTTCGCCGGGGTGACGGGATTGACGGGCCCCGAAGTGACACCCGCCTGGACGTTTTCAAGAATAACCGGGATCCAGTCCCGCTTTGGCGGGATTTCAATTTCGAGGCCGCGCGGGACTGTCGGAGGCCGGCTTTTGCGCGATGACAGAGAGGGGCCGGTTAGTGTCAGGGAGCAAGCGACTTGCTGGCTACCGCTTTACAGACCAGGTTCGGTCGTGTTATGTGGGCTCCGGAGGAGGCTCCTTATGCGCTTAGCGATAGTGATCGTGCTTTGCGTGGCCGGTTTGGTCACCCAATCTCTTGCGCTCTGCTGGGCCATGACCGAGGACGAGGTGTCGGAGCTTATTCGGCAAGGGCGTCTGGCTCTCGATTCCAAAGGGTACGGCCGAGCCGTGGATATTTTCTCTCGTTTGATCGCGGCTGATCCACGAGCAGAATTCTTCTATCTCCGAGGACTCGCGTATCAGGCTCAAGAGCAGTACGGGCTCTCGATCCGTGATTTGGAAAATGCTGTATCCCTTTCCCCGGGTAATGCCCTGTATCACCTTGCGATGGGCTTGGCTCAGTTTGGAAACGCCCAATTCAAGGAGGCTGTGGATTCGATAACAGGAGCGCTCAAGCTAGACCCGGACAATCCCGACGCGTTGCGTTACCGGGCGCGGGCTTACCTGAGCCTCGGAATAGAAAATGGCGCGCTGCAGGACCTGAACAAAGCCATAGAGCTCATGCCCGAAGACGGAGAGCTGTACCGAATCAGAGGTGACGCACTCTCCCTCGGAGGGAACTACGCGAGGGCGATTGCGGACTACAGCGCCGCTCTCAGGCTCCGGCCCAATGATTCCACGGCTCTGAATAATCGCGGGGTAGCGCTCGCCAATTTGGGAAGAACCCGTGAGGCTGTCGATGATTTGGAACGGGCCATGAGGCTCGCTCTGAGCGCGCCCGCCACAACCACAACGCCCGGAATACCCGGCACCCCGTGGTAGTGGAACCGGTCGGAAATTGTAGGAGTTCTTGGAAAAATCGCCGGGAAGACCCGAGAATCCCCCCAACCCCCATTAGCGTTAACTTAAAGGCTCTCGGCATGTGATTTCAAATAGTTAACTCAAATGCACCCGTCACCCCGGACTTGATCCGGGGTCCAGTCCCGCGCTGAACGCGGGATTGAAAAGACTGGATTCCCGCTTCCGCGGGAATGACGGATGAAAGAACTGGGCTGCTTAATTTGGCGCCCATGGGATGCAGAGGTCTTTCAGGATTTCCGGAAGGAGTCGAGCCATCGGCGAAAAGCGGAGCGATATCAGACGGCTCTTCCGGGAACACGGGCTAAGCCCCAAGAAGTGGATGGGGCAAAACCTCCTGGTAGACTCCTCGTACCTGGAAAGGATAGTAGCCGCTGCCGAGATAAAGCCGTACGAGCCAATTGTGGAAATTGGCGCGGGCTTTGGAGTGCTTACGGAAGCCCTCATTCGTGAACATGCACGCGTGTGGGCCTTGGAACTGGACGCGGGCTTTTTCCGGGTGCTGCAAGAGAAATTCCGCGATCAGCCCGACGTGACACTCATTCATGCTGATGCCCTCAAATACGACTTCAGAGCACTAGCAGAGAAACTAGGGCGACTCCGAGTGGTCGCCAATCTTCCTTATAATATTTCAAGCCGCCTCATTTTCCGCTCTTACGAAAACCGAGACATATTTGGCTCGCTGTGCATCCTCTTGCAGAAAGAGGTGGCCGAGCGTCTCATCGCGAAGCCGCACACAAAGGACTACGGCATCCTAACCGTGTTGCTGGGAGCCGGCGCAGTAGTGGAACTGCTCTTCCACATACCGGCTAAGGCTTTCTTCCCTGAGCCGGAAATCACGTCGACGCTGGTGATGATCACTTTTCCCGAACCCCCTCCGGTATCGGTTAAGGACTGGAAGGTCTTTACTCGTCTGGTGAAAGCGTCCTTCTCGGGGCGACGCAAGACCTTGCGCAATGCGCTCCGTAACAACCGAGCGCTCGGGGCGGCCTGGGAAGATGTACTTGCGGCAGCAGACTCGGCACAGGTAGACCTTGGCCGGCGGGCCGAGACTTTATCGGCTGAAGAATTCGCCCATTTTGCGGACGAGCTTTGCGCACGAACCTGATTTCAGGACTGGAGTAAGGTTTCAGTTAAATGACCCCCGGCAAAGCCGGGGGCATATTCTTGTGAGCCCCTCAAAGGGGACGGTAAGAAGCGCCCTAAAGGGCGCACGGCGTTGTGCCGTAGTTCCCGGTTCTCCCGGGCTTGGCCGCATGAGGAAAGATTGGGATTCGTTGTGTCGCACCCCGTTGCCTGCTCTCCCATTAACCAAATTCTCTCGCGGAGAGAAGACGTGGCTCGTTGCCCAAACGGTATCCCACAAGAGCACTACTGCCACGCACGGTCAAACCCCTGGGAGTCGCCCCGGCAAAGCCGGGGGCTTACCATTGTTGTGGTTACGTCCGAGAGTGAAGCGTATAGCAAGTGTCAAAAAATAATGTCCGATTGCCGCTTGGGCTTTGGTAGGTGCCGGCCTCCGTGCCGGCACATTTTTCTTAAAAATATCAACTAGCTCGGGCCGGCAGAGCCTGCCCTGGACTCGATCCGGGGGACGCCGGCCCCTACCGGTCTTTCTTCAAGCGCGGGCTGTCCAAGAAGCCAAGAATTTTGACAACCGGTATAACTCACCTGTCATTGCGAGGAGTGAAACGACAAAGCAATCTCTGTCTTAAGCGCTGAGATTGCTTCGCTACGCTCGCAATGACAATCTTCCGCCTCGCAACTGAATAGCTATGATTGGAGACGGTCTTCTAGTCGGAAAAGGCCATGGCCTGGGCTATCTTTCTTACTTCCTTGAGCGCCTGTTCCGAGATGTCCGTTATCTCGAATCCGGCAAGCCAATCGGCCTGGTCCGTTCCTTTCTTGGCCCACCTGCAAGCAGCTTTGAATGCGAAAGGGGACATGTCTTCGAACTCGTCCGCGCGGACGAGAAACTCCTTGGTTTCATTCACATGGCACTCAAGACCCGAGACCTGAACGCCTCGTTCATTGATATCTCTCACAATCCCTGTAGCCTTAGGATTCGCGGATTCACAGATCGATAAGGGAAAAGCCAGATAGCTTCTGGGCAGGCCCCGCAAGTTCTCTACGTTTATCGTGTCTTCGCGGGAAGGGAATCGGCCATAAACTTCTTCAGGCTTGACCGCTTTCACGTCCACCAGCTTCTTGAAGACACTCGCAAGGCCCTTGGCGGACAGATCGTACTTTGCCATGAGCTTTGCATCAGTCATTCCTGCGCGAATATCGTTAACAATTTCGCTGGCTCTCAATGTGCGCTTGGGTTTGGTCATGACGTCTCTCCGTTTGCCTTTTCGTTCGGTGCGGGACATGCGGCTCGACCCGCGGGCTTTGGCACCTCTTCATCGACGACCCGGGTTGTGGCGGCCCGCCGCGGTACAGCCGAACGACCTAGCCGGCCTTGCGTTTCCCTGGCATCGGTAGGCGACACGCCGCGTGGATTGTCTCATGCTGACGCCGATATTTTGATGGAATGACGCCGCACTGAGGGCATACGTCGCATTCCTTCAATTGAGGCATTGCACACGCAGGGCATTTCCAGATATGGGACGACTCTGTCTCAACCGCATTGCCCGTCTCTTTTCGATCAGAATGCGGCGCGAGATGGTCCCGAAGGTTGGAGACCGCGATGGTCTCAATCAACATATCGAAGTTCCGCAGGTTTTCTTCCGAGATATCCTCGATCTGAAATCCGGCCTCACAGAGCAGTCCCTGTCCCTTCCTTGAAACCCAACGACATCGAGCATCGAACAGGATAGGCTTGATTCCCAGCGTTTCATCGGGACGGATCAACAAGGAACGCCTCTGCCCCAACTGAACCTCTATCCCCAGGACCTTCACTCCTCTAGGCGAAATGTCTTTTACCAAGCCCTCTATCGCAGGGAAGTTGAGATCCAGCACCGGCAGGCGCATGTGAACTTCGTGTCGTGCCCGCGTCCGAGTCCGGTCACCACAGAGACGATGCTTCGTGGACCACGACCGAGGATACAGATCTGCCGGTCGGGTGGCCTTTTTCTCCAGCTCCTTGAGAATTGCTTCCACCTGCCTGGGAGACAGCTTGTATCTTCTCATCAACTCGGTGGCGCTAAGCCTGGACTTGATGTCCCGGATCACGTCGTTTGCCTTGATTGTTCGGTTCCCAGCCATTGTCCTGCTCTCCTGTTGCTCTTCCCGAGCTGGATGTCTTCCGCAGTATCGGGAAGACAAGCCGCTTCGAGCCAATTTCACATTAGGTTTTGTGGATCTTCGTGGACGGAGGTCCATTCGTCTTGATCAATTTGCAAACACGATGCCGTTTCATTCAAATGGAGAAAAAATGACTAATTACTTGACATATCAGAGCGTTGTCCGCGCGGAACCTTCTCTTCCATTTGTCAGAGATTAGGGACAACATCCTTACTGTTGCTCAAAAAACCAACACCGTTGGTTCTAACATGCCTGATTCGGGCTGTTCATCAGGATTGGAGCTACGGGCAAACAAAAAGACAAGGAGGTCTGTGATTATTTTTTGTGCAGAGACTATTTCAATGACGCACACGTACTGGGCGATCTGGCGCGGGGAGGGCAATGGAGCAGGTCAAGCATGCCAATCGAGTTCGCGCTTTGAAGAATTCTCTATGCTCAGAAGTTGTAGATTACGGTTGCCAAACCCTGGATCATGTCTGTTCCGGAGTTGGAATGGTGCAGCTCATCGCCTTTGCCCCACATGTTACCATTGGACAGGTGCCGCCATTGGAGCCCCATGGAAAGAATAGTTCGACCCTGGAGATTGCGTTCCATGCCAAAGCCTGCAAGCAATGACCAGTTCCATCGAGAGCCGGAGTTCCGATACGTCTCGGAGACATAACCGATGCCGGCGCCGCTCTCCAGATATGTGGACAAACCCAAGGGCCCGCGGGGCAAGGTGAAGCGCCCCTTGGGAAGCCATCCAACTTCGTAGCCGTTGTCGAAATCAAGCCGTTTGAGGCGCTCTACGGTACCTTCCTTGTACAGTACATACGATGCCAACATGGCCATCTGCACTTCGGCAATTATTGGGCCGTAACTGGTGGATCTGGCGAGCCTGGGTCCGCGTCTGCTTACTTCCAGAGTTGCATAATCAAGTTCCGTACAGGTGCCGAAAGTCCTCCCGTATGCAAGTTTCACCAAATAGGCGTCTGAAGCTTCAGTGGTGAATGGGGGCGGCAGGATGGGGGCTCGGCTGCCCGTGCCGGGCTCGCTCGCGGTGGGATCTATTCTTGAAACAGCCTGATTGCCCACAACAGCAGCTGTTGATGCCCGGTCTTGTGCCTGTGCAGGAAGCGTTGCGAAGAAAAGAACGAAGATTGTCGCGAAAACAACCCAAACCATGATGAATCGGACCGAAGAGCCCACGATCTCCTCCCAGCGTAGATCTGCTCTTCCAATCCCAGCGGAAACAACGTGGGGGGCTCGGTATCATGGCCGCGCGCTGCTGTCAAGGGAATAAGTCTGCGTACACGCGTAGTTGCGATTATTTCTTGAGTGAGGTGTGCATTTGAGCGTCAACCATCGGTAGTACAATGGTTTATCATGGTCAATCGCGAGGCAGCCATAGAGGCTGCCATCTATGTCAAATCTCTCACATCAGATGTGGTAAACAACGTAACTACTCAAGATCAGGTAGCACCTATCGTGCGCTGTTGCTTCACCATGCGAAATGTGCGACGAGCGCATCGAGTTCAGCGCGCAAGGACCAACCATGTTCTTTGCTGGACACGAACGGGTGTTCATGATAGGGAATTCTGGGTATCCAGCAGGAGGTCTTCGAGCGGAATCTAGGGCAGAATCGTCCACCAGAGCTACTTGCGTCATCAAAGGTTCTCACTCCACGCTTCAAGATCGGCCTCTAGCAGTCTAGTACAGGATCCCATCGTCCACGCACCAGGGCGAAGCTCTTCCCTGCACCACGAGCCACAACGGGGAAGGAGAGTGAACATGGTAGACGTCAAAGATGTTGTGGGCCTAAGTGAACCCCTCAAGAAACTTATCGAAGTTGTTGCCAATGGCATTGGTGCGGTCACGCGGCCGACGCTAATTCGGAAAGAAGCTGACGCGAGAGCCTATGAGATCAGGACTATTGCGCAGGCGGTCGCCGAAAGTGGCAAACAGCTCGACTCTCTTAGATACCAGGATGGCTGCGTCGGCATCGAGGCTCGAGCAGACGCTGAATTGCTGTCATTGCCTGAAGCCAAGCCGGAAGAACGGCTGGCCAATCGTCTGGCTTACCAAGAAGCAAAAAGGCAGTCCAACATTGAAAACATCACAATTTACGCGGCGGAAGAATTAAGTAAAGAAGACGCTGCATCCTCAGAGGCCCTAGATGAGGATTGGATCTCTCGCTTCTTCCGAATTGGCGAAGATATAGCAAGTGAAGAGATGCAAAGGCTATGGGGCAAGGTACTGGCTGGCGAAGTCGTCAGGCCGGGCTCGTATTCCATGCGAACCCTCGACGTGCTGAAAAACATCAACAAGGCTGAAGCCGAAACATTCGTCAAGGTAGCCAGGCTGGCTTTTTCGCAAGCATTGAAGGCGTTCTTGCCAACAATTGATAACGGGAAGTACTTGGAAGCCAAGTATGGGCTTACATTTGCAGACGTGCTGTTGTTGCGCGAAATCGGTTTGCTTACCACGGACCTTGCCCTAAACATCGCGAGAGCGCCGTTTGATCGGAATGATGTCATTACTTGGGACAATATGTGTATGGTGGTCTTCCGGCCGGAAGGAACACCAGCACAACAGCTCCTCGCTGTTACGTTTACGGAAATCGGCAACCAACTCACAAAGCTCGTGGACGGATCCGATGTGGATTACGACTACGTGAAGAGATTTGCGTCTCTTCTTATGCGTGAGGAAGGCGTGATCGTTAAGTACGGTCCGATTCTTGAGTGGCTTCCAACAGGAATTCGCACCGGCGATTTGGTGGAACTTTCCACGGATAATCAGGAAGGAGAACACGCGTAGCTTGACCAAAGTTGCTGCCACTAGGGAGACAAGGATTATCGGGTCCGACAAATAAGACCGGCAAAACGTGGCGCCGCGGCATATCAGTTAGAAAGGTGCGCTAGGGAACGATAACGGGGTACGCTTTCTTTTAGGCGTGTTGGACTGCCGAGCGACACCCGCTGTGCGCAATAATCAATCATGCGGATGACTAGAAGAACAGACCTTCTTTCGGGGGCAGTCTGGACACTCTGCGCGACGGCATCCCGGATCGCGCGTCGACCCGACGCCGGACTGTCCGCAGTTCTTATTTAAGTAGCTGGCGGTCCATTCGAACAACCAGTTGATTCTTCAAGTATTCTTATTTAAGTGGAAAACGTCCATATGAAGAAATGGCTGACAAGGGCCCTGGAGTTACTAGGGGAGAGTCTACAGGATCCTCGACACGAATTGAACGAGTTGGATTGGAAGTTTGATCTATCTCCAGACAAGCAGCGCCTCACACAGCACTTGTCAGCTTTTGCCAACTGGCACGGAGGTGGATTTCTAGTTTTCGGCATCAGTCACGACGGGAGCCTGGTTGGAATGGACGAGACCCAGGTGGGCAACACGGTCAATCAAGTCGCTAATTTAGGGCGGAATGCAGTGGAACCAGCGCTGGCTTTGGATCACGCTGTAGCAAGTTATGAGTCCGTCCGATTGCTCTTCGTGTGCATCCCGGAATCGCCGATCAAGCCAGTTCACTTACGGGGCAAGGGTTTGGATCACGCCTTTGTTCGATCGGGTGGCACAACACGGTTGGCCTCTAGGCAGGAAGTAGGGGTCCTGATGCTGCACAGCCGTACACTCCGATGGGAGGAGCTGCACGCCTCCGTTCTCCTGCCAGACCCTGTGTTGATAGAGCAGCTCTATGTTGAACCAATCTTAAATATGCTAGAGCACCCTGTGCCGATGGACGATGAAGAGTTATTGACGTGGATGGAGGCGGAGCGGCTGGTTACGCGAGATCCGGCCGGCGGGGGATTCATCACCAACCTTGGAGCGATTGCAGCCGCGAGGAAGTTAGTGGACTTCCCAGATCTCGGTCGCAAAGTCGTCAGGGTCATCATTTATGATGGCACCAATAAGGCTCGCACTAGGCGAGAGCAAGAGGGCATCCGCGGATATGCCGTCGGTTTTCAGGGACTAATGCGGTACGTGATGTCTGTCCTTCCACAGAGCGAGGCGATTGAGCGGGGGTTGCGCCAAAGCCGGTCGCTTTACCCAGAAATAGCCCTCCGTGAGATCATCGCTAATGCTCTAATACATCAGGATTTTTCCATCGCTGGTGCAGGGCCATTGGTAGAAATCTTTGACGATCGAATTGAGATGTCTAACCCAGGCGGGTTGCTGCCGTCTAAGCGCCTCGACCGTCTAATCGGCACGCAGCCAGAATCTCGCAACGAGCGACTGGCGCGAGCTTTCCGCCGCTACAAGATTTGTGAAGAACGTGGTTCAGGTCTGTTGAAAGCAGGGCTTCAGGCGGAACTCTACGGGCTCCCTCCTATCCGTTTTGAGGCCGGTTCGAATTATTTTAAGGTAACCTTGTTTGCTCCTCGCACGTTCGCTCAGATGTCTGCGCAGGAGCGACTGGATGCGTGTTATCAGCATGCAGTGCTGAAGTATTTTTCCAGCAGCGCTATGACCAACAAATCGTTGCGCGAACGTCTGAAAATGCCAGAAAAGCAGCGATCAATGGTTTCGGCATTGATTCAAGAGGCGCAGGATAGACAGCTCATCAAACCAGCGGATCCCGAGAATAAATCACGAAAATTCGCTGAATACATTCCTGCCTGGGCATGATTTTGGCCTTCTGCCTACGAGCTCCTTTGAATCATCGGTTTCACTCTGACCTACTACTCCTCCTTGTAATTCCTTGACACGCGGGATATCGGTTGCTATCTGAGTACCAGCGGCTTGCACATTGTTCCATCTGCGTAGAATCAGCCGCCATTCTCAGCATCCGTTCCCGTAACAAAGGAGGTTGTCGCTTACTTGGACGAATCGCAATCAGAGCGAGACGGCAGACTTGTACCGCGGCTGAAAAGGCTGCTGGGCCTGCATAAGCCACCCAAGGAGATCCAGCAGCTCCTCGACGAGAGTGAACAGAGAGGCCTTATCGACGAGGACCAGGGCGAGATGATCGAAGGCATCTTCGATCTGAAGCAGACCGTAGCCCGCGAGATCATGATTCCCCGTACCCACATTGTGGCAGTTTCTCACCTCGCAAGCAAAGACGAGATTCTCAGGACTCTCATCGACTCCGGTCATTCACGCATTCCCGTGTACAAAGAGAACGTGGATCACATCATCGGTATCCTCAACGCTCGAGATCTGTTGCCGCTCTGGCTGAGCGAGCAGCAGGAAATCGACCTGGCGCACGTCGCACGGGAACCGTTCTTCGTGCCGGAAACCAAACCCATCAAGGATCTGCTCAACGAACTCCGATCCAAGCGATCCCACATGGCGGTAATCGTGGACGAATATGGCGGCACCGCTGGTGTTGTAACCATGGAGGACATCGTTGAGGAGATCGTGGGAGAAATTCAGGACGAGCACGATGCGGAGGAGGCCCTGTTCATCCCTCAGCAGGACGTGTGCATATTGGTGAGCGCCCGTGCGCCGCTGGACGAATTCGAGGAGTATTTCCGGGTGACCTTGCCCAGGAGCGGTTACGACACGCTGGGCGGTTTCATCATTCACCTGTTGGGCCGTGTTCCGGCCGTGGGGGAGGAGCTGGTGCACGAGGGGCTCTGGATGAAGATTCATTCAGGTGACCGAAAGAGAATCATTCGCGTCCTCGTGGGTCCGGCCGCAGCGCAACCCGAGCAATCGTGCCAAATCTCCTCCGAAGAAACCAGATGATCTCATCGCTGGTGGCCTCAGCGCTGAGCGGAGTGCTCTTCTCTTTTTCGTTCGCGCCTACACGTTTGGATATCCTGGCTTGGATCGGCCTGGTTCCGTTCTTTTGGGCCCTGGGCCGTTCTCCTAGCCGCGGCCACGCTGCTTTCTTCGGCTTTGTCTTCGGTTTCGCATTCTCTCTACTCGACGTGAGCTGGGTATACCGCACGCTTCTCCTTCATGGGCATTTTGCTGCGCTGCCCGCTGCACTCACCCTTTTGGGGATGGTCGCAACCCTGGCGCTCTTTCCGGTCGGCTTCGCATATGCGCTGCACGTGATCGGAAGGAGAGGGTACGAACCCGCAATCGTCGCGCCCTTTC
>JBMOME010000031.1:0-2665 GCA_049323095.1 Thermodesulfobacteriota bacterium
CATGACAATCATGATTGAGGAGCCTGGAAGCGCTCCCCATAGGACGAAAGCGGTTGTAGATCTCGTCCCCGAAATAAGCCCGGAAACTCACGTCCGGCCATTTGCAGTGGTTGCCGTTGGCGCTTAAGAGGAAGACATCCTCGTCCTTGATCCCGGCTTTGTTCAGCACATCCATGATGATGGGGATCATAAGCCGCCTGGGCAGCGCAGGACGCGTGAGATCGTCATGCGCGATTACGATTTTTCCACCTTTGGCCTTCTTGGCCAGCTCCAACAGTGGAGGCGCGCCTATAGGTTTCGCGAGGGCCTTCTTAATAGCCTCTTCGGGTTTTGGAAGCAGTGGGGGATCAGGAACAACCGGGATGACCGTTCCCTTGGGCACAGAAATCGGTATCTTCTTGTCCCAGTAATCCGCGATGATCTCCTTGGTCTTGGCCATGAACCTCTCCTTGTGTTTCCCCGTGATTGCGCTCTCCGCTCGGTAGAACTCCTCATAGGAGCCCGCTGTAGGGACTGGTTTCAAAAAAGAGTCCCCGGGCCCAATCAGCCTCGAAATGGCGTCGGCAATGGTCGGACCCGGGCCGCAGAAGGAAATGACTAGAAATCCTCTTCTTCCATCTGCGTTTGGCCGGCAAAACCCTTGAGCTGCTTTTGTCCCGCGATCAGTCGGGATAGCTGCACAAAGTGCTCCGCATTTAGAAAGATCTCGTGCAAGTTCGCCATCTGATCCACCGTCCAACCCGTCTTCAGCAGGTAAGACAAATACTGGAATGCGGTCTTGGCCCCGTACCCGACGGAGTGGAAACCCACATATCTCCTCGACTGGGGATCGACGATGGCTTTGACCAGTCCGTTCCTTCCTTGGCCGTAGAAGAACAGGTTGAGCGTGTGCATTCTTCCGCATACCGGCAGGCCAAGGTTCTCATACCCGGGATAGTAGGTCAGCGGTTGCGGATCTTCCGGCATGGGACCCCAGGGAACCTGAATAAGCATGACATCCCCGTATTTTTCCCGGGCCTCTTTCTCCGTGAGGCCCACCATGGTCCCCTCTAAGGGCGGGAGATAGATGTGGTCAGGCAGAGGCAGGCTGTCATCCCACTCCGTTGTCTCCCCCATAATGTTCTTCGCGGCGATCATTCCCCTCTTTCTGGCAACCGCCATGAAATAAGGCGGGCCTGCGGCGTCCCCCACAGCGTAAATGCCTTGGACATTGGTCCGGCAGCGGTTATCTATCACAATCTCGTTGTGGCGGCCGATCTTAACGCCCAAGGGCAGAGCTTGCTCGGAATTAGGAGTGAGCCCGATGGATACCATGACCGCATCACACGGGAACTCCATGAGCTTGCCTTTGACTTCCGCCACCACCGCCTCGACTTTTCCCTCGCCTTTGATCTCCTTTACGTCGGCCCCTTCGTAGACTTTTATTCCACGGCGCTTGAAATCACGGGATATATAGAGCCGTACGTCTCGATCCCATCTTGGAAGGCATGTGTACTTCTCCAGGACAGTCACTTCGATGTTAAAGGGTGCGAACATGGCCGCCTTACCCATCCCGATCTTTCCGCCACCGATGACCACCATTTTCTTAGGGTCAGTCTTCATCTCAGGATGGTCCTTGTAGGTCATTACCCCGGGCAAATCTATGCCTTGTATGTCCGGCATTGTGGCCCGTGAGCCTGTGCCGATAACGAGGTTCTTCCCCTTGTACGTCTTCCCGTTCACTTGCACGGTGTTCTTGTCGATGATCTTTCCATCGCCCCATGCCACCTCTACCCCGAGCTGTATCTCGGTCTGCTGTTTCATGGTGTCTGCGAAGGCCGGCTGCCCCACCTTCCTGTACACTTCGACGGCCTTTGCCATACTGATCTTGCCCAGGTTAATCTCGGGGTACCAGCCTTTCCCGGAATAGAGTCGCATCAGCTCCGCCATTGCGGATTGGTCGGCCACGAAGTTCTCAAAGGCGCACCTGCATTGATGGCACTCGCCACCAAGGCCGTGCTTCTCGACAATCAGAGGCTTCGCGCCGAGCGCCTTCATGTAAGCGGCGCCAAATCTGCCGGCAGCTCCTCCCCCAAACCAGATCGCGTCATATTCGCCAGAGTTATCTTTCATGCTGTGCTACCTCCTGTCGGTCTTGTATTGGCCCCACAGGTACTGAAGTTCGTGAGGAGCCCAAGGAATTTGCATAGAGCTGAGGCAAGTTCCGTGCCAGCGTTTGTCAGCAAATTGCCTTGGAATATTGGGCACTTTTCCGTCTCAGAATTTAAGGGCGCCAATTCTGTACTGCTATAGGACACTGAATTGTCCTATATTCAGGACAATGACGGCGGCGCCCAAATCATGCTCGACCTATTGATATCCCTGCTGGATCGCGGTCAAGACTTCGTCTTTCAGGCGATCCCAGAGATAATTTCTTGCTTCGAGAAACGGCCGGCTCGATTTCACCCCCATATCGCGCGGTCTTCCAAGCGGATTCAGGAAAACTTCCTTGACGCACCCGGGCCTCGCGGTCATGACGAACACGACGTCACTCAGGAACACCGCTTCATCGATGCTGTGCGTTACCAGGATCACAAGCTTCCTCTTGCTCTGAGGGAGCTCTTCGCCCCAGATCTTGAGGAGTTCCTCCTGAAGGAGCTCCCGCGTCTGAGCGTCGACGGACGCG
>JBMOME010000032.1:0-2658 GCA_049323095.1 Thermodesulfobacteriota bacterium
AAGATCGAAGAATTCGTTGCCCATTACAACAAACATGCCCGACCTTTCGTGTGGACAGCTACCGCCGATTCAATCCTAAAAAAGATCGAAAAGATATGTCAACTTATTTCAGGGACAGGACACTAGCAACTGTTCTCATGCAGCCCCTCTATTCAATTCGAGCAGCCCTCAAGCCCGGCAATTGGGCCGTAATCATTTCACGCTCATAGGATGTACACAGCAATAGGTGCTGTCAAATTGAGGTGAGGAACGTGAGCTTGCTCACTGATACTGATGCGCATTCAAAGTGGCAAGATCGGGGAGGACCTTCTTGTAAGAAGGTCCTCCCCGATTCTTACCTCTCTGAAAGAGAAGCGGTATGAGAAGGCGCTTTGAAGAAGCAAGCAACTTCGTGCTGAAACAGTCGGTGGCCTTTCTGAAGGTGCAGCATATGGCCTCCATCAGGAACGACCACATATCGCTTGAACGGGTTGGGAAGCTGGCGAAAGAAAGGAAGAAGTCCGTCAAGGTCGGCCACGTCGTCGTATTCTCCGTGGATAATCATTGTGGGAACGGGCATGAGCGCGGGATGGATCATCGGCATGATAGTCACCATATCGAGCTGAGGTCCTGTAGGTGTTTGGGGTTCCGCCTGTACCGCTGCCTGAGCATAAGCGTTAACCACCTCAGGATCGTTGACCGATTCCGGTGTCATGGAATAGAAACGAGGCTTCCATGCGGCTTCCGGAATACTCACGTAAGGGTAGTTCCGGAAGATATCGATTCTAGGCCGCCTCCGTGCGATGTCCGGGCTGTTCACATGCATCTGGGCATAGCTCACGTATCTCTCCACTTTGTCAGGATGCGCCATAATGAACATACCGCAGTACTGTGTGCCCCAAGACCAGCCAAGAAGGTTAACTCTCTCTATTCCTCTCAATCTCGTGATGTAATCAACCACCGCATTGAGGTCCTCGCTCGCGACCTGGGTCGTCAGATGCACATCAGGACGTGTTGAACGGCCGAACTCTCTGATATCAGGCGCGAATACATCGAAGCCCTCTGTGGCTAGAAAATCCATGAGACTGTACGAAGGCTTTCCCGGCACTTGGAGGTCAAAACTCTCACGACCGGCACTTGCGGACCCGTGAGCCAAGACCACAACCGGTTTGTTAGCATGGCTGCCTCGACACTTCTCCCACAGGTAAAGCCTGATACCATTATGGTCTATCCAATGCTCCGTGCCGCTGATATCTCCCAGTGTTGAACCCATGCCTGAAGGCCTCCACTCTTTGCTTATGATTGCATAGGAAAACTCCAGTGCGACCTGTTATACCGGTGCGCTATCAAACAGTGAGGAGGGGTAGGTCGGGTTGAGCCCAGCGAAACCCGACATGTTGCGTTGGGAATGATGTCGGATTTCGTCCCGCGCAGAACGCTTGACTCAATCCGACCTACGGTTACTCTTGCTTCGACGTCATCTTCACCGTTCGGAAGCGAACTTCTATTATGCCACATCTCGCTTGGCTTTGTCTTGGCACGGCAGTTTGTGAACGGCGAAGGAGATGACTATGCTTAATCAAGACATGACAAAAATGGAAAGGAAGGAACAGGACATGGCAACGGCAACTGGGACTCACGCGGAAAGAAGGCGCTCTTTTGGCTCTCACGCTCACCCCGAGCCAGGCCGAACGAGGCTGCGCTCGAAGGGATCGACAAAGGGGAGTGCTCCGGCCAAAGCGGAGAAACAAAAAGCCGAGATGGACATGCAGGCCATGATGGAGGTGTACAAGAAGGTGGCAACACCGGGCAAGCCTCACAAGATGCTTGCGAAACTGGTTGGAAGTTGGACCACCAAGACCACGGCGTGGATGGAACCAGGCAAGCCTCCAGCGCATGGCACCGGCACCTGCGAACAGAAGATGCTCTTCGGAGGACGTTACCTGCAACAGGAGTATACCGGCGACATGATGGGGATGTCGTTCACCGGCATCAACCTCCTTGGGTACGACAACCACACCAAGAAGTATGTGTCCATCTGGTTCGATTCGATGAGCACGGGTATCTATTTTTTTGAAGGGACCGGCAGCGCGGACGGTAAGACCATTACCCAGGAATGCCGGTACGACGACCCGGTCAGAGGCCCCGTGGTGTGGCGTAGCGTGAGCAGGATCGTGGATGATAACACCATGGAGTATCAAATGTTCATCACTCCCAAGGGAGGCAAGGAAGAGAAAATGATGGAGATGACCGTCTCCAGGAAGCGATGATGACGCAAGTCGGCCTTTGTGCCAGCCTCTGTTGCTCTAAACAACAAGATATCTCTTGTGCATTGGAGCGCAAGGGTGGCCCTATATGGGCCTCCAGTCATCCGCCAAGTTCCTGAAAGAACTTCCTGGGCCGATTGCCACGAGATTCAAGAATGTGACTACGGACTGGAATCAGGCCTAGGCCTAAGAATTCGGTGAACTGGCACGGAGCTGGAAGCTCTTGCTTGAGATTGCCATCGATTTGGAGTAAGGGACTGTAAAGACTTGGACATCCCTTTCGTGAGGGTCGCGGTAGGGACGTCAGTTACCTGACGCCCCCCGCACAGATCCGTACGTGCGGATTTCCCGCATACGGCTCCTACCTCGGGTGTATGGCGGTGAAGCGGAGAGAGGGATACGGATGCAAGAC
>JBMOME010000033.1:0-22140 GCA_049323095.1 Thermodesulfobacteriota bacterium
CTTCCAGCCGTGACGTTTGCCCGCAGGCAGAAAGTAGCACTGATTCGGACTCAATTTCTTTCGGTCATCTTCCACAAACATCTCAATTTCGCCATCGAGGACGATGCCGCACTGGTCAAATGGATGCTCGTGGCCCGTGTCTTCCTTGCCCGCTCCAATTTCCATGCAGACCATGATGAGGTTGGCGCCGATTTCCGCCTTGCTCATAATTCCGGGGCGAAATTCAGCCAATTGCACATCCTTGAGATCCCAAAATGCCATTGCCTCCTCCTGCCTTTTTTCTTGACTCTCGCGACCAACTACCGGTAAAGTC
Source organism: Thermodesulfobacteriota bacterium (assembly GCA_049323095.1). Classification (GTDB taxonomy): domain Bacteria; phylum Desulfobacterota; class Desulfomonilia; order Desulfomonilales; family Desulfomonilaceae; genus VGSG01. The sequence continues at coordinate 314 of JBMOME010000033.1, forward strand.
AACAAGTTTATCAATCCATCGGGTTCCCATATCCTCGTCCCGTGAGTCAGAATGAAAGGAGGATTATCCTTGAAATCACTGGTCTGTCTGAAACAGGTCCCTGACACGGAAACGCAGATAAAAGTCAATCCCGAAGGGACTGGGATTGTCACGGAAGGGATCAAGTACATCATCAATCCGTATGATGAATTCAGCGTGGAAGAAGCCCTGCGCCTCAAAGAGAAATTCAAGGAAGGCGAAGTGGTCATTCTGGCTATCGGTCCTGATCGAGCCACGGAGTCGATCCGAACGGCTCTCGCCATGGGCGCGGACCGGGGCATCCACGTGAACGATCCTGCGCTCAATGCGGCGGATCCTTTCGCGGTCGCACAGGCGCTGGCCGCGGCTGCCAAGGACGTCCAATACGACGTGATCTTTTGCGGTCACCGAGCAATTGACGACGATTTCTGCGAAGTCGGCGCGATGCTTGCGGAATTCCTTGGGCTGCCTCAAGTGACTCTCGTCACCAAAGTTGAGGTTGCCGCGGATAAGAAAAGCGCAATCCTGGAGCGAGACATCGAAGGCGGCAAAGAGACCGTGGAGGTTCCTCTTCCTTGCGTGGTTACCTCTCAGAAGGGTCTCAATGAGCCGAGGTATGCATCGCTCCCTGGTATCATGAAGGCCAAGAAGAAGCCGATTGATGTCAAGAACGCGGCCGCACTCGGAGTTACCGTGGAGGCGAAACTTCAGTCCAAGGAATACTCCATGCCTCCCGAACGGAAAGCCGGCAAGAAGATCGAAGGGTTGGAGCCTCCCGACGCGGCCAAGCAGGTGGTGCAGGCGCTGCGTAGCGAGGCAAAGGTTATCTGATCGTAATCGGAAAGCGTGAATTGGAGGGCAAGTAAACGATGTCGAAAGTGCTCATATACGGAGAAATCAAGGCGGGTAAACTAAAGAAAACCGCATTGGAACTCACCAGCGAAGGCAGAAAGATCGCCGACGGTCTCGGAGCAGACCTTGGCGTGGTGCTCATGGGCCCGCAAGCGGAGCAATTCGCTCCGGATGTGGCCAAGTACGGCGCGGACAAGGTCTACGTTGTAGAAGCGCCGCAATTGGAGTCGTACAACTCCGAATATTTTGCGCAGGCGCTCGCTCAGGTGGCCAAGGAAAAAGGATCGGAAGTCCTGCTCCTTAGCCATTCGATCCACGGAAAGGACCTTGCGCCCCGCACCGCGGCGAAACTTGGAGTCGCTGTGGTCGCGGACTGCATTTCCTTTGAGCTGGACGGAGGCAAGCTCGTGGGCAAACGCCCGATGTACGCGGGCAAGTGCTACGCGAAGTGGATGGGATTGAGCACGCCGCAGATGGCCACTGCTCGGCCCAATGTGCTGGAAGTGCATGAAAACGCCAAGGCAGGCGCAGTGGAGAAGATATCGTTCAATCCTGACACGAGCCGCGCAACCTACAGCACCAAAGAACTCAGCCTGGATACGAGCGGCAAGGTGGACCTGACCGAAGCCGAGATCATTATATCCGGCGGTCGAGGTATGGGAGGCCCTGATTATGCGCTCTTGGAGGAAGCAGCCGGCATATTCGGTTCAAGGGCGACTGTAGGCGCTTCCAGAGCAGCGGTGGATGCAGGATGGCGTCCTCATTCGGATCAGGTGGGCCAGACCGGAAAGACGGTTACACCCAACTTGTACATTGCGTGCGGCATATCGGGCTCAATCCAGCACTTGGCCGGCATGGGCTCGTCCAAGGTGATCGTTGCGATCAACAAAGACCCTGAAGCTCCTATTTTCACAAAGGCCGACTACGGCATTGTGGGCGACCTGTTCAAGGTGATGCCCGAATTCAACAAGGAGCTCAAGGCTCTTCTGGCGGAATAGGTCGGTCGCAGAATCGTCGACACATTTGAATAAGTAGTGGGAGAGGATTGTCTCGAGATTGAGTCATGTGCCTGCAAGAAGCGCATTTCGCCTGCCCATGCCAGGAGTGAACGGTGGGACAGGCGTCCCGCCTGTCAAGGAATGACGGGCAAGATGCCCGTCCCACCATCGATCAGCTCTCTTCGGGGCTAGGAGATTGCTTCGCTGCGCTCGCAATGACAGGCTTCCCCCGCGTAACTGATAGAATACGGATCGTCAAAATCTCCCTTTGATCCTCTTGTGAGAGAGGAGCAAGGGGAGATCTATCCTTGTGACGGCGACCAACGCTCCCATGAATCCTCGGCTGCAACCCACAGGTGACAGCTACCCAGCTATGCCTTCTTCCTGGTTACAACTGAGATTCCCGGTCCTCCTCATTCTTGTTGTTCTCTTCCTTACTGCTGCAATTCTTCCCCGTATTCCCGGGCTTGATGCGCCGATCTATCACGATTCGGCCAGGCTCATGCTCAACCGCGATATATTCGAGCAGGATGGATTTTGGGGTGTGCTGAAAATCTTTCCTCAGCGGCCGGTGGCGATGGCGACGTTCTATCTGAATTTCTTGCTGGGGGATATGGACCTTTCGCTCTTTCGTTTGACCAATCTGGCCATACTGGCTCTCACCGGGCTTGTGATTGCATACCTCGTGTTTCTGGCGCTGGATCTTCGCAAGACATCGGGGCGGGAGATTCCGCCATGGGAAAAGTTGTCAATCTGTCTCTTTGTCGGGCTGCTTTTCGTCCTTCATCCCGTTCAGACCTACACAGCGCTCTACATCTGGCAGCGGATGGCGCTGCTCTGTTGCCTATTTGGATACGCTTCCCTCGCGGCCTATTTGGAAGCTCGCAGAGCCAAACAGCTGGGGATCAAAGCCGCGGGATACGCGCTTTGCCTGGCTTTGTTCGGGCTAGCTCTTATGAGCAAAGAAAATGCCGTAGTCTTGCCGGCTGCCTTTATCCTTGCAGAAATCGCTTTTTTCCGTACGAGCTGGAAGGGCCTTCTCGCCAGAGCGATCATCTATTTTGGAATCCTTTTCGCGGCAGTCTTCCTCCTGTCAGGGTTGGAGCACGCTCATGGAAGAGCATGGCTCGACCCAGGCATCATCGCCACCATTAGCCGATACTATGGAGAGAGCGAGCAGACTGTTTGGCAAGCACTGCTCACTCAGACCCGGATGGTGTTTGTGTATCTAGCTCAGATTGTGGCGCCCCTGCCTGGAGAGGTCCAATTCCTCGCGCCACAGATCATCTCTCGCTCGTTGACCGATCCCTGGACCACGTTGCCTGCCACGGTCGGAGTCGTGGGCCTAGTCGTCTTGGGGCTGGTTCTTTTGCGAACAAGGCCGCTGTGCGGCTTTGGCATTTTGCTTTACCTGATCGGCTTGTTACCCGAGGCTCTCCTGGTGCCGCAGTTCGCGTATCTGGGCTACCGAGCAGTCTTCCCTATGCTGGGAATACTCTTGGTGGCAGCAGACCTTATCTTGGTTGCACTGGCAGTCCTGAGCAAGACGTCCGTGCAGCCCACGGCCAACAAAGCTGTCGGGGTCTGTCTCGTTGCGATTCTCGTTCTGGTGGGATGGTCCTCCTTTACCCTCGCGCACGTCTGGGCTGACCCAGTGAAGTTGTGGAAGAATGTAGTCGAACGTTTTGGGCCTTCGGAACGCATCGAACGCCGGGCTGTGGGCATGATCCTGAACAATCTTGGGGTGGCCCTGCAAATTCAAGAAAAGCACTCGCAAGCAGTGGGCATCCTGGAGGCATCTCTGAGGTACATGCCCGAGTTTGGGAAGACTCACTCGGCACTGGGCAACAGTTTTGTCGCTCTGGGCAAATTACCTGAAGCGATCGCTGCTTACGAGCAAGCCATCCGCTTGTCGCCGGAATTTGCTCAACCCTACACAATGTTGGCCGCCATCAAACGAAAAGAGGGAAGACCTCAAGAAGAGCTCAGGTATTTACAGCGAGCAGCGGAGCTGGCCCCACGAGATTACTTCGTTCAGAACCGACTGGGTGAAGTGTACGAACGTAGCGGAGATGTCGCTACCGCGGAGGCTCACTTCTCCCGGGCGCTTCACATAAATCCGCTCTATGCCGGGGCACACCTCAATCTGGGAATATTGTTGCTCAATCAGGATGCGCTGGACAGAGCGATATTACATTTGCAGAAAGCTGTGGAACTCAGGCCTGATTCATGGCAGGCGCACAACAACTTGGGAGTAGCACTGGCCAGATCAGGGAGACCTCGCGAGGCGCTTGTCCACTTTCAAAAGGCCGTTACGATCCGCCCAACCGATCCTTCGAGCAGAGAGAACCTGGAAACCGCTCTGAAACAATTGAAAGATGAAGGCCGGCCTTGATGCTTCTAGATTTTGAAAGTGCTTTTCTCCACGGGTGGCTTCCAGGGCCGTCCGGGATAATTGATTTCGAACTTGAATGACGGGAATTGTTTCGGTAGCCGCATGATATTAAATACCATAACGCCGATTGACAATCGATCAAGCCAAGAAGAAAGCGGCCAACCAAAGTGAATTGTTACCTCGCGGTCTTTCAACTCGTATTCGACTACTTTGAGCAGGCCTACCATGTGCTGGTACACGCTTCTCGTCCGGGACGCGAACCGGAAATGATTGTCGGCCAGTTTGGCCGGCGCTCCTCGTCGAGGACTATATATGGTCACATAGGCTTGATTGTGTTTGGGATCTCCGAGGCGCTCTTCCCTCGGTCTGTGAAAGAAAATGTGCAGGTCCTTCGCGCGCGACTCGGCGAGGTATAAGACCAGCTCCATAGGAGTATCGGTTTTAGCAATTTGTTCTAATTCAGGTCCTCGCTTGCGGGCCACGAGCAGGCCCGCTGTGAGCACCACCGCGGTGACCGCGGCCCACAATTGGGTTCCGTGAGGCTTCATCCACGCGAGAAATGAAAAGCAGCTCACAAAAATCAGGAATATGATCAGAGTGACCACACGGCTGGTATAGAAGTGGATGACCTCTTTTGTACCCATAAAATACCGATAGATGAGCAGCGCGCCCATGTTGATACAGAAGCTCGCGACCAGACCCAGCGCATACATATCCGCCAGAATCATCTGACTTCCGCCGGTGATATAGATAATCACCGAGAAAAAAACGGCATTGAGAAAGTGAATGCGGTAAAGAGATTGTCTGCTATTGGTTGCTGTGAGCCAAAAGAACGCGTACCTCTCCGCTACCCGTTCCATAAGTTCGCTGGACGCGACGAACGCGGTATTGATTGCCATGATCAAGGTGAGACTCGCCAGAGCCGCGACCGCGAGCCCAAAGGGCACCCCATTGAGTAGAGTCGCGTAGTGGGTAATGAGGTCTCCTTCGTGTTTGGCAAAATCAATGGGAGCAGTGAGGGCAAGCGCTGCCACAACGGGCGTCACAATGCCCACAGTGCACGCGAGGAAAATGTAAGCCCTGCCTATCTCGCGCCACGACCGCACAAGGCCGGCTGTTTGAAGTACCGATTCCACTCCGGAATATGCCAGCACGCAGCTCGCCACCGAAGCGATGAATATGCCGTAGCTCTGGAAAAACGACCCCGTTTGAAGGTTGCTCTTTGCATCCACAAAGGATTGGTTGAAACGGGCAATGGAGGCTTCGTCAAGTGCGAGGAATCCGGACGCAATCAGATTGAGAAACACGAAGCCGGCAAATATGAATATGGAGAAGGTGAATCGCACATTTTCGCGAATACCGAGAATGTTAAGGCCCGCTATTGCCCATATCACGCTTAGCGCTATGCTCTGCTTCGCATGAGGCGATACGGCAAGGAGGAACGTAGCGTTCTCCACCGCGCTCACCGCGGATATACACGCGGTGAGTATGTAATCCACCATGATGGAAGCCACGGCTACAAATGACACTACCGGCCCCAGCACAAGGTAGGAAAAAGAATATACACCCCCGCCGAATATGCCGTGGTGTTCCAAGATCTCGGCTATTTCGACCAGCCGAGTGGTCATGTAATGTATAAAGACTGCGGTGAAAGCGATAAAGATAATCGCACTGGGGCCTATGAATCGGAACGCTTCGGCCGGCGCATAGAATACTGACGTCAACTCGTCCATCAGGGTGATGATGGCCACCCCGAACCAGGTGAGCCAAAAGCGACCCGTTAAGTAATAAGTGAGGATTCCGGGCTTGCGCAGGAGATATATGAAGAACCCGACGAGAGCGGCGTTCAGGATTAACAGGACCAGCGTCTTCATGGACGTACTTGTCTTCCCGCTCTATCAGCAAGATTCCGGCGATGGTCTGAGCAGACTTACCCATCAGCCCGGATTGTCACAAAGGGTGAAGATATTCCCCCCGAGATACCGGTGTCAACCTGAAAACCGGCAGCTTGGTAACCCGTCAGTCATGAGCCGCAATTTCCCATTCCGTGTCATTGCGAGGAGTGAAACGACGAAGCAATCTCTATCCTTACGCCCTGAGATTGCTTCGCTACGCTCGCAATGACAATCTTTCGCCGCTAGTATGTGAATGCTTACGCTGCTTGGTATCAATTCAGTCGCCTAGGGGAACCGGTTCCTGTTGCCGAATTGAGTGCTTCAGTAGGACCGGCATCTTGCCGGTCCCCGGATGACGTGGACGGGCCATCTGACCGGCAAGATGCCGGTCCTATTTCAATGGCGCCAGCCCGGGGGATTTGTCCCGCGTTAGCGAACGGTTACGCGACTTCTTATCCGGTCGACTAAACGGAGAGAAAAGGACTCAGTCCGCAGCTCGGGTCGAGCATAGCGAAATCCGACACACTTCGTTCCCGAACAGTCCGAATGAAGGGGCGAGAATAGGGCAGATCAACCGTGGTTCAAAAGAACTTGGACAGGTCTCGGCCTCGTTCCAGGAGGAATCTCATGCCCAGATCGGAAAACGTCTCAGGGATATCCTCCTCTTCGTCTCCGCGTCGGACCAGGGTGAGGCTTTGAGTCGGGCATTTGTACGCGCAGACTCCGCATCCGAGGCATTGCGCGGGATCGTAGGCGACTTCTTTGACGTCTCGTGGTTTGAGCTTCTTGCCTTCTGTCGGCTTAGGCGCGCCTTCTTTGTCCTTCAATCGGATGGCGTTCACCGGACAACGCTTTTCACAGAGGCCGCAGGCTTGGCAAGTATCGTGGTTAACGCGGACTATGTAGTTAGATCGCTGGTGCTTGCCAGGAGCCAGATGCGGCATCTTCACGGGCTCCAGCAGAAGGCAACAACAAGAACAGCAATTGCAGAGGGTGTCCATGCCTGTCTTGGTATTGGAGATTCCATGAACCAGTCCTGCTTCAGCAGCGTTCTTCAGTATCTCAAGGGTTTCTTCACGGCTGATCTTCCGCGCCATGCCATAATCCACCGTGTAGTGGGCCAGCATTCCGAAATGTAAGCAGGTGTCCATTTCGTGCTTGCACGGGGGAGCATCGGGATCCAGGCGATGCCGATGCCTGCACGGGCAGGGGGAAACCGCGTGGTAATCTTCCCGGTCCACAAACTCCAAAAGGTTTTCATAAGGCAGGACTTGTCTGGTGTCTTTGATCGTCTTGTCGACGGGGATGGTCCGGAGGCCTCTTGAAGGGTATCCAAGAACCTCAGCTCCCAGATGATTAACGTAGTATTTGTTGATCAGGGGCGCGATCTTGCGATTCCATGCATCGTCCTCGCCTTTCCAACCCGGCATTCGATAAAAGAAGAACATAGGGTCCGTGAACGCGTATCGGGTTCCGCTGTTATCCGGAAAAGCGCGTATAAAACCTTTGCGGATCATGGGCTCCATTGTTGTCCTGAGCTCTTCTGCGGTCATGTTCAGGAGGGCCGTCAACTGATCCATGGTGCGGGGTATACCCGGGAACCGGGACAAGAAATCGGCCTCTTCAGGAGTGAAGCGCAATTCAAGCAAAGGCAAAAGCAGTTCGGAGTCCGGAAGAGCAACCCGCCCGCTCCCGCATCTTTCGACCATTCGCTTGTACGGATCGTCATGTGCCATAGTCTCCTCCACGTACCGTGAACTGAGATTTCAAATGCCCCAGCCGGTGGAACCGTTCATGAACGAAGCTTCATTGCTCGTATCATGCTTCACTTGATTTCGGTTTCTTGCCTTGGTTGCTAGGACACACCTTGAGACACGTGTGGCACGTCAACCAGTAATTGTGCCCCGCAGTGTTAACAACCCGCTCGATGTGCTTGATTCCCTCCGGAGTTTGAAAGGCAATCGGGTAAATTGCATGCTTTATGGTATGGGCGAGACAGGTCATCTTCTGGAACGCGCCGCTCTCCTCAAATGCCTGTGCTGGACAAGCCTTGAGACAAGCATTGCATTTCTTGGGGCAGGGTGAACCGGTAATCACCTCGTCCGGCGGAATCTCGGCATCGGTTACCACCGCAGCTAATCGCAAGAGCGTGCCATAGGTCGCATGATGGACCAGACCGTTCTTACCGAACTTGCCCAGCCCGGCATTCACCGCAGCGTGTTTCAAGGATAAGATGCCCCAGGGCTCCCTCCCATGAAATACCATAGGCGCGTAGCTTGGGATCGGGACTGCAAGATACTTCCCTTGCGCCTCGATCCAGTTGGCCAGGTTCAACGCAAGGTCGTCGAGTCGAGGGTATATGGAATGGTAGCTCCGGTGCATAATGTACAGATTGTAGTCAGGGGAATGGAGCATTCCTCTCGGCACGACCTTGCCCAGCACGATGATAGTTTTGGCATCCTTGCAGATTCTACTCGGATGGTGCTGATCCGGAGCGTCGGCGAAACGTTCGACAGGAGCGAAGCCGATGGCCTCAATCGAGCCTCCGAATTGCTTCAAGATGTCGCGTTTCATGGGCAATCCTTTCTGCGTCATGAGAATTTTGGCTGTAAACCAAGGAATTCGAGACTAATTGTCTTGCATACTAATAATCGAGCCAAAAAAATTACGCGCTCAGGTCCTTGAGCAAGCGCTTAAGGATAATCCTTTCTTCCATTGAGAGATCGTCCATGATTTCGTCATTAGCCTGTTGCCTGGCTTCGGAGAGCGGAAAGGCAATTTCTCTTGCCTTGTCGGACAGGTGGATACGCAAGGAGCGTCTATCCGACGAATCGGTCTCTTTGATAATCCATTCCTTCTCTGCAAGGCGCTCCAGGACTCCCGACAACGTTGCACTGTCCAACGTGAGCTTTTTCCCCAGCTCCCCCGCGGACACACCCTCCTCGTCTCTGAGAGCTTCTATGACCAGGACTTGTATGGGGGTAAGGCCGTACGAGGCCACGTGCTTCTTAAGATTGGAGTGTGCTTTCTGATAGGCCTTTGCCAGCAGAAAGACGATGCAGTCGCCATAATGAAGCATGGAAATCCTCTCGTATGCAAGATAAATCGGTCCGGCCGAAGTGTCAAGAGAGTTCCTCGACGTAGCAATAAAGTGATTGCCGGAATTCCTGCTCGGCTCAGGGCGGATGCACTCCGTCATTCCTGCGAAAGAACGTCATTCCCGCGGAAGCGGGAACAGGAATCCAGTCTTGGGGACTGCGCACAAGGTTTCCCGCTATCCAATTGTTTTGCTTCTGGATTCCCGCCCCTGTTCAAGCCAGGGGCAGGCTTTGCGCGGGAATGACGAACAAGCGCTCACTGGCTACGTTCTGAGAATTTCCATCTCGTGGTCAAGTAAGCAGTATTTCTGGCAACCGACACAGGGCACAAAAATCAGTACACACCACACCTCGATCTCGATTCACGAGATTGAGGTATGGGGTCCCCGTGTGTTCCCCTGATCCCTCCGCGTCACGGTCTGGCGGTCTTCTTGGTAAGTCTTGCGATTTCCCGCTCCAGGCGGGTACGAGCGGCCGGGTCATCCTCTTGCTTGAGTGCGCTCTTGTACCAGGTGAGGGCTTTGGGCAAGTCGCCTTTTTGCGCATATACGAATGCGAGATGTTTCATGGCCTTCTGGCTATTTGGATCCAGGGCTATGATTTCGGTAAGATCCTTGATGGCTTCGTCGTAACGGCCCATCTGGCCCAAAACATATGCTCGGTTGCCAAGAGCCGCGGTCATGTGCGGCTGAGTCTTGATAATCAGGCTGAGATCTTCCAGAGCATTCTCGGGGGCCCCGGCATCGAGAAGCAAAGCGGCTCGATTCATACGAGCCTTGATGTTTGAAGGCTCCAAATCAAGCGCGCGGCCGAAATCCCTCAGGGCCTTCTCGAAATCCCCCTGACGTCGGTGGGCCACGCCTCGGGCTATGTAGGCGTCAGTGGACTTTGAATCCAGCTTGAGCGCTCTGTCCAAGTCCTTGAGCGCGGTATCGACGTTCCCGTTGGCGAGATACGTTTTTCCCCGGTTCAGGTGAGCAAAGGCATTCTTTTCCCACGCGTGGATACTCTCGTTGAAGAGGCTCAGCGCGGCGTTGATATCCCCCGCGTTGGCCTTCGCTACAGCAGCACGAGCCTTTTGCATCGAGCGATCCGGATCATCAGCAGCCGCTGCGCGGTCAAGGGCACACAAAGGCAGCAGCAGCGCGATCGCTACCGCGACTGTCAGGAAATTCGCTGCGCGGAAGATCAAAGAGAGTGATTGATTCATGGCGTACGACGTTTCGCGGGAGTGTTGCGCTTGGTCAGGGACCGTACGGGAGCGCTCCCGGGAGCATTAGAAAAGAATACGAAGAAATCCTTGGTGTACCCGTTTTCGTACCTTTCCAAGGTGTACTTGCTCTGCTCCGGTGATAGTCGGAGCTTGCGCAGGAGATTGCCCGTAGAATCCCGCAGGTAGAGGTTGCCCACAATGTTGGCGGGATTCGCGTCGCCATGTATGGCCCGCTCGCAGCCGGCCAACACAAGAGCCTTGGCCATATCCTTAGTCCCCACGTGGTGGCCGATGGCGAAGACCAGATTGCCGTCCTCTCTAATGCCGAACGCGCTCCGATGGGCAACGTACCAGGCGTGCTCGCCTTCCACACTCTTCGCTCCGTGGCCGAGGAGGAAGCCCAAGCCGATTTCCGAATCCTCCAGTCGATCCTTTCTTACCACTGCACGAACGACGAGCCCGTTCTTGACGATGAGGTGTCGAAGTTGTCGAGCGTCCAAGACCAGGTGCTGCGGTATGTCGGAGCTCCACTCCTGGATGTCCACTGAGCCGTCTTTGAAGATGATCAAGGTGGCCATTCCCTCCACCATGGGGTAAAGGACCTTGCCCCGAAAGATGGCGCCTGCTCCTTGAGAATGCCGCTGCATCCACATAGCGTTCGTTACGGCCATGATCCTGGACAATAATTGTGGTTCCACGCGGGAAAGGGCAGCATTGGCGGCCGGCTCCTGAGACCCCACGTAGTACCGCATTGCCACTTTGCTCATGTCGACAACCATCATGTACACGATAGCGTTCGGGAACTGCACACTCGAACGATAGAAGGTTCTGTACACAATGGGTTCGCCCGAGGGGTCTTTGGGGCTGCTTGCAGACTCCCAGATCCCTTCGCCTTCCAACGGTGGGTCTGTATAGAGCGGTTTGATGTTCTCCAGGCGCAAGAGACGCAATGGATCGCGGGAGAGAAGGTCCACTTCTTCCGCGTCCTCGTATGCCACGGTTTCGGTAGCGCTTGCCGAGATCCCGGACGATTGGCTTTGATTACGCGAAGGGCCGGATACCGTCTTTCCGCGTGTGTCACCAACACGTGCCGAAGCCTGTGTAGCCCGATCGCGCGGCGCGGAGGGGTTTGTGCTTCCGGTCTGCGCCTGAGCCATTGGCGCGATTGTGGAAGTCTCGTTTCCCTGACACGAGCCCCACACCGGAAACATAAGAAGCAACAGGACAGCTAACCCGAACGACACTCCTTTGAGCACGCTCACAACCCTCGTCATACGTCCCAAACTAAATTAGATACGCAGCTTTGAGAACCACGATAATGCTTGCAAAGCGGAAACCGCCTGCTGTCCGGTCCCGAGATCATCTTACCCGCGTCGTCACATTCGGTGGCGTTAAGCCCAAATCCTGAGCAATTAGTCGCTTCCCCGCAACCGAGTACTAACGACCTATCCCCGCGTTTGATGAAACTCGCATCCAGACGGATTTACTATACCGCAAAAAGCAATAAATTTCAATGGGCAATAGCTTGGAGCGCTCCCATACTCGTGATCGGAAAGGCCGCTCCGCTCCATTTCGCTGGCTCAATTCGGTCGATTGAATTCCATAAGTATCGCTTCCAGAACTCCTCCTCCGATGGCTCTGGCCTTTTCGGATATGGTGAAGCAGTGGGTTCTGTCGCCGCGTGGATCCACGTCCCCAAGCTTCATGTTCCTAAACACCTGCGTGCCCGGGCGTATGAGTCCTCGAAGCACTCCATCAAGGGTGGCCTTCACGGGCACGCTCCCAACTTCTCCCACCGTCTCTCCTTCGCGAACCGGTTCGCCGATGGTTCGATCCGAGAGAAAGATGCCATCCGCGGGGGACCTGAAGACTCTCCGGACGCTTTGTCCCGCAATCTCTCCCGGAGTACCGGTGTCAGGCTCCGGCGGACCGTGCGAGATGACCTTTCCCAGGTTGTGGCCTCGGTTGGTCTCGATCACGTAATGCACGTCTTGTCCAGCGACGAAGCCCGGGCCCAGGCCGATAACCAGCCGAGCATCGTCAATGGCGGTTCCGGTGTTTCTTTTGGCCAAGATGGCGTCTATGACGACATCGGGCTTAACCGTAGTCACCGCGACCTTGTCCGGATCAACGAAGACAGGAATATGGGAGGAAGACCAGATCCGATCGAGCTCATCGGTAGAAGAGATCCGCACCGCGGTGATCCCTTCAACAGACTGGGCCCCTTCGTGGACGGCTTCGCTGAAGCTGACGGCTCGTCTTACAGCTAAAGGGGAAGGTATTTCCGAATGGAGGATCTTCTTGAATCCGGCACGATAGAGACGGCAGGCCGTGCCGGTGGCCATTTCTCCCGCCCCTCGAATGATGATCTTTAGTTCCGAGAGAGAGCAAGACATGTCCAGGGCTCGACCACTAGGCGCCGTATTCCTCAAGGGCTTTGATAATGGTATCTTTCGATACCACGCCCTGGAAATGGTTCTTGATCTCGCCATCTCTAATGATGAAGATGGCGGGCACTCGCTGAATTCCAAATCTGCGCGCAATAAGGTTCCGGTCGGAGTCCACCTTGCCGATCACTGCACGCCCGGCTTTCTCCTTGGCCACCTCCTCGAGTATCGGGTCCAGGAAACGGCAGGGGAGGCACCAGTCCGCGTAAAAATCCACCAAAATAGGCCGATGGCGTGAAGCCTCCACCACTTCCTTCTCGAAGTTCTCGTCAGTTAATTGGATGACGCCCAATCCCTTTGGGGGCGCTTCCGGCCGCTGCTGCTGAGACCACAGAACGATGAGCGCTCCCGCAACCACAAACGCCGCTGCCGTAACAATTATGATGCCCGTGCTTTTCATGAAACATTACCTTTCTGTTGTACTATTATGCACGTGAAACGAGCTGAGGGCAAATAAAAGCTGTCAAATTGCACGAGGAGTCAGTTACGTGCGAGTGGGAAGTATGTTTCATCTGTTATTGCACAATAAACTTACAACATGTCCACGGGATCTACGTCGACCACGATCCTCAGGCCGTGCGCCTTGAGGTGCCCCTCTGCCTGAACCGCTCCCACCAGGTCTCGGAGCGGCCCTCTGTTTGCTCCCTTCAGCAGAAGCTGCCACCTGTAGCGCCCTACCATCTTCCGCCGAGGAGACGGCGCAGGTCCCAGGATGGTGACATCCCGCGCGCCGGCCTTGAGCTGCCTTGCAGCTCTTCCTATGGCGACCGCCTTGTCCTCCACACGCTTTTCGCTATTGCCCTCGACGCGTATCAGGATGAGGTAGCCAAACGGCGGGTACAGCAGCTCCTGTCGCATCACGCAGTCCTGGTCAAAGAATTGCTCGTACGCCTGCTTGGCCGCGAATTGGATGGCTTCGTGGCCCGGATCGAAGGTCTGCAAGATCACACGGCCCGGATCGGCGCCTCTACCTGTGCGGCCGGCAACCTGCGCGATGAGCTGGAAGGTCCGTTCCGAGGCCCGGAAGTCCGGGAAGTGTAGTGACAGATCTCCGCAAAGCACTCCGACCAGTGAGATTCCGGGAAAATCGTGGCCCTTCACGATCATTTGAGTTCCCGTGAGGATATCGACTTCCTTCTTGCGGAACCGATCCAGGATCTGTTCAAGAGCATTACGGCGCCTGATTGCATCGCGGTCAAGTCGTTCGATCCGCGCGGCGGGGAAGAGCTCGGTCAGCTCTTCTTCCACTTTTTGCGTGCCGACTCCCCCGAAAAAGAGCTTGGAGCCGGCGCATTCCGGGCATAATGGCGGAGCCGCTCGTGAGAAGCCACAGATGTGGCACCTCAGATCGCGAGCCCGTTTGTGGTGAGCCAGGCTGATGTCGCAATTGGGGCATTTGAAAACGTGGCCGCATGACCGGCACTGGGCGAAAGTGTCGAAGCCCCTCCGATTGAGGAAAAGCACAATCTGTTCTTGTCGTTCCAGCGCGTTTGAAATGGCTTTGAGCAACGGCGGAGTCAGGAAAGCGCGCTTCTGATTTGCCTTGACCGCGGCCTTCAGGTCCACCAATTCCACCTCCGGCAGCGCTCCTCCGTGATACCTGCCCGGCAGATCCAGCCGCGTGATTTTGCCGCGTTGGGCATTCACGAAAGTCTCGAACGAAGGCGTGGCGCTGCCCAGCACCACACACGCGGCATCGAGCTTCGCTCTGGCGATCGCCATGTCTCTCGCGTTGTACGGACAACTATCTTCCTGTTTGTACGAGGGATCATGCTCCTCGTCCACGACGATCAAGCCCAACTGCTCCAGGGGTACGAACACGGCTGAACGGGTGCCGATTACCACGCTCACCTGGCCTGATCTTATGCGACGCCACTCGTCCAACCGTTGAGCTCTGGTCAAGCCGCTGTGAAAGAGCGCGACGCCGCCGCCCAGGCGTCTCAAGAAACGGCGAGCCAACTGGGGAGTCAGCGCTATCTCGGGGACGAGAACAAGTGCCCGTTTGCCCTGCGCGAGGGTCTCCTGGATCGCGCGGAGATATACTTCAGTCTTGCCCGACCCGGTAACGCCGAACAGCAGAAAGGGTTCAAAACCGCCGTTTCCCACCGCCTCACGAATGGCTCGGAACGCGTTCTGCTGGTCGGCAGTGAGCTCAGGCGCTTCACTCGCTCTGCCGATTCCCAATTGAACAGGATTCAAAAGCTCCGGCAATCGCCGTCTGCCCAAGCCGATCCTCGGCCGAGCAATACGCTCCTCGATTCGCGCCCAGCCCTGATCCAGAGCGTTGTCAACCCATTCAGGGCCGACTCTGTGCTCCAGCTCGTGACGGAGCATCACTCCCGATCGAAGCAGCTTGGCAGGCAGAGAGGCCGCTTGATCGTCCGCGGATCGAGCCAACAACACACGCGCTTCCGCGGTGAGTATCACCCAGGGCTGGGAGCGCCGGTCGGAGCCCGGAGGGAGCGCGGTTCGCAGAACCAAGCCGTTGGGAATCAGGTAGTAATCCGCCACCCAGCGGATGAAATCCCAGAGCTCCGTGGTCAGATAGGGAGGTTCCTCAGGGATATCGACCACATCCTTGAGCTCGTCCGGAGGGCATTCCGGGCTCCCTACGCTTACCACGAAGCCTGCCCGAATCTTGTTTCTGAAGGGGACCAACACGCGGCAGCCAAGCTGGATGCGATCCGCGAGCCCGTCAGGGACCCTGTAGGTGAAAGGTCCATCAATAGGCAGCGGCACAGCCACATCGATGAGATGCTCGCGATCGCTCACAACGGCTCCGTTTGTGGACTAGCTAATGCAAGGACTTCGGGCAAAATGCAATCCCCGTGCTGTGCACAAGGCTAACGCATGGGATCGTCTCTGGAAATTCTAGTTAGTTGGCATGAGCAAAACTCCGTCACCGCGGACCCCGGATCGCTGTCCGGGGCAGGCTTTGATCCGGGGTCCAGTCCCGCGCGGAACGCGGGATTGAAAAGACTGGATTCCCGCTTCCGCGAGAATGACGGACGAAAGCACACCATAGATCTAGGTTGACGCCCATGTCCATGCCGGGGTACTCCGCGGCAGAGAATTAGCAGACGCCTGCCAGGTTGGCAAGGCGGTTGAGGATCGCTCTGGGGGTCTCAGTTACGCGAGAGAGTTTGACGCTGTCTGTCATTGCGAGGACCCCGGACTCGATCCGGGGGACGAAGCAATCTCGGTCCTCTAGCGCTGAGATTGCTTCCCCCGCTTTTCAGCGGGGTCGCAATTGTAGTAGTTGGCCGCAGGTAACCTAATCATTACATCGTTTTGGAAGCCAACCCAGGCGCGGATTGCCCCTGGCAGCGATATCCATTGACTTCGCGTTGAATGCACGGGTAGATGTGAGCAGTGAGTCTGCGTTTGAGAGCCAGCGTCTTCGGATGCGGCCTTGAGGAATTCCTGCCAATGCCACGAATCACCATCTCTCGCGTGCTCCTGGGGTTGTGCTGCCTGCTCGTGGCAATCCCTTTCTTCGTGGTTACGTTTCCCCCGATAGCTGATTTGCCTCAGCAAACCGCGCAGATACGCCTTTTCTTGGAAACGATGAACGACCCTGGGCAGAGCCCTTACGCCATACAGTGGTTCACGCCGTACAGTCTGTCGTACGCCCTTCTGGGGGCTAGCTGGGCGCTCTTCGGCCCACTCAGCGCAGGCCGCATGGCGATGCTGATCATCGCGCTCCTCTGGGTGGTCGCCATACATAGCTTGGCGAGTGCGCGGGATCGTTCTCCGGAATCCGCCACGGTCGCGTCGCTCTTTGTCTTCAACCATGTGTTGTACTGGGGCTTCTATAGCTTCGCGCTGGGATGGCCTGCTTTTATGCTCTGGTTCCTACTGGTGGATCGCACGCGTGCTACAGCTTGGTCCGTGGGGCAAGTGCTCCTTTGGACGTTTGCCGCGCTTCTTCTCTATGTCTGCCATGTGTTGTGGCTGATGGCGGGAGTCTGCTGGCTTGTGTTGAGCAGCCTGCTCTTCCGTGTGTCTTTCAAAGAGGCCGCCGTTAGGTGCGTTTGTGTCGCTCCGGTGCTGGGCCTCGCTGCGGTGTGGTATCCCAAGTTTGCTTCTTCAGACATGGCCACTCCAATGCTGTGGGCCACTCCATTCTTGGAGCGCTTGAGCTTTTTCCGGTTTACCGATGCGGCCCTGGGCGGGCTCCAAGGATTTGCAGACAGTGCGATCTTCCTACTCGTGCTTGGGTGGATCCTGCTTGCTGTTTTGCAGAACCGAAGCGACCTCAAAGACCGCGTGAACTGGCCTTTGTTCGCAGCGGGTATGATGTTCCTCGTCTTTATGGTGGCGCTGCCCGACAAGTACATGAATACCATTCGATTCGGCCAAAGGTGGATGCCGTTTGCCATGATCATGCTGGTCTTGGCTTTCCCCCCGCCCAGTTTGACACCGCTCATTCGCCGAGCCGCGGCCATCACGCTGGTCCTCGCATTGTCCGGACTGACCGCTGTGTCCTGGATCATGTTTGAGACCAGGGAATTGTCCGGCCTGAGGGCAGCTCTGGATGCGCTGCCACAACGTTCAAGTCTCATGGGCTTGGATCTCGTCAAGAAGAGCGAGTTCATCAAAGGCCGCCCGTTCATTCAGATCTTCGCATACGGTCAGGTGCTGAAGGATGCGAGGCTGAATTTTTCTTTCGCGGAGTTCTCTCCGTGTCTGGTCGTGTATAAGGGACGATTCTTCAAACCGTGGACTAGTGGGCTGGAATGGCACCCGGAACGGGTCAAGCCCTCGGACCTGGATTACTTCAACCACGTGCTCGTGAACGGCGACGACCGTATTCAGGAGATCGTCCGTTCGGAACCAAAACTCGAACCCGTGACCGATCAAGGCCGATGGCGTTTGTATCGGGTCAAGGAATTCTCAAGAGAGGGCCAGCCCAAGGAAGCACGCTGACTCGGGCACGACCACGACTGACGCCACCCTATTTTGACGTCGATACTTGGTGATGATATCTTAAATGAAACATCATTATCTCCGGAGAAACCTCATGAGCCTGGAAATGACGCCCGAAATCGAGGAAATGGTTCAAACCATTCTTGGCTCTGGAAAATACGGAAGCAAAGCCGAAGTCCTGCACGAGGCCTTGGACTTGCTCAAGAAACGTGACGAGCTGAGACGAGAGGTCAGCCAGGGTCTTGCGGAACTGGATGCGGGCAATTCTCTGGAAGGGGAAGAAGTCATGCGGCGTCTAGAAGAACGAGCAGCCAAACTCGCAACAAGCGACCAATGAAGCGTCTCCGGTTCTCCCCCACGGCTAGTCGTGATTTGGATCAGATCTTCGATCATATTGCCAACGACAATCCTTCAGCAGCACAACGTTTCATACAGAAACTCAAGCAGGCGTGCGAGCGGATAGCTCGTTTGCCAGGAATTGGGGCACCGAGAGAAGACCTTGCCCCAGGTCTCCGATGCTTTCCTGTCGCAAACTACCTGATATTTTATAGAATTCGAGACAATAAGACCGAAATAGCGCGGGTCCTACATGCGGCGCGTGACTACCTTAATCTGATGATCTAAATGAATAAGCGCCCCCACAGCCGTCTCAAGAGGCATCGTGCTGAGGGCTTTTACCCATGTCGTTCCCCAAAAGAGGAGCACGTGAAGTAGCCCTGCGTGAAACTCGTGGTACGTAGCTTTCCCTGGGATTTGCCCTGGCATACTCATCGCACTTTCCTTTGGAGGACCTCAGAATCTATGGTCGCTTGACTGGGAATGATGACCGATCAACCAGAGAGTGCCACCGTTTGCCTCCGTACCAGTGTGATTCCATTTGGATGGAGCTTTTGCGAGTGGCTCCAGCATGCTTTCGCTATGAGTCCTCACCCACGAGTCTGGCCCTCACTTCAAGTGCCCTCAATGGTCCCATGATATCGTCTAATTTGTGCAACCAATCCTGGATTCGTTCGCCCCGTCGGAATTTATGGATCATAAGGCGTGTGGCTCCAGCCAAGAACGAAGCCGCCATCACCGCGTCGTCCTTTAGCCATTCTGCATCCCTAAGGTTGAGTACAGCTAGTGTTCCCGACTTAAGTTCCTTCAAGTAACGAGAGGCGCTCCGACCATGCGTAGTTTTGGACCATTGTGTATACAGCAGATCGTACTCAGCCAGTTTGGAGACCGATGCTGCCAACTCTCTGAGATTACGTGGCCCGTTGAAGAGGGAATACCATGTTTTCTGCTTGGAACGCCGATATACCTCGGCTATTCCTTTCAACTCGGGTTCGTCAAGCTGCCCCCTGTATCCAATTAATTGCTCTAGTGCGTCAACTTGCAGATCATCTTTGATCCCTTGATCGTTTAGCGTTTGTCTGAATTGATGACCTCTAGAAGTTCGGGTGTCAAAGCGCTCGTAATAATTGATTTCCTCAGAAATGTGGCATACCAACCATTGGCGACACCTCTGCTCGTAATGCTCCTTAAACAGATATTCGAGGGAAATGAAACCTTCGAGGCTAGTTCGAAGAAGAGGATGTATTGGGCCAGAGCATGAACCGGCTACTAGCTGCTCGATGCCGTCTGTCATTTCGATCATATGCAGGTAAATCATAAGTGGCGGCAGGTCGCCAAACGAAGGATCTCTTGCCGATGTTTGACATCGCACATAGGCATTGGTGGCGTAGTTGACAACCTCAGTGAGCAAGGGACTTGCGAGTGCAATTATATCTTGGGCGTTTTGAAGGGCGAACTCCCGATTTAGCAACTTGGGATGGGCTCTGTTTTCCGTACTCATTTTGTGCCCCCTCTGGTCTCGCCTACGAAATGAACGAGCTGGATGAGTTAGGATTATTGATGCCATCACGTACAAGAGCTGTGCGAGTAACGGACCAATTGACCACTTTCGCAGTAGTCTGAAACTTAATGGAATTTCCTTGATATAACAAACCGTAGCCACACGAATACTCTGCATCTATCACCCGGCAACTACCTGCACCAAAGTTAAGAATCAAATCGAGTTTCCCGACCTTCAGCCAGACATTATGATGGTCCAATGAATCCACAATTTCCACTGCTTTATCGAAGTGGAACAGGAGGTCTCTCTTGCCCGGTCTTTCGCATTCATCCGCTATCTTGATGCGGGTCGGTTCGATTTGAATGGTGCGTCGATGCGGGGTTCCAAAGCCCACGTGTTCGCCGATGAACGTGTCAAGGCTTGCTTCGATGACCCGACCGCGAGCACGGTTGGGCAGCCGGAAAGCCTCGGACAAGCCAGACAGCAGCGGATTTTGTTCCTTTCCGCGAATGCTCAGAGTGTTGTGCATCGCAGTGGATCTGAACAAGTTTCGGCGTTCCAGCGAGCAGGTGTAGCAGTATGTTCCGGGATCCACGAGTATCGGCACGCCGTCTATCGCAAGTTCAATGGAAAGCTGATCATTGTGAGCGTGGCCGCCTCGGCTGTCATGGCTCTGGCCGCCACATCGAACCGCCAGGTAAAGCCGGTCGGATTTGTATACGTACAGCCCGAAATCCGGATACGCGAAGAGGCGGAGGCCCGCTCGCAATCCTGTTTCCGTGGCCTCAGACTCTGCGTCGTCAGGCTCCTTTGGAGGCTGAAGAATGACGGCTGGGAGGCTGATTCTCTTGTCACGGACGAGGGAGCGCACAAGCCCGGTTTCGATGGACGGGGTATCGGAGACCTCGCGCCCGCTAGAGCCCCTGGTGAGGCCCTGCCAGGCTTCTCGCAAGTGGCAATGGTCCAGGTGATCTTCATCCCAATAGGTGTGGTCATCGGCAAGGCCGTCGTAGTCTTTCAGGTTCAAATACAATTCCTTGGCTTGCGCGAGGGTAAGCGCTCTGTACCTGGGTTGGATCTTGAAGAAGCGTCCATTGTCATTATCCCCGATCTGTGGCACGCGGCTGTCAGGTCTGGTTATGCGCTCTGAGAATTCGACCATCTTAGCCAGCCGATCGAACCATCCAGGGGGGAAAGGCGACAGAGCCCCGTTTCCTGGCGCGGGATAGAAGGGCATGGGGCCCGGTTTGAGAGGAGGTCTCGCGCGGTGCTGTCGGTAATCGTATTCGACGAGCGCTTGCTGCTTCTCTTCGGGAAGGCCCAGCACGATCCCTGTTCCATAGAGCACCATCTCCGCGGTCAGGCGATGGTAACTTGTCGAAGCCTCAAAATGGGCCCCATCAGGCAAAAATTGGCGTTCGGTCTCTGATATAAGCTCCTGAACTGTAAACGCAAGCCACGCGTCTATTTCAGGCGTTCGTGGCAAATACGCGGACGCAAAGAGAAGGCCCACAATATCGGCCAAGTAGTGATTCGCACGAAAATCCGATGAATACTCAAGATTGTTCACAATGTGGCAGCCGTGCTCGTACACGCTGCGTACAAAGACCGCTTCAAAGGCTGGGTCGAAGCTAGCGCCAAATGAGACAAAGAGGTCGTGGGCGAGCAGCCAATTCGCGACCCGTATGGCAACATCCATACTGGAATGCCAGTTGACGCCCAATCGGGGCGGATTGGTGGCAATGAAATCCAAAACCTGGTTGCGGAATTCGGCCAAACAGCGTTCTGCGAGATCCGGCGCGGACTGGGCAACCGAGCCTTCGTCGGACACGACGAGGCCGTACGCCCAGGCCATTTGCACGAGATGCTGCATTCGCGACAGCTCCCACGGAACTTTGGTGTCCGCTCCTGGAGCATGTCCGTATGAGATATCCCGGTACCACGTGCTCTCTGCCCACCGGAAACCGGACTTGAAATCAAGGCTCCAGTCGATCGGCCGGTAATCAGATCCAATGAGCTGCCAGATGCGCCGCGCTTCCGCAACGTTTGCAGGATTGATCAATCCCTGGAGCCACGCTCCCTCCTTGTCCGGCATGGCAAGAGGCGCGCTGGAATAGACGTAGCCCTCCATTCCGTTGCACTTCA
>JBMOME010000034.1:0-2623 GCA_049323095.1 Thermodesulfobacteriota bacterium
GATACTCCTCGCGGTGGTGCTCTTTGCTCCTGGCGGTCTAGTGGGATTGTATCAGCGGCTTACAGGCAAGTCAGAAACCTAAGGACAACGGCATCAGAGACAGCGGGCGGTGACATGGCAGATCACGTCTTACAAATCGAGGGCTTGTCGAAATCGTTCGAAGGCAGCCAGGTCTTCAACAATATCAGTTTCTCGGTGGACCAGGGCGAGCTCAGTTCCATCATCGGGCCCAACGGAGCGGGCAAGACGACCCTTTTCAACCTGATGACCGGCTATCATGTGCCGGATAGCGGGCGGGTCCTCTTTATGGGCAAGAACATCGCGGGCCGGCAACCGTATGATATTGTCCGGCTCGGGATTGCCCGTGCTTTTCAGCGCACCAACATATTCCCGCGGATGAGTGTGCTGGAAAACCTTCTGTCCACCGTGATCACCAAGAACGGGGGAAATCTTAACGTAGTGACCCCCTCCGCGAAACTCAAATCAGCGCACGAGCGATCTTACGAGATTCTGGAAAGCGTGGGCCTCGCTGACGTCGCGCACCGACAGAGCGGCACGTTGGCCCACGGGAACCAGAAGCGGCTCGATATCGCAGTGGCCTTGGCATTGGAACCGCAACTCCTGCTGTTGGATGAACCTACCGCGGGAATGAGCCCCGAAGAACGGTGGCAGACCGTCGAACTTGTTCAGCGATTGTGGGAAGATCTCAAAATCACCATGCTTTTCATCGAGCATGACATGGACATCGTGTTCAAGATCTCCCAGAAGGTGCGGGTGCTCTGTTATCGAACCCTTCTGGCCGAAGGCACTCCCGCGGAGATATCCTCCAACGAACAAGTCATCGAAGCATACCTCGGCGAAGAGGTTTGATCATGCAGCTTGAAGTGCAGGCAATTAACACATTCTACGGATTGAGCCATATCCTGTTCGATGTCTCCCTGGAGGTGGACAAGGGGCAGGCAGTGGTGCTCCTTGGCAGGAACGGCGCGGGCAAGACTACCACCATGCGCAGCATCATGGGACTTACCCCCCCTAAGACCGGAACAGTCAAATTCGAGGGGAAAGATATCACGGGCATGGTTCCGTTCAGGGTAGCTCGTCTGGGTCTGGGGTTCGTGCCGGAAGATCGGCGCATCTTTCCCGATCTCACTGTGAAAGCCAACCTCGACGTGGGTCGCACCCGCGGCAACGACAAAACCGTAAAATGGACGTACGAGCGAGTATATAGCCATTTTCCCAGGCTCAAGGAGCTTGCAAACCGACGAGGCGGATTCCTGAGCGGCGGCGAGCAGCAAATGCTCACCATTGCCAGGACGCTCATGGGCGATCCGGCACTCCTGCTGCTCGACGAGCCCTCTGAGGGTCTCGCGCCCATCATCGTGCGAGATCTCGGAAACTTCATTGAGGTGCTGAAGAAGGAGGGCATCACGATCCTCCTCTCGGAGCAGAACGTCAAATTCTCCCTGAAACATGCCGACCGCGCCTACATCGTGGACAGCGGACACATCAAGTACCAAGGCAGCATCGCGGACTTGGAAAAAGACGACGAAGTGAAGAAACGATACCTCGCTGTCTAGAGGCAGTTGCTGAGCGTAGAGGCATCCAAAGCGCGCCCTGACAGAGTTTTCACATCTCTTCTCGCCTTACTAAGCAAAGGCGCGGAAAGAACACGGTCACCTGTTTTCCCGCCGCATCAATCCCGCGCCTGACTTAAAAATATACTGACTTGCCAAGAATTGTCGCGGCGGAGAAGAGGCAACACTCTTCAACCATCCCACCGAACGGAGGAGGCAATGGTTAGCCAACCAATCGATCTGAGCGGTCGCAAAGCCATAGTCACAGGCTCGAGCCGAGGCATCGGGGCCGCGGCAGCCCTGGTTCTGGCTAGAGAAGGGGCTGACGTGGCGCTTGCAGACCTGCTGCCCGCGGACGAGACCGCACAACAGGTGGAAGCCCTTGGACGCAAGGCCGTGAAGATCAAAGTAGATGTGTCCAATTCCGCGGACGTGCAAAGAATGGCGGCGGAGGCGATAGATAAGTTAGGCCACGTAGATATCCTGGTGAACAGTGCGGGGATTGTTCAAAGGGAAGGGCTCACGACCACGAGCGAAGGCATCTGGGATCGAGTCATGTCAATCGACCTGAAAGGAACCTTCCTCTGCATCCAAGCCGTGTATCCACACATGAAGGAGCGAGGGTACGGCAAAATAGTCAACGTGAGCTCCATATCCGGCATCATCGGAGGCGCTGTCTCAAAGCCTGAAGACGATCCCGAAAAGGTCAAGGGACGATCGGGTCCGGCCTACGCGGCGGCAAAGGGCGGTGTAATCGCTTTGACTCGTTGGATCGCCAAAGACGTGGCAAAGGACGGCATCTACGTGAACAGCATTGCCCCCGGCGCGTGCCAGACCGAGATGACCCGCGGGTACGACTACGGCGTCCAGGCACTCCCCATAGCCAGAATGGGAAGCCCATACGATATGGCGGAAGCAATCCTCTTCCTGGCATCGTGCGCATCAGACTATATCACGGGTCAAGTTCTTAACGTCGACGGCGGCTGGGTCATGGCGTAAGGCCGTTTCAGAGTCCAGGAGCGTTTGGGAGAGTAGCGGGGGGGGGGGGG
>JBMOME010000035.1:0-22123 GCA_049323095.1 Thermodesulfobacteriota bacterium
GGCCCAACGGTCTCTACTCATGTGGTTTGCCCAGTACCACCATCATTTGGAACAGCAGGAGGAGGGGGTTATTTCGCATCCCAAGTAGTTGGCAGACCAACAAAACCAGAGGATGTGACCGGCCTTGCCAAATTTGGATGGAGCGAGGGCAGGCCCGAAGACGCCATTACACCTTTCATCATGGCTCGGCACACTTCATTGCTTCCTCCCGAAATGGGCAGATTCCTTGCTAGAGAGGCACTCAAACTCGTCGCACAAGGCCGCCTGATTGTGGTTCCAGCAACAGGTATAGGGTGTGTGGGTGCAGGACACGGTCCGATTGAAACCCTTTTCGCAAAAGCTTGCAATGCAATTCCTGCAATAAAAGGAGAGGCAACTACATATCCTACTTCCTTGGTCCCTTACTTCCCCGACGTTCCGCTAGATGCCCTTGCAGAGGTCGCGCTGCAATACAGCGGGCCTTTGCGTAGATTTCGAATTGCCCTTATGCGAAAGTCGCGACAGTTTATAGATGCAAGTTCAGGCGGGTATGAAGCAAAACAATTGGAGCTTGAACTTAATGACGCGCTTGCTCAAATAAGCGATTCGCAGTCAGCCTTGAGAAGGAAATATGGGTGGGGAGAAGCACATGAACCCATGTGGCATAGATATGACGGTTTCAGCTGTGAATATCTTACTCCAATTTTTGTGCTTAAGAGCATGGGCTATCGATGGAAAATCGAGTATGTGCCTGAAAATATATCAATCAATCCAGAGTATCTTCCAAAAGCAGATGAACCTATTTGTGCTTGGTTGCACCCGGCGGATACGCATGTTGAGACGCTAAGCAAAGACCAGATAAAAAGAATCCAGAGTGAACTTGGCGGAAAAGTGAAGGCAAAGGGAAAGCGCCGAACTCGTGCGGTCAGATAGCGGTTCATGAGCTTCTCGGTGAATGAGGAGGATTTCCGGGTACGCCATGCTTAATTCTTGAAATGACATCGTGGAATGCTAACCCCTAACGCCCAAAGCCCCCGACCATCTTTGTCCCCAGATCTCCGGTTTCCCATGATCGAGGGTCAGCCGTTCAATTTCTCGCAAGAGATCCGCATCACTGATCGTGCTTTATTGATGCGCTCAGTTCAGCCAACAAGCTCTCAGCATCCTTGTCATTTTCAAACCCTGCCGCGCCCAGAAGGTATGGGCCCTTGCGTGTGACGATGAGCTTCCCCTGATACGGGTCTTCGCCTTTCGCGGTCTCGAACCCGTGTTGCGTCGAAGTCCGCGCCTGGGCACTCGCGCCCTTAGCGAGAAGCTTCTTGAATTCCTTGAGCGCAGCCTCCGCCTCCTCATCATTATCGAATATAGCAATAAACAAGGTAGATTCCG
This sequence comes from Thermodesulfobacteriota bacterium, assembly GCA_049323095.1. GTDB lineage: Bacteria > Desulfobacterota > Desulfomonilia > Desulfomonilales > Desulfomonilaceae > VGSG01. The sequence goes on from JBMOME010000035.1 coordinate 1,369, forward strand.
GGCTCTCTGCCTTGGCCTCCGGTTTTGCCTCTGTTTTGTCCGGCACCACGTAAGTAGCTTTGAAACCTCGCTTGAGGAATTTGCGTCCTATGAGGCCCTGTGGATAGTATTCTATGGAGCCCGGCTTGAGTCCTCTTTTCGGGAAATATGCAATCTCTTTAGGTGGGAGCGAATTGTCGATAATCCTCGCTTCTACCATTCTCGCCAATTGTTTGAGGGTCGAAGGATTCGATTCCGTGGCTTGGAGCACAACAAAGTATTTGCTCTTATAGAAGAACGCATAACGATCATCCAGATAGGAATCCAAGCCTATGCCGGCCGAAAGGTCGTCCTGCCTGAACCTTGAAAAAATGCCGAATGCTTGAAGTACGTTGCCCATATCGTAGATGTCCAGATCGATCTTGTCCTCGCTCGCATCCTTGTTCCGATAATCCGCAAAGATCGACTTTTCAAATCCATACTGCAAGAAAAGGTCAGCCTGCCCGTTGATGTGCTCGAACAAAGTCTCCTTGGTGAAGACTTGAGGAGTGCCTTTGGCGACCCAACCATCAAGCGTTTCCTTCGGAACAAGTAATGCGATATCCGACGGCTCCGAGAATGCGTTTCCAGTCACAAAAAGGAAAGAGATCAAAAGTAGAACAATTATCCCGTTACATCTCCACATTTGAAACTCCCGTCTTGCAGTCTGGCAGCTGTTAAACCAAAAGACGTATCACCCGATCCATTTGTGCTCGTATATCGAGGCCCCGTTGGCAAGTGATAGAGCACGATGAACATTCTGAGCACTGTTTGCATGTTGCCAGGAGACCCCATTCACGGCGCACTTCATCGACAAGCTTGTCGCTGTTGTATGCGTCGTGATACATGAGCACTCTCAAGAGATCGGTATGATTTACGCCATACGGGCATTTACCTTCGCAGCCGCCGCACATAGTACAGATCCTGCCTTGAAGGTATGATTCATATTGATCCAGGGTGTCGGAGTCGCCTTTAGAGAGCGTTGTTCCCATGACGGCAACACATTCTTCAATCTCTTCTATAGTCTTAACACCTGGAACAGCCGTTGATACATTCCGGTCCATTACCACGTATTTGAGCGCGGCCTGATGAGGATTGAGGCCGCCCATATTGGCTTTCTTGTATCCGCCGGCTTGAGTTTTCATCGCTACTATGCCGATGCCTGATTTCGAGGCCAAGGCGACAGCTTCCTTCAGATCGTTGGAATGAGTGAAGTTGTATGATACCAAGGCTACGTCGTGGCAACTTTCTTTTGCCGCAGCTTTCAGAAGGGACGCCATATTGGTATGCGTGGAGAAGCCTGTGAAGCGGGCCTTTCCTTCCTTTTTCATGGCCTGGAGGAACTCGGTAATCGCAGGTCTACAAACTTCTTCAGGAGTTTTGAGGCTATGAGCCAGAAGCACATCAACATAGTCGGTGCGAAGGCTCTTCAGACTTGTCTCAACAGATTTTCTATTCTCCTTTTCACTCGACGAAAGAAGAACTTTTGTTTGGATAAGCACCTTGTCTCGCTTTCCCTGGAAAGTCTTGCCGACGATTTCTTCGTTTCTGCCGCCCATGTAGCGTCGTGCAGTGTCGAAAAAATTGACGCCCAGATCGAACGCACGAAGAATTACGGCCGGGTCGCTACAATTCATTACTCCCATACTTACCGTGGTCACCTTCAAGCCGGTCTTGCCAAGAATTCGATACTCAAGTGCCTGATTTTTGGCCGTCTTTGCGTACGATTGACCGGCACCAAAAAAAGGAGCGCTTGCCAGGCCCAGGACAGCCGATGTGGCGTTCTTCACGAACTTCCGTCGCCCTATCTTTCTTGACATGACGGTGTCTCCTTTTGCGCGAACGTGGTTGCCGACGTGGGTCTTTGCTTGTGAGCGAAATGGCGCCCAACACCTACAAATCCATCGTCACCCCACGAAACAAGGGTATTTCATGCTGTTTTTGAGCGTACCTCACCGCGACCTCACCGGTCAAGGACATCCCTGCGCGTTTCTTGTGACCATGCAGGTACGCAGAGCAAAATACACGTGGATTACGGAATGCTTGGATCGGCCCCCGGCTTATGATAAAGTCGCCCAGTTTTCGAGTCTGGACAGAGTGAGGTATCTATGGTCATAGGGATGTTGCCTGATAATATGGAATTGAGGCCGCTCACGGAAGCGGACGTAAGTGCGGTTTTGGAGGTCATCAGACAAACCGATGAGGAGGATTTTGAATCGGCCAGGGAGGCGTACCAGGAAGGCATCCTGGAAGGCCAGTACGTCCTGACGGAAGACGGAAGAGTCAAAGGAGTGACTGGGTTCGAGTACATAGACGGTACCGATAACAGCTATTGGCTGACCCGGAGCTACTTGGATTCTCAATTACGAAGTCAAGGATTTGAGGCTCCAATGATCTTGGAACTCCTCAACATCCTTAACGAAACTGGCGCTCGCAAAGCCTTTGTCAACACCGTCGATTCGGTGGACCCCCAGAGGTCCGCGAAATACAGCCAAGAAAGGGAGTGCTACCAGTCTTTGGCATTCATTCTAGAATTGAACTACAATGACTATTTCCAACCGGGTGAAAGCAGATTAACCTATGGAAGGCGCGTTGGATCGCTGTATGCGTCCCGCCCGAGTTTCGAACCGGACACCAGGGGTGTAGAATTGCTGGGTATTGCCGAGATAGACGAAACTCAGGGCGGATATTTTGGTGAATGGGACTACACAGACAGTGGCACGATCTTCGGCGTGGGGAATCTCAATAACATGATCGCACGCGCTCAAGGCGCGAGAGCGCGGTACCTTTTCGTGGGCTTTCCTTCTAATCTGCCCCAGGTCGATGAAGTGCTTCAAGAGGCCGGTTTTCGCGAATGCGGCCGTTTGATCGATTTCTACGAGGATGGCATCGATGAGGTCCATTATCGGATCGATCTGTAGCGGTCATAAGCGAAACATATCGGAATCGAGAAAAGAGGAAGAGAAGAGATGAAATACAAGCATCTGGTTTGGTTCGTTGCTTTGTCTCTGATATTGGTCGCGCTGTTCTCAGGATGCGGACCTAGCAAGCCGAGAGTGGAGAGAATCGACCTCGACAGGGTGATCTCCATAATGATGGAGACACTCAAGGGCATGGATAAGGAAGTTGCGGCCTCCGGTGAGACGATAGGCTCAGGCGAGAAGCCCAGCGAGGCCAAGGACAAGGACACGAAGAAGCTCGCGCCTATGACCGGGATGGACGCGGAAAAGGAGAAATTGTTTGTCAAAAGGTTTGCCGAGAATCTGAACAAAGCGCACTTGAAATCCACGCCCATTGGGGTGGCAATGCTCGACAACGGGTCCGTAGAAGGCTTCGATGACCCCAACGAGAATATGAAGAGAGACGGAGGCGAGAAGGTAATCTTTAAGATTTATATAGACAAACAACGTGATCGTGTTATTGCTTCCGACCCGATTCAAGGCTATCACCGAGACCACAGTTTAGGCATGGGCTTTGGGGGCTTGATGATGGGTTATATGATTGGAAGAATGTTGAACCGCCAATCATCTTCAGGCTTCGACACGCGCCAATTTGAACAAATGAAGATGTCTCCGCCTGCCTCTTCAACGTCTTCCCAGCAGAAATCGGTTGCCACGGGCAAAACTACCGATGAGAAATCCGCTGTCGGGGCCAAGAAGCCGACTGGAGGCTCAAGAGGCTTTGCTCCCAAGTCCAAGAGCGGTAGACGATAGCGGAGTTGGCCAAAGTAGCCATCGAGAGGACGGGATAATAGATAACAGATTGATACTGCAAAGTGTTCTCAATGCTGCTCGAGCAGGAGCAAGGAACTTTTCCGAGTTGTTTTGGACTTAAGAAGTAGCTGTGTGGATGACGAAGACAGAATTAGTGCGGCCGGAGTTGCGAAAATGTGGACCGGCAAATCACATAAGAGAATTACTTCCGATCCTTTAGTGCCTATTTCGGGCTCGCCTCCTCTTCTTGCGGCAGCAGTTCTGGGTGTTTTGTTGGTAGGGTTCGCGATAGCCTATTTCTCAAGTGCCTCAGGATTGCCCGAATCTGTTGACCGAAAATCATATCAACCAAAAACTGCTTCCGTATTCTACGCCGGAGATGGATCGGTCTTGGGAATGTTCTATAACGAACGGCGTTTCCCCGTAACATTGGATGCAGTTCCGAAGCACGTTCAGGATGCTTTTGTGGCCGTGGAAGATGCCAGGTTTTTCAGCCACTCAGGTATCGATCCGGTAGGAATAATGCGTGCTCTCATCAAGAATTTGCAAATGGGTAACTTCGTGCAAGGAGGTAGCACGATTACTCAGCAGACTGCCCGGAGCATTCTGTTAACGAGAGAAAGGACGATTTATCGCAAGCTTCGGGAAATGATACTCGCGCTGAGAATTGAACGCAACAATTCCAAGGTTCAGATTCTGGAGACCTATCTGAACGAGATCTACTTGGGCCGTGGCGCGTACGGAATCGAAGCTGCAGCTCAGTCTTATTACAAGAAAGGGACTTCCGATCTGACTCTCAGTGAGGCTGCATATCTCGCGGGGCTGGCTGCAAATCCGTCCAAGTATTCGCCTGAACGTGGAGAAATGGCCGAAGCTCGCCGGAAATACGCACTGGATGCCATGCTCAAGTTAAATAGCATCTCCCAAGATGATTATGAGAAGGCATCTAAACAGCGGCCCGTCTTTGCGACGAGTGCGCCGGAGCGTGCAACGAAGGAATCGTATTTCACCGAAGCAGCCCGTCGGTACGTCATCTCCAAGCATGGCGAGAAGGCTCTCTATGAGGGAGGTCTTCAGGTCTGGACAACCGTGGATACGGATCTCCAAAACAAGGCCGAAGAAGCGATTTTGAAGGGGGTAAGAGCTTGGGAACAGCGGCATGGCCGACCTCCCGGCTTGGTGAAGAGGCTCAGTGCTGCAGAAGTTGAGGAGATGAAATCGAGTCCGCCGGAGACCGATCTGAAGCCCGGATCAACCGTTCAGGCTGTCGTTGTTTCGGGAGGGGAGAGTAGAAGGAGGAGCAGGCGCCCGGAACGGAAGTATGAACTTACCGTTATGTTGAAGGGCGGCCAACTGTACGAAGTCGAAACCGAAGGCCAAGTCCCTTATCGCAAGAACGACCTCCTCACATTTAGAGTGCTGGAAATGACCGAAGAGGGACCGCTCTTGGAGCATGACGATCTTCCGCCCGTTCAGGGCGCGCTAGTGTCCATCGAGAATGCGACCGGCTACGTGAAAGTGCTGGTCGGCGGAAACGGAGGTGATAGAGCCGGCTTCAACAGGGCGTTGCAAGCGTTTCGCCAGCCGGGTAGCGCTTTTAAACCCATAATCTACTCTGCAGCTCTCGAATGGGGAAGATATGATCCTCGAACGACGATTATCGACGAGCCGATCGCGGTAAAATCAGGGCCCTATGATGCCGAATGGATTCCCGAAAATCCGGACGGAAGCTTCCAGGGCCCGATAAGCGTAAGGGATGCTCTAGTGAGGTCAAGGAACGTTCCCGCCGTGAAGGTGATGATGGATTTGGGCCCTGAAGCCATTGGCCAGATGGCTCGCAATATGGGGATCAAATCGCCCGTCCGTGACAGCTTAACGTCGGCTCTGGGCGCATCCGAGATCAGCCCTCTGGAATTGACGTCAGCTTATTCTGTGTTCCCGAACATGGGGGTGAGAGTTACTCCTGTTTTGATCAGAAAAGTCACCGACCGACACGGGAATGTGCTTGAAGACAATACCGTAACGCCACTAAATGTTGCCGAACGCGCACGAAAGGACATCGAGGCCGGAGTCTGTGTTGCTGCTCCTAAGTCATTGGAAGTGGAACAGAAGCGGCCCGAACTGCCGAATCCGTATCCTTCGCGGCCCGTTTTCAGTTGCAAGGCTTTTGAAAGCGAGCGCACAAACATGGTCAGAGTGATGAGGCCCCAAACAGCTTACCTGATGCTGTCCATGCTCCGTGAAGTAACAACTTCTGGGACCGCATCATATGCCCGAAGAATGGGCCGCTCCGATATTGGCGGGAAGACCGGGAGCACCAACGATTATTCCGATGCATGGTTTATCGGCTTTACTCCCGGATACACCACAGGAGTATGGATCGGCCACGACAGTCGAATTTCACTAGGTACAAAGGAATATGGCGCGAAAGCAGCTCTGCCGGTTTGGATGGAGTACATGTCGTATGCTTTACGGCGTGAAAAACCGAGGAACTGGCCCACAATAGCTGGAACTGAAAGACGTGTATCAATGGCTCCTTGCAACAAAGGATGCACACGGTGTCTACGAGAAGTGTGGATTTGAACCGCTGAAGAATCCGGAAAAGTGGATGGCGATCAGATATCCAAGACCGGATAGGACCGAGTTCCCCGGTTAGCCACACATGCGGCCGGCTCCGAACTGCACAGATAGTGCACTCAGAATCCACCACCGGCTATCAATCGGAATGGCTCACGGTGCAGCAACGGCTTCCTTTCTTCGTGGATGGGGCTTGATCGTCCTCTCAATCTTTTCGGCCTTCGCATCGGCCGCAATTTCCAGGTCGTAGTCCGCCTGCAGATTCATCCAGAATTGGGCCGAAGTCCCAAAGTACTGGGCCAGACGTAAGGCCGTATCAGCGCTGATACCCCTTTTGCCGTGCACTATCTCGTTGATTCGCCGCGGTGGCACCCGGAGATCTCGGCCAAGCTGATTCTGGCTGATCTGCAATGGCTTCATGAACTCTTCAAGAAGCACCTCGCCGGGGTGAAGCGGTGGCACCTTCTTTTGCTTCATCTCGTTCGTCTCCCCTTGTGATAGTCTACGATTTCAACGTCGTACGCGTCTCCGTCATGCCAGCGAAAGCAGATCCGCCACTGATCGTTGATGCGAATGCTGTGCTGGCCCTCTCTGTCCTCGGAAAGCTTCTCCAACCGATTGCCAGGCGGCACTCTGAGGTCTGCCAAAGTAATGGACCGGTGCAACATCCTCAGTTTTCGGAAGGCCGTTCGCACCAGACCTGGCGGGACCTTCCTGGTGAATTCCCGGCGGAAGAGCCGTTCCGCGGCCTTGTCTTTGAAGTTCCTGATCACGCCGCGATCATATAACGCCTAGCGTTATATGACAAGCTTTTTGGAAAAAGAGTTCGGGTTGCGCTGAAACAATCTCTCCCGTCGCTATCGGCAGTTTCCCCCTTAGACTCCGCAGAGCGGCGTTTGTGCAAGCCGGCTCAGATATGCCTTGGTGGTGCGTGAGAAAAGAACTTGACACGGGCGGTGCTTTACTAGTAAATAATTAATATGTTTAATAAGCGAGTGCCAACACGCGCGGTTGGAGAGGGAGCGCACCAACATCGGAGAAGTTTTCCGGCAACGGGCCAAACGCCACAGCCGCAAGGCAGCGATGTGAACGCGCGAATTTCTCGACAGACAGGAGGCAGACCGTGAGGTTACCAAAATTTGACTACAGGCGACCTGAGAGTATCCAAGAAGCCTGTGCGATCCTGCTCGAACAGCCTTCCGCGAAGGTAATGGCAGGCGGAACAGACCTGCTGGTGAACATGAAACACAGGGTAGAAACGCCGTCCACTATTGTCAGCCTCAAGGGCTTGCCCGACCAGGATTTCGTGCGGAAGGCAAACGGAGAGGTGAGGATCGGTGCGCTGACCCCCCTCAAGAAGGTCTACAACGATCCCTTTGTGGCGGAGAAACTGCCCGCGTTGGCTATCGCGGCTTCTTCCGTGGGCTCGTATCACCATCAGACGATGGGGACTATCGGAGGAAACCTCTGTCAGCAGACCAGGTGCAAGTATTTTAATCAATCCAAATGGTGGCGCAGTTCCAGGCCCATCTGTTTCAAAGCGGGTGGCGAACAATGCCATGTCGCGAAGAAAGAGCGCGTGTGCTACTCGACGTACTGCGGCGATGTGGCGCCTGCGCTCCTGGCGCTGGGTGCGGAAGTGATCCTGACCGGAGGCCACGGAATACGGCAAGTCCCGTTGGAAGAGATCTTCTCAGGCGAGGGCAAGACACCTCTGAAGCTGGGATCGGGTGCAATTCTCACCGAGATCATCATACCGAAGCAAGCTGCAGAGGGATTCTCCACGTACAAGAAGACCGCTAATCGAGGCAGCATTGATTTCCCCATAGTCGGCGCGGCCGTGTGGCGGTCCGGAGCGACCGGGGAATCAAGGATAGCCTTGACTGCGGTCGATCGCAGACCTGTGAGGGCTCGTCAACTTGAAGACTTCCTCAAAGGCAAGCAACTCGATGAAGAAACTATCAAGGCAGTGGACGGCCTGGTGGCCAAAGAAACCCAATTGATGACATCGTCCATCGATTCCCTTTCATACAAGAGAAAACTGATGGGGCTGCTCGTCCAAGGCGCTCTGAGGGAAGCCAAGGGAGGTAAGTAAGGTGAAGCAAGCTATCGCATTGACGGTAAACGGGGACACGTACGAGGTCCTCATTGCTCCGAATCAGACTCTGCTTGAGGTCCTCAGGGACAAGCTGGGACTCACCGGAACGAAAAAGGGCTGCGATCTCGGGGTGTGTGGCGCATGTACGGTATTGCTGGATGGCGAAGCTTATCTCTCCTGTCTGATGTTGGCTGTGGATGCGGTCGGCAAGGAAATCGTCACCATAGAAGGCCTTAGTCAGGGCAGCGAGCTTCATCCGCTCCAGAAGTCGTTTGTTGAACTGGGCGGATTGCAGTGCGGCTTCTGCACGCCCGGTATCATCATGACTGCGAAAGCTGTCCTCGACGAAGAGCCTCAGCCCACTGAAGAAAGCGTAAAGAAGAAAATGGCGGGCAACCTGTGCCGCTGCACCGGATACAAGAAGGTCGTGGAGTCCATCATGAGTGCGTCCGGAAGCATGGGAGGTAAACAATAAATGGAAAAGCAATTCAATGTGGTCGGCCAAAGATTGCCCATGGTGGATGCTGCCGCGAAGGTGAACGGCTCTGCCCAGTTTACCGACGACCTGATGCTCCCGGGCATGTTGCACGGAAAGATCCTAAGAAGCCCGCTTGCTCACGCAAAGATACTTAATGTGGACGTATCCAAGGCCGCGCGGCTTCCGGGCGTCAAGGGCGTTGTTACGGGTGCGGAGATCCCGGATCGCCAGTATGGGATAGTTCCGAAGGCAAGAGATGAATACGCTCTTGCCAAAGGGAAGGTGCGGTACATCGGCGATGAGGTAGCCGCGGTGTGCGCAATCGATCCGGAGATCGCGGAAGAGGCTCTCGACCTCATCGAAGTTGACTACGAGGAATATCCGGGGGTGTTCGACCCGATGGACGCGATCAAAGAAGGCGCTCCCATAATCCACGAGGGCGTAGCTAACAACACTTCATTTGCCATACGAAAGGAATTTGGCGACGTTGAGGGTGCATTCGCAGCGAGTGACCTGGTCTCCGAAGATTCGTTCTATTCCCAGCCTGTGAACCATGCTCCGCTGGAGCCGCATTCTGCGGTGGCGCAGTACGATCCCATAAGAGGCCAGGTCGTCCTGTGGTCCAGCACTCAAATACCCTTCTTCCTCAGAAGAAATCTGGCTGCTACTCTTCAGATACCGGAAAGCCGAGTTCGCGTGATCAAACCCAAAGTGGGTGGAGGATTCGGGCAGAAGATCGACATGTTTGCCAAAGACTTCTGTGCCGCATGGTTCGCGATGAAGCTCGGCAAGCCGGTCAAGTTCACATACGAAAGAGACGAAGTATTCATTGCGACTCGTCAGCGGCATCCGATGTATCTTACCGTTAAAACAGGAATGACCAAGGAGGGAAAGATCCTTGGTCAGCAGTTCCTCTCTTACGCCGATGGCGGAGCATATAACAGCACTGCACCGACCATGATGGCTCTATCGTGCTTCTTTCTTATGGTTCCGTATCACGTGCCCAATCTGCTCTACGAAGGGTACCATGTTTATACCAACAAGCCGGTAGGAGGCGCGATGCGCGGGCATGGAATTCCTCAAGCGCGTTTTGCGGTGGAACGCCAGTTGGACTTGATGGCGGAACGGCTGAACCTGGATCCGGCCGAGATCCGGTGGAAGAACAGCATCAAGGCAGGAGAACCGCACCCGGGAGGATTTGTTATCAACACGTGCGGTTTTGCTGAAAGCGTGCAGGCGGCCGCAGAAGCGATAGGTTGGAAGGAAAAGCGCGGCAAGCTTCCCTTCGGCCGCGGGGTAGGGCTCGGTGGCGCCTCATTCCCCAGCGGGGTCACCAATATGAGCCATATCAGTTCCGGCGCAGTGGTCCAAGTGGGCCAGGACGCGGGGGTCAACGTGTTCACTGGGGCAGCAGACATCGGTCAAGGCGCTGAGACTGTCATCGCTCAGATTGTCGCGGAGGTGCTTGGTGTCTCGATCAATGACGTCAGGGTGACCGCGGCCGATACAGGCACTACTCCGCTTGATCCAGGCACGTTCGGCAGCGGAGTGACGGTGCGTGCAGGCAATGCTGCCCGCATCGCGGCTGAATCCGTGAGGAAAAGACTCTTCGAATGTGTTGCTGACGAGTTGGAAGCCAATCCTGAAGATCTTGTGGCGAAGGACGGAGTCATCTTTGTCACTGGGTCGCCTGAGGTCAATATTACATTTGCCAAGGCTCTGAAAGCATATCAATATAAAGACTTGCCGATGCCCCTCGTCGGAAGAGCCTCTTGGATGGCCGATACCAGCGAGCCGACCACTTTGTTCAATCAGCCGGGAAACTTCTCCCCGAACTACTCTTTCATGACTCAAGGCGCGGAAGTGGAAGTCGATACAATAACGGGCAAAGTGAAAGTTATCAAAATGGTAACGGCACATGATTGCGGCCGGCCTATCAATCCCATGCTTGTTGAAGGACAACTTGAAGGTTCCATAGCAGGTGGAATGGGCCAAGCCCTCTATGAAAATGTCATCACGGAAAAAGGGCAGGTGATGAATCCTTCATTCCTGGATTACGGCTTTCCCACCAGTCTGGAAGTCCCGGAAATGGAATCTATTGACATCGAAACGGACGATCCCGTGGGTCCGTTCGGCGCAAAAGAGGCCGGCGAGGGAACCCAACTTTCACCAGCGCCTGCGATTGTCAACGCGATTTACGACGCGATAGGGGTGCATTTCAATGAGCTGCCGGTGACTCCGGAGAAGATTCTCAAGGCTTTGGAGGAAAAGAAGAAGCAGAGCGCCTGAAGCTGACCGTATCCAACATTGGGAGCGTGTCGATCAATGCCACAAAGAGGTCTCATGCCGAAAGATAAACGAAAAGGAGATGTGAGCTTGGAAGAAAAGGTCATGATCTTTGTTGTCATGGCTTCAGAGATGTTTAAGAAGAATTCCACGGCCATTTTTGGCCAGTACGGGCTTACATTTTCACATTACAATGTTTTGAAATACCTGGTCGCGTGCGAAGGAGGCCGCGATACGGCTGGAAATGTGGGCAAGCGTATGCTGGTTACAGGCGCGAACGTCACCGGACTTGCCAAACGAATGGAAAAGGCCGGGCTGATTGAAAGAAAGAACGATGAGAAGGACGAGCGCCTCACCATGTTGCAGATTACTCCTGCGGGACGAAAGTCCCTCGATGCAATCCGTGAGATCCAGGAGCAACATGTCAACGAATATATGCAAACCTGCTCCCAGGAACAGAAAGAGGAGCTCCTATCTATTTTGAAGGACATCATCCGAAAAGGGAAGCTACTGGCCGGATCGAAATACTGAACCGACCAAGAGAAAGCGAGCTACAGTCACCAAACCTTTCGAGTGGGCTACTATTTATTCATTGACAAGAGTTGTGACCTCGTCTGTTGGGGCATCCCTACGCACTGGTAGGAGCCGGCGTCCCTGCCGGCTCGAGCCAGTTGATATATGTGGAAATGTTTCGCCGGCGCGCGGGCTTCCGCCGCGCGGCTTGGTTAGCCAGACGTCACTCGCGTGCCTCCGAAAGCATAAATAGATTCCGTCCCAGCCGCCACTTCGCCGCCGTGCGCGGGGCCTTTAGGAATAAAGTCAATTTGCAGCAATTCCACTAACGTGCAGTGTTCGGTTGTTCGCCAATTAGGCACACTTGAGCACAGATCGTGCACCAATGATACTCTTGGGCCTCTCCTACAGGTATATACTCGCCGCGTGCCTCTCGGTATGCCCGGCACCGCAAGCCCTCGAAAGACTCTTCGCCAATCGCACCGGCTGGACACGCCTCGACACAATCGTTGCATTCGGTGCATATCGTTCCGAGCTCGTGTAAAGCACGCTGCTCATATGGCGTTGTGCTTGCAAGAACCCGAAGATGCACCCACGGCCCCCATTGCGGGTGAAGCAGGAAGGCACTTCTTCCGATCTTGCCCAATCCCGCCGCTTGAGCAACGAATCTAAATTGCAGACCACTTTTTCCCGGATAGTCAACGATCTTGCTTCGAAAGCCGTGGTCTTTGAGTCTCTCTTGAAGGTTAACGCAGACCTCCAGCGTGTGATCATCAGCTTCACAGCGCTCATGACCGACAGCAGGCTGATACCACGTCCATTCTTCCATTGTGACGACATGATGACACACAGCGATCGCAACGACAGCTTCCGGCATGAACGATGCAAAGAACCGCTTCTCCCCCTCGGCGAGATCCTGAATGGCGACAATGCCCGATTGACAACATGACCAGACAGATTCAGCCCGACCAAAGATACTCTCCACACACGACTCTTCCATGAGTCATTCCTCATAGCATGGGAAAGGTACAATTAGATTCATCCCGATACGATACTGAACTTTACACGTGCGTAAGATCCTAATACCTCTGCGGCGAAAGATACCTCGCCAGGGTGCCCCTGGTCAAGCAGAAGTGGCAGAGGACGCCGCAATGGACAAATCACCCATGACAATTTCATGCCAGGTTCTGGTCTTAGGTAGCGAGACTGCTTGTCAAGGAAGGCTGCAGCAATGGCCGGCAGAGCCTGCCCCGGGCCTGATTCGGGGGATGCCGGCGTGTACCAAGAAAAGATAGCAGGCGACTTCTGTGCCGGCGACATTGCGCGGTATTTCCCCTATTCCAGGGCCTGAAGAAAAGAGGACTATATCCATTCTATTTTGTCAATCGTGATCTCACTCTTTCGGTCGCCGGTATTAGGAACGCCTTCCGGCTCGATGAGAAGTGCTTCATATCCTTCTTCAGATCCCGGTTTGTGTTCCACACCTTTGGGAATGACAATCATTTCTCCTGGACACAACTCAATGACCTTATCCCGAAAATTCATCAGCAGTTTGCCCTTCAGAACGATGAAGGTTTCATCCGTATCCGGATGGCTGTGCCACACAAACTCGCCTTTGAACTTCACAATCTTGAATTCGTAGTCGTTCATTTTGGCGACTATTCTCACCGCATAGTCTTCGGCCGGTAACATAGAGAATTTCTGGGCAAGATTGATCTTGGATGGTTTCATCATTCTTCCACGGCCTCCAAAATCTTCTCCGGGGTTATGGGCAGATCTTTGCACCGATAACCGGTGGCATGATAGACAGCATCGGAGATCGCAGGCGCGGTAGGAGATGCGAGACCTTCTCCGGCTTCTTTGGCCCCCATGGGACCTTCCGGCTCATACGTGTCCACGTGAACCACTTTGCTCGGAGGCATATCTGTTGCCATGGGCATTTTGTAGTCCGCAAAGTTTGTGTTGAGCGTATTGCCTCCGTCCATAATCAGTTGCTCCGAAAGCGCATACCCAAGGCCCATTTGAATTGAGCCCGCGAGCTGGCCTTCGACACTTCTTGGGTTGATCACCGTGCCGCAATCATGGGCAGTCCACATCTGCTTCACATTTACCAGGCCGGTCTCTTTATCGACCTCCACTTCCGCCACCTGAGCGCCAAAACCAAAAGCAGGAGTCACCAAACCCTTGTCTCTCGGCGTGTATGAGCCGCGAGCAACAAGCGGTTCCCCTCTATTGGCTTTCTGCACCATGGCGACTGCCTCTCCAAAAGTTGTGCCATAGTCTGCCTTTACTTTGGACTGCACCCTGCCGTTCTTGCATTCAAGCTCATGAATGACGTTGAGGTTAAACCGTGCCGATACCGCTCCGAATAGCTGTTCCTTGATCTTTCGTGCCGCATCAAGCACTGCGTTCCCCGCCATCAGGGTGACTCGGCTTCCCCATGAACCCAAATCGGCCTGGGGCGTCATTGATGTATCTGCAGAAGTGATGCGGATATCCTCCATTGCTAAACCAAGTTCTTCTGCCAGGATCTGCTTGAGCACCGTATCCGAGCCCTGTCCGATGTCCGAAGCCATGGTGAGAAGATGTACGGTCCCGTCGGAGAACGCCCGAATTTCTGCAGCGGAGAACGGATACTGGGTATTAAACCAGTTAAACACTCCTCCGGAAATGAAACTGTAGCAACCAATGCCAATCCCTTGACCAGGTTTGAGGCTTTTCCGCTTTTCTTTCCAGCCGCTCATTTCAGCCACAGCCTTTATTGAATCCACGAAGCCGCAACTGGAAATAGTAGCCACGTCAGGGATGTTATCTCCGCTCACCTGGGCGTTCTTGAGCCTGAGATCGACTGGGTCGATCCCCAATTCCTCCGCTGCAATGTTCATCTGAATCTCAGTTGCGTAGAGCGACTGGGGCGCACCAAAGCCGCGCATTGCGCTGGCGGGCGGTTTGTTCGTATAAATGTGTTCCCCGTGAAATCGATAGTTAGGATAGCGATAGAGCATAGCTCCAAAGTTACCGCAAAGGAAAGTGGCCGTGGGCCCCATAGCGTTGTACGCTCCACCGTCCAATTGGATCTTGAGATCCTTAGCTATAAGGGTTCCATCCTTCTTAAACCCCACCTTGGAATGGATCTTCATGGGATGTCTGCGTCTGCCCGCGAGAAACTCCTCTTCTCTACTGAGCGTAAACTTTACAGGTCGACCGGTCTTCTTTGCCATCAACGCGGCGCAAACTTCCCAAGCACGCAATTCCATCTTCCCGCCGAAACCGCCGCCTATGAAAGGCTTGATGACTCGGATATCATTTTCTCGCATTCCTAGGGTCGAGGCCAACAGGCATTGGACGATGTAAGGAACCTGAGTCGAGGTCCAAAGTGTAATGCGACCGTCCAAATCTACTTTGGCCAGAGCGGAGCAGGGCTCGAGATAAGCATGACTCACCGCGTGAACAGTGAAAGTATCTTCTCTGACATAGTCAGACTCTGCAAAACCCTTTTCAACGTCTCCATACTTGATCTTTCGATTGACGCTTATATTGTTGGGGCAATAGTCATGGATAATCGGGGCGCCAGGCTGACATGCCGAATCTACATCGAAGACTCCGGGCAATTCTTCATATTCTACTTTGATCAGTTCCAAAGCTTCTTCGGCCGTGTCTTTGTCTATGGCAGCCACAGCAGCCACCTCGTCCCCTACGAAGCGGACCTTATCAACCGCCAATGGATACTCGTCTTGAGTGTCAGGGAAGAGCCGCCAGTTGCCATACTTAATCTTGGGCGTGTCCTCAGCCGTGATGACGCACTTAACCCCTGGAAGCGAAGCAGCCCGGCTCGTGTCGATGTTCTTGATGAGAGCGTGAGGCAGGGGGCTTCTCAACAGCCTTCCGTGAAGCATTCCCGGCAGCTTCATATCGTCAGTATATATAGCGGCTCCTCGCGCCTTGGCAGGTGCGTCGGTTCTCGGTATATCTTTTCCAACTATGTTAAATTGTTTCATGATCCATCCCTTCCACATTTGCTATTGTTTGCTAGCCCTCTCGTAAGCTTCTTCCAGGGCACGCCGGGTCAATACGGCTACCATTTTTCTCCGATACTCTGCGCTCGCTCTTACGTCCGAGATTGGCTTAGCCTCTTGAGCAGCCTGGTCAGCCGATTTGCGAATAAGCTCCTGCGTCCAATCCTGACCATTCAAGAGAGACTCAGCTTTTGTCGCACGCATGGGCACCGGCGCGACGGCTCCGAGGACGATTCTGGCTTCCCTGCACGTCTTTCCGTCCAAGATCACCATGACTCCCACGCCGACCGCGGCAATGTCCACTCCGCAGCGTGCAGATATGCGTTGGTACGAGCCCCCTGACTGCGAAGGTGGGAAGGGGACTGATATGGACGTCATGATTTCCCCCGGCTCCATTGCCGTGAGTCCTGGACCGGTAAAGAATCGATCGAGGGGTAGAAGCCGTTCTCCCTTGAGGCTTGCCAGAGTGACTTCCGCGTTCATGGCAATAAGAGGCGGCGCGGTATCCGCGGAGGGAGCCGCATTGCAGAGGTTCCCCGCAACGGTGCCCATGTTGCGGACTCCCACGTTCGCCATCACCTGGGCCGCGTGGGCAACCGCAGGATAGTGAGTCACGATGTCAGAATGGAACGCGACTTCCGCGAGCCGCGCTGTTGCGCCAATGGTGAGGCCCTCTTGTGGATGAAAACGAATTCCGTTTAGCCCCTCAATACCTTCCAGCGCTACGAGCGCTTTGGGCTTAAGGCGGCCGTGATTCATCTTCACAATGATGTCAGTGCCTCCAGCTAACACGTGAGCGCCCTCTTTTTGTTCCGAGAGCAGACTCAAAGCTGCTTCAAGACTCTTAGGTGCAAAATACTCGAATTTCGGCAATCTCATCGCTCTCCCTTTTCCGGTCGGCCCTCTTTCATCTTTTCCGCAGCAACCGAGATGGCTTCTACGATCTGATTGTATCCTGTGCACCTGCACAAATGACCTGAAAGGCCTGCCCTGATTTCCGCCTCAGTGGGTGAAGGGTTGTGACTCAGGAGATGCAAGGCCGCCATCTCCATACCCGCGGTGCAGAAGCCGCATTGAATAGCCCCCGTCTTGACAAAAGCTTCCTGTATGGGATGAAGTTCCTCGCCTGAAGGCGCCAAGCCTTCGACGGTTCGGATGGTTTTTCCGTCCACTGAGACGGCCAGGGTCAAGCATGAACTGACGGTTCGGCCGTCCACCATAACTGTGCACGCTCCGCAATCGCCGGTTCCGCACCCCAGTTTGGTGCCTGTCAGATTAAGATCTTCACGGAGCACTTCGTTTAGGGTGCGCCAGGGCTCCACTGCCAGTGAATATTTATCTCCATTCACTGTGAAGTTAATATGATGCTTCATTCCGTTTCACCTCTCCGTCCAAATCCCAGATGTGTGATCTGCACGAACGTTGTGGCAGCGTACGTTCGCCAAATATCCTGGTTCTTTTACTGCATTTGGGAGCGTCAAGTCCAGCCACAATATTCTGTTCATATTATTGTTGTTTGCGTAGGTAACTGTCCTCGATCGCCTTCACCAAATTCGTCATGGCAACGTAGAAGGGAGTTGAGACGCCCAATTGCCGGCCGTATTCCACAACCTTCCCGCCGAGAAAATCGATTTCCGTGGGAGTCTTACTAGCGATGTCGTAACACATGGAGTCCTTGTGAGCTCCGGCCCTTTCGAGATAGACCATCGCATTTCGCATATAATCCTCTCCGAGGTCGTAGCCCTGGGCGCTAGCCACCGCGATAGCTTCTTTGAAACAGTTCTCGGCTATTTCTCGAGTGGGAGGGAAGCTAAGAACTTCTCCCAAGGTACGATCGGTTACTGCGCATAATGATGCCATGGTGCATTTCAGCACCATTTTCTTCCAGACGTAGAGCTTGATATCATCCACACATTCCGTGTCTAAACCAGCCTCGGTAAGAAGTGCAGCGATTCTTGAGCCCAATTCACTATTTTCCCGCGTCAGGCTCCCCAGGTGATTCGGTCGATTGAAAAAGGCTGTTTCGACTTGACCCGGGCCTTTCAAAGAAACGCCATAGTTCAGTGACATTCGGAATGCCGCATCAGCTCCGAAGGCCTCCGCCACGAGATCTTCCGTGCCCAACCCGTTATGAGTGCTCACGATCTTTGTTCCTGCTGTAAATACGCTCTTCAGCTCCTCCAAAACTTTGGGAAGGTGAAACGTTTTCGTGGAAACAAATATGAAATTAGGATTGAGCGCTTTCATCATTCCGATCCGGTCAAAGAAATGACGGACAGAGACATGGTAGGTGAGTTGGCCTGAGATTGTGATGCCGTCTCCTCGTATCGCTTCTCCCAAGCCTGGTCTCGGATCGACTAGTATAATGTCGGGGTCTTGCTTGAGCAGAGCGGCAGCCAAAACCGCGCCCGTTGCACCAATGCCTACTATCGCAATTCTCAGATCATCCATGATTCTGCTCGCTTCCTATCCTATACTGTTCTTTCGTTTGTGCTGGAGATCTTATCAGCCTTTCGCGAGATTCCCAATCCTTCACTTGACAGATCCGTGAAGACTGTTGGACCAAGAGATTGTGGGCAAGTGAACCGGAAAGGTCAAGTGACGGCTCCCGCTTCGGTTCCTTATATCTTAATAATTAACATATTAAGTAATAGCCGATAAACTACTCTCTGACGGTATTCCTGTCAAGGCCTTTCTACGGACGACGGTAACCATTCAGTTACGCGAGGGATCTTGACGCTATATGTCATTGCGAGGACCCCGGACTTGATCCGGGGGACGAAGCAATCTCAATTACCTATATTACAACCCCGTGAGATTGCTTCGCTACGCTCGCAATGACAAAGGAGGTCCTCCTCTGCCCAGTCGTAATTCTCGGAGGGGCTCCCACTGCCGGATATGTAAGGTACTTGCGGGACGGCACTCTAGTCGCTCTTTACTTCCGCGGATTTTTCGTGAGACACCGGCAGTACGAGCCGGAATAGCGCCCCTGAGGTAGAGGGCTCCAAGGTGATGGTTCCCTGATGAGCAGAAACGATGGCCTGGACTATGGACAAGCCCAGGCCCGTGCCGCCGAACTCCCGTTCTGTGGTGAAGAATGGGGTGAAGATCCTTGAAGCGTCGGGTTCCGAAACCCCTCTTCCGTCATCTTGCGCGTCAATTTCAACGCTATCGGTGGCGTCGCGCGTGGCTGCGCGTGCAGAGAGATGAACGTGCACCTCGTCGCCGCCGTGCTGCCTCGCGTTGTCTACAAGGTTGGAGAGAACGGACTCGAAGACTTCGGGCGCCATTGCAATTGGCCGTATTCCTGGAGCAAGGTCGAACGTAACGGTTAGACTGCCGCTCTGGAACCTCTCCGCGACCTGCTTGAAAGCTTCGGCCACCTGAGTTTGTTCGCCGCCCGGTTTCAATACGTCGGCCCTGGCAAGGTCGAGCAAGCGCTGAACCAGCCTTGCAAGGCGATCCGTATCCTGTTCCAGGATGTGCAAGAAGCGCGCCCGATTCGCCTCGGACATCTCCGCGAGATGATCCTTGAGGAGTTCCACAGTGCCACGAATAGAAGTCAGCGGGGTTTTGAATTCGTGGGAAACGTTTGACGCGAATGTACGGATGTAGTTTGCTCGCTTCTCCAACGTGCCGGACATCTGGGCCAGAGCCTTGGAAAGATGGTCCACCTCGTACGTGCCCGGCCGGCTCAAAGGAACCGCCACGGCTCCTTTGTCGCTAAGGGTAACCTGTTCGGCTTGGCGAATAAGGGCTTTGACCGGCCGCGTGATGAGGAGAGTCGTCAGGACCGTCACAGCGCACACAACAAGGAGAATAACCGTGCCGCCACCTATGAGATAGAACCTGTTCTGATGAAGCGCTGTGGACAAGGCTAAGGGAGTTCTCGATAACAGCACCG
Source organism: Thermodesulfobacteriota bacterium (assembly GCA_049323095.1). Taxonomy (GTDB): domain Bacteria; phylum Desulfobacterota; class Desulfomonilia; order Desulfomonilales; family Desulfomonilaceae; genus VGSG01. Next base: position 20,972 of record JBMOME010000035.1, read on the forward strand.
CCCCAAGCACCCTGTCACCCTCTATCACAGGCATTGCAACGAACACTCTCACCCGGCTGCTGCGGCTGATCGAGCCCATAGGAGGGGTCAGCTCTTCAGGATATCGCTGCCTGAGCAGGCTCACATGGCGGCCTTGCAGCGCCCTTCTGACTTCCTCCTGCGCGGTAAGCGATTTGCCCAGATCCGCGCGAGTGGAAGCCACAACCACACCGCGAAAATCCATGACTCTGATTCCGCTCAGGGTGATTCTTTGGGCATTCACCAACACGGGCGTAACCCGCTCGGCAGCAAGTTGAGCTACAGTGTCGGCCGGGGCATCCGGTTGAACAGAGTCCGGAGCCGGAGGATAAATGTGGTCTCTGGCGATGTCTAAGGCTGCATCAATCGGCGTCCAAGGATCGTGAGGATTTGCCGGCCGAGGGGCCTTAGGAGGCATGGGGACACCATATGTACGCAGACTCTGAGGCTTCACGCCTGGTGATTGGTTCGACGTGATATTCCTGATAAGTTCGGCACGAAAGATCGACGCGACAAAAGCGCCTTGGGAAATCAATTCCCCTTCGGTGTGCCGTATCAGCTCGCTCTCGTAGAGCCGAAGAATCGCGATTCCCCCCAGAGGCAAAACGAGTATCAGCAGGTTGACTGCCAAAAGAACAGTTGCAAGGCGGGGACGCCACCTCATTATTGTTCAGCCTTTTGACAGGGCCCGAGTCGGTACCCCAAGCCGTGCACGGTTTCTATGGGGTCCGCGCCGGTCTGGGCAAATTTCCGGCGAACTCGGCGCACGTGGCTGTCAATGGTTCGGTCGGTCACCACGTTATCGTATGTATACGCTGCAGAAATCAGCTCGTCCCGCGTAAAGACCTTGCCGGGATGGCTCAAGAGAGCACGAATTATTCCGAACTCGGTAACGGTGAGGACTATGGGTTTGCCGTCCCAGTGGACCTCAAAACGTTCCGGGTCCAATTCCACGCAGCCATGGCGCAGCAGCTTTGCAGCGCCCGTTTTCCCAATCGGATCAGTGGCCGACCCGGACTTCTCAGCCCTTCTCAAAACCGCCTTGACTCTGGCAACCAGTTCCCTCGGACTGAAGGGTTTAGTTATATAGTCGTCGCCGCCTAGCTCTAGACCAAGGATACGATCCACTTCCTC
>JBMOME010000036.1:0-22101 GCA_049323095.1 Thermodesulfobacteriota bacterium
GTGCCCCCCAGCGCTTCCGAGACGAGGGCGAATTCCACCAGATCAAGCCCCATGCCGCCGTATTCTTTGGGGTGATTCGGAGCCCACAGCTCCATCTGCTTCACCATGCGCCTTTTCTCTTGGAGCACAGGCAGCAAATCCACGAAGGAGCGTTTTGAAAAGTCGGCTTCCAGAGGAATGATTTCCTTCTCAACGAACTCGTTGATCATCTCGACAATCGTTTGGGCTTTCTCAGATACGGTGAAGTCCATTTTCAGGCTCCCTTTGATTTCTTTGCGCTCACCTGTACGTCACCAGCCGAGGATCGGCTCGCATTTGGAGGTGAGCTGTTTCGTTGAATGAAGAAAGTGTGAACCGGTCACGGTCATACCGAAATACCGTCACGGACGCATTGGCGATCTGAAAGATCACATCGACGGTCGCATCGTCCGGCAGGCTCAGAGCTATGTGCGTAGCCACCGTTATTGCCCCGCCGGATGTGAAGACTGCAACGCTCTTTCCACCCTGATACTCTTGCCGGATACGATCAATACCCAACCATACCCTCTGCTTGAACTCTTGCCACGATTCCATGCCCGTCGTGTCCAGCGCGCCCGATACCCAACCCCGCAGCGCCCGGCTCAACGCGCGCTGGAAAGAGTGGTTGTCCGTGAAGAACTTCTTGAAATCCTCCGCGATCCGCGGATCTTCCGCCACCATTTGGTTCATCTGTCTCTGGATGACCGCGTCCGCGTTGTACTCGTTGAACGCTTTAACAATGCTTGGCCCGGGATCGGTTGTGCCCGAATTCATGCGCGAGAGCGCGATCCGACCCGTTTCTTTCTGCCGGCTCATTTCACCGGAGCAAGCGAAGTGGAATTCCTTGCCTGAATCACGAAAATAATCGCCAAGGATCTCGGCTTGCACCGAGCCTGTTTCTGAAAGCCGGTCGTACGTTCCCTGTCCGAACGACGCCTGCCCATGCCTGATCATATAAAGAAGACTCAACTTACTATCCGTCCTTTATTTCGCGATAGTTTCAAGAGTAAGCATTAGGTCACGTGGGGGATTGAAGGGCTTCGCGCTTGTCATTGCGAGGACTCCGGACTCGATCCGGAGGACGAAGCAATCTCAGCTTTCGCAGCGCTGGAGATTGCTTCCCCCGCTTTTCAGCGGGGTCGCAATGACAACGGTCCCCCGCGTGACTGAATAGTTACTCTCACGACTTGTCCCGGTCCTCCGCGCGGCCCTTCTCCAACCGAGCCAGCGCCTTCTTTTCAAGCGCGTCCGAATATTCGGCCCACGGGTGCTCGCCCGCGCTGGATTCAAGCTTCTCCACTACGAAGTGGCAGCAGTCGTCTCCCCGCGGAATCAGTTTGTCCACGTACGGATTCACGCGCGTGCCCTTTACTTCTTCCATTGCCCGGATCATCCCCTCCACGAAGTAGCGCTGAACCCGGCAGTCAAACGGCTTGTACACGTCCTGGTGAGGGCACCAGAGAATGTCGAACTCGCACCGTGATTTCGACACGACCCAGGGCCGCTCCAATGACGCATACAGGACCGTATTGATGCCGGTAACCATGAAGGAGATCAGTTCACCGTCGCTCAAGTCGTCTGGGAGCACGGAGGATTCCACGAGTTGCTTCGCTGCATCGTACCCAACCTGATTGATCGCTTTCCGGACCACCTGCTGACCGTTCTCGCCGAAAGCCTCTTCCACGGCCTTCAGAATCCCGAGCACAGCCTTTGCCTGCATGGTGCCCCACACGAAGAGAACCGCAGGATCGAAATCAGCCCGACCTTCCATCGCTTTGCGGAAATTGGCGACCGCGTCTTCGTACGGCATACCGAGCCGAACTCCTTCGTAGTTTGACTCAGGCCTTTTGCCCTGGGACCAGATCCCTTCTTGGGTGGGATACTCAGGCTTTCCCATGACCGTTCTCCTTTTTTGTGTTCCGGTGAACACTCCTTGCCCAGAGTTTATCTGTAGCGTCCTGCGTGAAGGCTGTCAACAAAAACCGAGCGAACGTTCGTTCGTTTTTGTCTTGCGTGCGCTGCTTATCTGATTTATGCTAATTTCGAATCCTTTTCTTAGGCTCGGACCCATGCCTCCTCCGCTGCGGACGGCAATCCCGCGTTCTGCGCGGGACTAACTTCGCTTCGGAGGCATAGGTCCGAGGTGTCCAACTTTATGCGGTTCTTCGCAAAATCGTGTTGGGCTCCTCTACGGTGCATCCTAGGGGCAGCGCCCTATGACTGGGGTAGGAGGTTGAGGAAGAAGATAGGTATGAAACTCCTCGTTTGTGTAAAGCCCGTTATCGATTTGGAGACCGCGCCCGGTCCCCATTATTTGGGGACCGGCACATCCGGCAATGGGACGACGCGCTATCGCATCAACCATTTTGATGAGTTTGCTGTGGAAGAAGGCCTTCGCATCAAGGAAGCCTGTCCTGGAGCAACCCTGGACGTGATCACGGTAGCACCGCAGAGCGCAGGATCGGTGCTCACGAGGGCGTTGGGCATGGGCGCGGACCACGCCATTCATATCCTATTGGAACAAGACGGGTACGTGAGCCCCTCGGTAATAGCCCACCTCATAGCCCACCGGGCAAAAGAAGCGGGCTATGATCTCATCCTCGCAGGGGTCATATCTGAAGACGACATGCACGCGCAGGTGGGGCCCATGGTCGCAGAACTGCTCTCAATGCCCGTCGCGACGGCGGTCGTGCACCAGGCCGCTCTCGATGAGGGCAGAGCAGTCTATGTCGAACGCGAGATCGAGGGCGGCGAACGGGAAGCCCTGGAACTAGTCCTCCCAGCGGTGCTCACTGTGCAGACAGGGATCAATAGACCGCGTTACCCTTCCTTGTCCAAGTACCTGCGAGCCAAGAAACAGGTACCTGAGAGCATAGACGCATCCGCGCAACCGGCAGTAGACCCACCGGAAACTCTCCTTCGGGTAACTGAGCCTCAAAAACTCAGGACTGGTCTGACACTTGAAGGTACGCCGGAAGAAAAGGCCACCCGCCTCTTGGGAATCCTGCGTGAAAAGGCCCTGATCCCCGAGGAGCGTCATGCAGAACCGTAGCATCCTCGTAGTTGCCGATCACGGTCAAGGAAGAGTCAAACCCGTCTCCTATGAGGCTGTCGCATGCGCGCTCCAGCTGAGTAGCTTTCATCAGCACCGCGTCCTGGCAGTAGTGATTGGTGATGAGCCTGAATTGCCCGCGCAGGAAATTGCTCAAAAAACCGGGTTGGATGTCATCGCGGTGCAAGTCCCAGGCCTCGCCGCATACAACGGGGAGGCGTACAGAGCTATCCTGAGCGACCTCATCGAGGAGTTGGACCCTGTATACGTGTGCGCGGCGCACTCTTCACAAGGCGCGGACTTTGCTCCAGGACTTGCAGCACGAAGAGGCGCAGCGTGCATCACCACGGTGGAGCGTGTATCGTTTGATGCGGACCGCGTGATCTTCGCCCGCGGCGCATCCGGAGGAAAGCTCGTTGCAGAGCTGATTCCAACCACAAGACTGACCGTGATAACCGTTCAACCCGGCGCGTTCCGTTCAGAATTCGACAACAGTTCCACCACGGGTTCGATTGAAGTCCGCACGGTGCAGTTTCAACCAAATCGATCCCGCTCACTCGGATTCAAGCCCGGCCCTGCAGGAGACAAGGGCCTGTCGGAAGCCAGGGTAATCGTGGCCGCGGGCCGAGGTATCGGCAAACTGGAGAATTTGAGCCTTATACGCGATCTTGCCGCGGCTTTTCCCCGTTCCGCGGTCGGAGGATCACGGCCGGTTTGCGATATGGGATGGCTTGAGTACAAGAGCCAGATAGGGCTCACCGGAGCCACGGTGTCGCCCGAGCTTTACATCGCGTGCGGAATATCCGGAACTGCCCAGCATGTGGCGGGAATACGAGACGCGGGCTTTGTGGTCGCGATCAATTCGGATCCCAACGCAGCCATTTTCAATGCGGCCGACCTCTGCATCGTGGAAGATCTCACCACCTTTATTCCTACGCTCCTGGCCGCGCTTCACAAGCAACCGTAAACACCCCGGTCAAAAGAGAATGGCCGGTAGGAATCTTCCCAACCGGCCATTGCTCGAAAGAAACTCACGGCAGACGAGTTTCAGTAATCATCCAGATCCACGGTCAACTCGTCGTCCACAAAAGGATCATCCATTTCAAGGGAATTCAGGAACTCAACAGAACGGCCCTCCAGCGGATCTTCGAAGTCCGCCAAGGCATCGGCGAGGGACTCGTCCTGCATCTTTCCGAGGTAGTATTCCAGGTTGTGTGAATGAGGCATGCGGGCTCCTCCGACACGGAGTGGATGGCGTTGCGTCGCAACCAAAAATTACTAAAACATACCAAATGGATATTGTCAATACTTAAAGTAATACTTGAATAAAAAACGCGGGCCTCCCCCGTATGCCCCTGAAAAACCTCTCCTTTCCTATTTGTTCTTGTAGCCGACGGGCTAGATCACGCCCTCCGGTCCTTCAAAGACGGGCGATACCAACTCACTGAAATTCCGCGCATAATCCCGGTATCTGGCAAGGTTTCCCCTGTGGGTGGCTCTGTCCTCTTCACTTGCGTCGCGCGCGGGACGCGCCGGAACTCCCACGGCCACCTTGTTGGCGGGAATGATGGTCCCAGGCGCCACCACCGCGCCGGCAGCCACAATCGCGCCTTGTTCCACTACCGCGCCATCGAGGACGAGCGCGCCGATGCCCACGAGCACGTCGTCTTGAATGGTGCAGCCGTGAAGCGCGGCACGGTGACCCACAACTACGCGATTTCCCAAATAAAGAGGCCAGCGTTGGTAGGTCACGTGAAGCACGCAATGGTCTTGCACATTAGTCTCTTGGCCGATGCGTATGGAGTTCACATCCCCGCGGGCTACCGTATAGAACCATAGACTAGCGTTGTCTGCGATTTCCACGTCACCCAGGACGATGACTCCGGGCGCGAGGAAGACATTCTTGCCCAGTTTGGGCCTGATACCCTTGTATTCATAAATCATCGAACTACCTTCGGAAGGATGACGGGTCTTGCGGCCACTCTCCAAATGAGCCCCGGACTCTCATCCATCATGCCAGATCATTTCCCTGGGCCAGTACTGATTGAAAGAGCTCGGAAGAGAGCGACCGCGTGCGCGGTGGATTGAAATTCAGGTCCATGGCGCGTATTTCTTCAAGGGTGACCGCCCTTTTGAGGGGACGATACCAGCAAAATCGTATCACGAGCACCTTTCCCATCCTGGGACCTGACGTGGCCGCATGTTCTTTCACGTCCGCGGGATCGAATTCGCCGATTTCTCGGAGGCGCGCGAAGAGGTTTTCCGGTTCATCTAGGTACCAGTCTTCCACACGGCCTGAACCCACAGCCCCGGTACCATTCACGTAAAATAGCAGAGGAAGCCCTTTCCGGAGCGTTTTTAGGCCCACCGGATGACTATATGTGAGATTGTGACGACGGAGCGGCTTTTGCCATCCGCGCATGTTCCCCTGAAAGAGGCTGTTCTGCCTGGCGTCTCCGCTGGGGAGGTCCACGATGGTTCGCGCCCGCTTCTTTTCCATGAAGAGGAGGAGAGGCTTTTCCGCCGGTGAGTATATTCTCATGGGGTAGAAGAGCTCTTCCAATTCGTGTCGCTCGATGACTCTTGCCGGTGGGTGAATCAGGATCTCCGAGCCGCTCGTGGTGATACGGTGCCAAGGGCTGAAGATAAACGGCCGCGTGAACTCTTGCCTGACCCGGTATCGGAACCCGCCCTCTTCCGTGAGCACTTCGTACCCGCAGGAGATCATGAATTCCATGAGGAAGGCCATAAGCTCCTTCTGGGGAACCGTGCGATAGAGGAAGTGTTTACTGAGCTTCAGAAGCGGTTTCTGGCTGATGCTCCAGCCCGATGACATGCCTTCGTAGAGGAACCCGCACGACTTAAGCAGCGGCACGAGATCCGCGCTCATGGGTTCCGGAACATCCACCGTGACACGGGAGACACCCGTTTCGCACCAGTCCAGGATCTCCTCATGGAGCAACCGCTGCTCCAGGTCCTGGTCCGGAGGTCCCCCACTTCCGAACCCGAGCAGGCGGACCTCACTTGAACCCTCCCGGGTCCACAGCGAGACCGCGCGGATGGCTTTGTCATCCTCCACGACCCGGCAGGATGCAGGATCGTTGGGCTGATTCCGGATAATTCCTTCGAGGTTCCCGTTGAGGAGCGTCTCTTCCTGTAACCATCTGGAAAGGATCTTCTTGATGGCCGGTGTATCTTTGCTGCGAGCCTCTCTCAACATCATTGGAGCGGTCATGTTTCCGGAGCTGTAGCGTCAGACTTAAAGGAATCATTTTTTCAACAGAGTTGAGAAAAGGGAGACGGGGGCCATAATATGGGAAATGGAACTCGAACTCAACCGTTAATACGAATGCAGGCCCAAACTACTGGATTCCGGCCGACCCGTGATACTATCTGGCTTTGTTAAGAGATCGTGGGCACGAGATATCATTGGGAGGAGAATGTGAAGCATTTCCGAGATCCGTGGCTGGTCATCGGGGCAAAAGGCATGCTGGGGATCGATCTGATGATGACCCTGAACCAGGCCGACATCGACGCAGTGGGACTGGACGTGGATGATGTGGACATAACCCAGGACGGTCCTGTCCAGCGCATGATGGATCGATACCGACCCGGGCTGGTGATCAATGTAGCTGCTCTCACCGACGTGGATGCGTGTGAGAGTAAGCAGGAGGAGACCTTCCGGGTGAATGCTCGAGGTCCGGAGAATCTCGCCAGAGCCTGCCGTTTTACAGACTCATTCCTGCTCCACATGAGCACGGACTACGTGTTCGACGGCCGCCTGGGGCGGCCTTACCTGGAAGACGATCCCCTGAGCCCGCTGGGGGTGTACGGCAAATCCAAAGCGCTGGGAGAGCACTTGGTGCGGGCGAATCTCCCGGACCGTCATTGCATCCTCAGGACACAATGGCTGTTCGGGGTCCACGGGAAGAATTTTGTTGAATCAATCCTGGCGCTTGCTGAAACCCGGGACCACCTGAAAGTGGTGAACGATCAATACGGCCGCCCCACGTACAGCGTCGATGTCGCGGACGCCATCGTGCAGGTTTGTGATCGCGGCTTCACCGGTACCCTCCATGTTGCCAATTCCGGGGAAGCCACTTGGCACCACTTCGCACGCAAGATTCTGGAACTCTCGGGGATCGACCACGTTCGGTTGGAAACCCAAACCACGGAAGAACTCGGGAGGCCCGCTCCCCGACCAGCGTATTCGGTGCTGGACATTTCGCGCTTTGCTGAACTCGTGGGTTCCCCGCTCAGGCACTGGGAACAAGCCCTGTCGGCATACCTCGATTCCAGGCCCCGAAAAGGTGATGGGGCCGCACCGTAACCGCGACTTGGACTTCGCAGCATGTGTCCCCACCCTCTCCCGATGTGTGGATTATTCTGGTATGGTACAAGGATTCGTTGTGACAGCCCTGACAACCCTGTTGCTCTGTTAGCCTCTGTCCTGCTTGAGGGTGGCTGGTCAGTCGGAGGGTGACAGTCCCGCGATTCTTTTATTTAAGTTTAATTATATTATGGAGTTGTTTGTTAAAAGTAAATCCGTCTTTCTTGTAAGATGGAACAAGGGCGCGCCGCGGCTGTCGTAATCATAGTAAGTGACTTCAATATATCTGTAATTTCAAGATATAAGTCTACGAGGTTAAAGCCAAAAAGAGCTTGACAACCGAACTTGTTGGTTCTATAGGAGTCCTGCAGAAGACCGGATGCGAGGACAGCTCAAACCGGCCACCGGCGCAGCTCCGCGCCTGGCCAAGGAATCGGACCGCCGCTACCCCAGGATTTTGCGGTCCGCCGCACCACGCGTCGTCTCGACAACGACCTCGAAGGAACGCCGGAGGTGCCTACTTGCATGTACCTGTTCTGCTCAACGAAATGCTCCAGCTCCTCAAACCCCGAGCAGGCGGCATCTATCTGGACGGCACCCTTGGAGCAGGCGGGTATTCGGAAGCTATCCTTACGGTATCGAATCCTGACAGCCGCGTGGTGGCGCTGGATTTGGATACGAGCGCAGTGGAACGAGCCCGTGTCAGGCTGGCTGCCTTTGGCGAACGTTTTCGGGCTATCCAGAGAGGTTTTCAGGATGCCCGGGAGATCCTTCGATCTCTTGGGATCGATCGGATAGATGGCGCAGTTTTGGACCTGGGACTCTCATCCGATCAGCTTGAGGCTGCGGAGAGAGGTTTCAGTTTTCTCCGAAGCGGACCCCTTGACATGAGGTTCGATCCGGAAGCGCCCGAGGGCCTGGCAGACCTTCTCGATCGGGTAACAGAGGAAGAGCTGGCCAGGATGATAACTATGTACGGTGAGGAGAAGCGCAGCAGAAGAATCGCTCGGGCAGTTCTCAGCGCGCAGCGCGGCGGCGAACTAAAGAGCACCGAAGACCTCGCGCGGGTGATCGCCAAGAGCGTGGGATTCGGTTCCGGGAAGATCCACCCCGCGACGCGGACTTTTCAGGCCCTTCGCATAGCGGTGAATCGCGAACTGGAGAACCTGGAGCGAGCCCTGGAAGAGATCCCGACACTGCTCAGTCCCGGTGGTCGTTTCTGTGTGGTCTCCTATCACTCACTTGAGGATAGGAGGGTGAAGCATTCGTTTAGAGACAGAGTCTCATCGGGTCGGTCGAAGTGGGCACTGATCACGAAGAAGGCGATCAAGTCCTCTAAAGAGGAGATTCGGGCAAATCCACGGGCCAGATCTGCCCGATTGAGGGTGCTGGAGGCGATCGGATGATCACCGCGTTGCGTGCACGATTGGCCGGAATGGCTTCTAGGAATCCCGCTCTGGGACTCCGGCGAAGTCTCGCGGCCGCGATGAAGCGACTGATACCGCTGGAGGATAAAAGCGGGTCAGGCTTAAGCCGTGCAGGCATGATTCTGGCCTCCGTGCTGGTGGTTTGGTTGTTGTGCATGGGGCTCTTCTACGTGTGGACGAGAATGCAACTGGTAGAGCTTGGCTATCAGATAGCCGCTCTTGAAAAGAAGAATGAAGAACTCAAGAAAAGGCAGAGAGAGCTTTCCGTCGAGATAGCTTCTCTCCAGTCGCCCTCGGAATTGGAAAAGCAGGCCCGCAAACGGGCGGGCCTCGTCTTTCCGGCCGTGGGCAGGGTCGTGCATGTTCCGTAGCAGGACACAAGGTGTCAATTGGGTTGGCATCCGAATCCTCCTGGTCGCTCTGATCTTCGCAGTGGCAACAGGTTTGTTGGTGGTCAGGGCGTATCGGTTACAGGTGGTGGATGCGGAAAGGCTCCAGAAGAAGGCTGCCAAGCAACGCACGAAGGTGCTGCAAGTGGAGGCGCGGCGAGGCATGATTCTGGACCGCTCCGGTGAGCAGATGGCAGCGAGTCTTGAAGTTCAGTCCATTTACGCACGACCGAAGCGGGTGCAGGACAAGGCTCGGACAGCCGCTGTCCTGGCCCAAGCTCTGGAAATGACCGAAGAGACTGTCATGGCAAGACTCAACGAAGATCGCCCGTTCGTTTGGATTCGGCGAAGTGTTCCGCCTCTCGCGGCCGAGAAGTTGCAAGAGGCGAACCTCAAGGGCGTCTTTGGCGTGAGCGAATACCGCCGGTTCTACCCACTCAAGAGCCTGGCGGCCCATGCAATCGGCTTTGCGGGAATTGATTCCGCGGGGCTGGAAGGCTTGGAACTCTATTACGACAAAGATTTGAAGGCCGAACCCGTCCCGATCACTGCCGAGCGAGATGCGCTGGGAAGACCCATCACGTTCGTGGCTCTGACAGAGGGTCCTGAACGCCGGGATCTCCATCTGACGCTGGACAGGAACATCCAGTACCTCGCGGAGAAACATATCGAAGAGGCTGTTGTTAAGCATCGGGCTCGCGGAGCGATAGCAGTGGTCATGGACGCGGATTCGGGTGAGCTGTTAGCGATGGCGGTTCATCCCACGTACAACTTGAATCTCTTCCAGAAAGCGCCCGCGGACGTCCGCCGGAATCGGTGCGTGGCAGATACCTTTGAACCCGGGTCCACCTTCAAGGTCTTCCTCGCCGCGGCTGCCCTGGATATGGGCCGTGTAAAGCCCTCCGACGTGTTTGATTGCCGCAACGGGGCTTATCGATACCATGGCACGGTCATACACGACGTTGCGCCGCATAAGAAGCTCACTTTTGAGGAGATCATCACCCATTCCAGCAACATAGGTATGGTTCAAGTTTCCGAGGAGCTGAAGAAGACCGAATTCCACAGGTTCTTGACTGGCTTCGGATTCGGGGCCGGCTCATCCGCCGACCTCCCGGGCGAGCGCCCGGGCTTGCTGCTGCCGCCGGGGAAATGGTCGGTTCTCACAAAGGCGAACATCGGGTTCGGCCAGGGGATCTCGGTGAATGCCATGCAGATGGTGGCGGGGTTTGCCGCGGTGATCAACGGCGGATACTTGTACCGGCCTCATCTCATGAAGAAAATCGCGACTCCAATGGGTGAAACCATTGTGGAGACACAACCGAAGCCTATTCGCTCGGTGATACACCCCTCCACGTCGGAGACCATGGTGCGGATACTCCGTCGCGTAATCCTGAGCGGCACCGGCAAGAACGCTGATATTCCCGGAGTGGAAGTGATCGGCAAGACAGGCACCGCCCAGAAAATAGACCCGGAACGCGGCTATTCCAAGGATAAATGCCTGGCTTCCTTTATTGGCGCTCTCAACGGGATGAAACCGAGGCCGGTGATCTTTGTCATGATCGACGAACCGGTGGGAAAGCATCACACAGGCGGAGAAGTTGCAGCGCCGGTCTTCCGCAAAATCGCTGAGGGAATCATCGCCTTGTGCGGCAAGGAACCCACGGAGATCCATCCGTTGCTTGCTGCTGAGGCGAATTCATCGCCGGAAGACGCGAAAGTCGGCAGCAGCCGTATCAGGGTGCGACCAGGGTCCCGATCCGGTGAATGGATCTTGCCTGACCTGAAAGGCTTAACGGCGCGACAGGTTCTGGATGTCTGCGAAACGATCAAATGTGACGTGAGCTTCCAGGGAAGCGGAGTCGTCGTGAAACAGAATCCAGGACCGGGTACCTCGTTCAAAGAAGGCCAGACGCTGGAAGTGGCGTTCGAAGGATAAGATTAATGAGCGTGCAGCTCAAACACATACTGGCAGCGCTTCAAGGGCCTCGACTCCACGGTGAGGACTCCGTGATCGTCAGCGGCGTGACCCACGATTCCAGAAGGGTGAAGCCAGGATGGCTCTTCGTGGCGCTGCCCGGAGCAGCAACGGATGGCCACAACTTTGTTGCGGATGCCCTGAAGGCCGGCGCGGCCGCTGTGGTGGCTGAGCAGCAGCCATCTTCCCTCCCGGAGACATTGTCCTGGATAAAGGTGCCGGATGCCCGAAAGGCTCTGGGCACGATCGCGGCAGTGGCCTATGGCTATCCGACCCGTGACCTCGCTCTCGTAGGGATCACCGGGACAAACGGCAAGACGACCCTCACGTTTCTCCTGGAAGCGATCGTTCGGGCAGCAGGAGGTTGTCCGGGGGTCGTGGGAACTATTTCGTACCGGTGGCCGGGCAAAGAGCAGTCTGCTCTGCACACCACGCCGGAAGCATCGGATCTTCAGGCCCTTTTCCGAGACATGGTCGATGCCGGCGTGACCCACGCAGTGATCGAAGCTTCTTCCCACGGATTGCAGTTAGGTCGCCTTGAAGGCTGCGATTTCGACCTGGGTGTGTTCACCAATCTCAGTCAGGATCACTTGGACTTCCACGGGACCATGGAAGCCTATTATCAATCAAAGCGCATCCTCTTCCGCGATCTGCTGGTCCGTTCGGCCAAGAAGCGCACCGCGGCTGTCATAAACCAGGACGATCCTCACGGCGCAAGACTGATCCAGGAGATCGAGAAGGTCCCGGTGCTGAGTTACGGACTGGCACCCGGTTGCGATGTCACTGCCGGAGAGATCTCTCTGGGAGCTACCGGCCTCACGGCCCGCGTGGAGACCCCTTCAGGGGCCTTCTCCTTCAGCTCGCGTCTGACCGGATCGTTCAATCTCTCGAACATTCTCGCGGCCGTCGCGGTGTCCGAGGCGCTCGGCATCCCGCATGGCGCAGTACAGCAAGGTGTAGAAGCCGTAAGCGTGGTTCCGGGCAGGATGGAGCGGGTACCGTCGGATCGGGGCACCATCCTGGTCGATTACGCACACACGCCTCAAGCGCTGGCAAATGCGCTGGCAGCGCTCCAGGGGCTTTCCAAGGGCCGCATCCTGACTGTCATGGGTTGCGGTGGAGACCGGGACAAGTCCAAGCGCCCCGTAATGGGAAAAGAAGCTGCCGCGGCCAGCGACGTAGTGGTTGTTACGTCGGACAATCCACGCACGGAAGATCCTCTGACCATTATCGAACAGGTGGTGGAAGGCGTCCGAGGTCACGGCTTTGAGCTCGTCACGAACTCCGGAGGCGACCAGCCGGTCAAGACAGGATCCTTCCTCGTCATCCCCGATCGCAGGAAGGCTATTGCATGGGCGGTCGGCAACATAAAGAACGGCGATATCCTGCTAATCGCGGGGAAAGGACACGAGACGTATCAGGAGATCAACGGGGTGCGTTATCCGTTTGATGACCGCGAGGTGGTCAGAGAAGAGCTCGCCAGGAAAGCTTCTGTTTCACCTCGAACCGATTCCGGCAAGAAACCGGCCGGACGTAGCACATATACGGGAGACCGAGATCGCACATGAGAGCTGAATCCGGACCATATCCGGCTTCCATGGTGCTGGACGCGTGTCAGGGCGTGCTCCTTCAAGGAGACGCAAGCACGGTCTTTGACGCGATCTCTACTGATTCGAGAGATATCAGGGCGGGCGACTTGTTCGTCCCGCTCAAAGGCACAACGTTTGACGGACACGAATTCGTCTTGCCGGCCCTGGAAGCCGGCGCCCGAGGCAGTTTGGTGGACCGCGGTGGCAACAGGGAAATTCCTCACAAGCTCACCAATCAAGTCCTGATCCAGGTTCAGGATACTCTCCGAGCTTTGTCCGACCTTGCATCAGCCTACCGTAAGTCCTATACCCTTCCCCTGATCGCGGTTACCGGCTCCTCGGGCAAAACCACCGTCAAGGAGATGATCGCGGCCGTCCTGGGGCGGTCGCATCATCCCCTGGTTTCACAGGGCAATCTGAACAACATGATCGGCCTGCCCATGACCGTACTGAATCTCAACGGCACTCACACGGTTGCCGTGGTTGAGGCCGGCGTCAATACCGTAGGTGAAATGAAATACCTGGCCAGAGCCGCATCCCCTGACGTCGCGGTCATCACCACCATAGGACCCGTGCACCTGGAAGGGCTGGGATCCATTGAGCAGGTGGCTGACGAGAAGTTCGACCTCGTCAGGTCTGTGCGGACACACGGGACTGCAGTGGTTCCGCATGGGAATGCATATCTCAAATCTCACTTGGGACAAGCTCACTGCACCGTGGTTTCTTTCGGAATCGAGCACGGTGACTTCAGGGCCGCCAAGATCCAAGAAGCCGATGGGACCCGCTTTGAGATGATCACTGCCAGCGGCGCGATCGAAGTCAGCCTGTCCGTGCCAGGTCGGCATAATATAGCCAATGCGCTTGCTGCGGCCGCAGCTTGCGTAGCAGTAAGAGTGCCTTTGCCCGAAGTCGCGGATGCACTGCGCGGCTTTGAGCCGCCTACCTGGCGCATGGAGATTCTCGCGCTTTCAGGAGGTCGAATTCTGATCCGGGATTGTTACAACGCGAATCCGCAGTCAATGAAATCTGCGCTCCAGGTGCTCTCAACCCGAGGAAGCGGTCGCCCGCGGCTCGCGGTGCTCGCGGACATGATGGAATTGGGAGCGTACTCCGGGAAGCTCCATCAGGAGCTTGGAGAAGAAGTGGCCCGCCTCGGGATCGATCGTGTGGTGTTCGTGGGCGAGTACGGGGAGCAGGTCGCCCGAGGTTTTCGCGACGCGGGCGGCAATTCAGACTCAGTGCAGGTCTTCGACGACAAGCAGGAAGCGTGGAAGGCCATCAGACCGGATATCAAGAAGTTCGGAGCAATCCTTGTGAAAGGTTCCCGCGTTACGAAGATGGAGACCATGGCCCAGAATATACTGGAGGAGAACTAGCCCATGCTCTATTACTTGCTCTACCCGCTGGGCTCGGAATTTATACTCTTCAATGTATTCCGGTATATCTCTTTCCGAACGGTAATGGCCACGCTGACCGCATTGGTGATCAGTTTTTTGCTGGGACGACCGCTGGTGGAGTATCTCAGGGCCGTGCACGTGGGCCAGCAGATCCGAGACGACGGACCTCAGTCTCACTTTGAGAAGAGCGGCACGCCTACCATGGGCGGTCTGCTGATCCTGTTCGCGATGACCATCTCCTGCCTGCTCTGGGCCAGGATGGACAATATCTATTTCTGGCTTGTCCTGGGCGTCACGCTCTCTTTCGGCGCCATAGGTTTTGCGGATGATTACCTGAAGCTCAAGCGCAAGAACCACCGCGGGCTTTCGGGAAAGCGGCGGCTCGCAATCGAGCTAGGAATCGGCGCGCTGGTGGGACTGATTCTCTGGTGGGATCCAAGCTTCAAAACGACGCTGGCAGTACCCTTCTTTAAGAATGTCAATCCTGACCTGGGTGCCTGGTACATCCTCTTTGCGGCGCTGGTCATCGCCGGTACCGCGAACGCAGTGAATCTCACCGACGGGCTGGACGGGCTCGCCATTGGTCCTGTCATGGTGTGCGGCGCCACGTACCTCCTGTTCTCTTACATGTCCGGACATCTGAAGCTCGCCCAGTATCTGCAAATTTCTTACGTGCCCGGAGCAGGCGAGCTGGCCGTAGTCTGCGGCGCGATGCTCGGCGCGGGCATGGGCTTCCTCTGGTATAACGCATATCCGGCAGAAGTCTTCATGGGAGACGTGGGATCGCTTTCTCTCGGCGCGCTGCTGGGATCGGTTGCCGTGATCTCGAAGCACGAGATCGTGTTGGCCATAGCCGGCGGCCTTTTCGTGGTGGAAGCGCTGTCCGTGATCCTCCAGGTCATTTCGTTCCAGGCTACGGGTAAGCGAATTTTCAACATGGCCCCTATCCATCACCATTTCGAGCTTAAAGGGTGGCCTGAACCAAAAGTGATCGTACGTTTTTGGATCGTCTCTGTGGTGCTTGCACTTATGGCGGTCAGCACACTCAAACTCCGATAAGGATTTCGACCATGGACGAACCTAAATACACAGACGCGGGGCAGGCCGTTGTCGTCCCGTGGGCTCGAATCAAGAGAGCCGCCGATCAGCTACGGCCCAGGAGGGGCTTGCCGGGCCGGTTCCCTGAAAGTGAGCCGTACCATTCGCCTCGCAGCAACGGAGACAAGAGAGTCGGCCTCGTGGCGCTTCACGCTGACGCGTGGGCAGAATGCCCGCTTATCCTAGAGCCTGACGAAGGTACGTAGGAGCTGAGAATGGGCTTAGCCGCCCGGTTGCAAACTGCACATACCCCGGATTTTGTTTCGGACCGACGAGCGGGACCCGATCCGGTGCTCCTGACGGTAGCCGCGCTGATCATTACCATCGGCGTGGTTATGGTCACATCCGCGGGGTACATCATTGCGACCGGCAGATTCGGGGACAGCTTCTACTACACCAAGAAACAGCTTCTTGCCCTGGTGCTGGGGTTGAGCGTCATGTACGGGATGTCCGTCATCAATCCCGCTTTCTGGAGGCGTGTTGTTCCGTACCTGATGATCGTGGGCTTGGTTCTTCTGCTGCTGGTCTTTGTGCCCGGAGTGGGCGTGGAGATGGGCGGTTCGAAGCGTTGGATACGGCTGCCATTCGGGCTCTTTCTTCAACCTTCCGAGTTCGTGAAGTACGCTCTGGTGCTCTTTCTTGCTGCGTCACTGGCCAAAAAAGGTGAGGGAATCAAGGATCTCGCGGTCGGATTCTTGCCGAACATTCTGGTAGTGGGTGCAGTGGTCGGACTGGTACTGGCTCAGCCTGATTTCGGGACCGCGGTAATCATAACGGTGGTTGGGTTCCTGATGCTCTTTGTGGCAGGGGTGAGGCCCCGTCATCTTCTGGCCAGTTTTGTCATCTGTTCGCCGCTGCTCGTCTATTGGGCGTTCCAAGCCCCTTACCGAATCAGCCGATTAAAAGCCTTTGTGGACCCGTGGAGAGACCCTCTGGACGCAGGGTTTCAGGTCATTCAGAGCCTGGTGGCCTTCGGTTGCGGCGGGATGTGGGGCGTGGGGGTAGGAAAAGGCATCCAAAAGTTATATTACTTGCCCCAACCCCACACGGACTTCATCTTCTCGGTCCTCGGTGAGGAAACGGGCTTGGTCGGTGTGGTGACCTTGATTCTTCTTTTCTACATCCTCATCTGCCGAGGGTTCGTGGTGGCGATCCGGGCTCGGGACAGCTTTCACCAGTACCTGGCTTTCGGCATCATCTGCCTAATCGGTCTTCAGGCAATGATTAATATGGGCGTTTCTATGGGGATGCTTCCCACCAAGGGACTTCCTTTGCCGTTTGTTTCTTTGGGAGGCACGTCGCTCGTTATGAACCTTGGGGGCCTGGGCATGTTGCTCTCTATAGCCAGACATGAAGGGACCGACTCCCGGGGGGCCGCATAATGAGAGTGCTCATTGCAGGAGGCGGCACTGGAGGCCATCTCTTCCCCGCACTGGCTGTGGCCAGGGCGCTCAAGAAAGAAACATCGGGGACTGAGGTGCTCTTCGTAGGCACTGAGCACGGTCTCGAGGCCAAGATCATCCCTACTACCGAGTTCTCCATCAGGTTCATCACAGCCAGGGGAATTCGGGGCGTAAGGCTGATGAACGTGCTCCGAGCGGTCCTAGAGGTCCCTCGTGGCATCGTGGAGTCTCTCTCAATTCTGCGCGACTTCCGACCTCACGTGGTATTCGGCGTTGGCGGATATGCATCGGGATCCACCGTCCTTGCCGCGCTCCTGATGCGGATCCCCACAGCCATTCAGGAGCAAAACTCGGTCATGGGCACCACCAACCGGGTGCTCTCAAAACTCGTGGATCGGGTCTTCATTTCGTGGGAAAAGACCGAGCCGTATCCTCCTCAGGCAAAGACCATGCTCACGGGCAATCCGATCCGCGGAGACCTCATGGAACCTGCGCAGCCCGAGACTGAAAAGGAAAGGCTGCATGTACTGGTCTTCGGAGGTTCTCAGGGAGCGCAGAGTATCAATGCGGCAATTACGAACAGCCTCGACCGGCTCAAGCCGCTGGCCGACCGGATCGCACTCATACACCAGACCGGCAGAGGCAGGGTGGAGGAAACCCTTCGGGCTTACGCGAAGGCCGGCATAAATGCGGACGTTCGTGAATTCATTGACAATATGGGAGCAGTTTACCACTGGGCGGATCTCGTGGTCTGCCGCGCGGGAGCAAGTTCGCTCGCAGAAATAACGGCCTTGGGGAAGCCGGCCATAGTGACCCCCTATCCCTATGCCATCGGCGATCATCAAGCTCGGAATGCCGCAGTTCTGGAAGCTCAGGGCGCGGTGCGGGTCATTCCGGACTCGCGTCTCAAGAATGGAGCGCTGGTTCACGAGATCACGGACCTGGCAAGCAATCCGGAGCAATTGGCCCAAATGGCGGCCAATTCGCGAAAACTGGGAAGGCCCGAGGCTGCACGCACCATCGCGAAGGAACTGCTCAGAATGGCAGGGAGTCGCGCATGATCGGAACCCTTTTCAAGAGGGTGAGGGACGTCCACTTCGTCGGTATCGGCGGAGTCGGGATGAGTGGGATCGCTGAGGTCCTGCTTGCGCTCGGGTTCCGTGTCAGCGGTTCGGACCTCAAGTCTTCCGATATAACGGCTCGTCTGGAGCGCCTGGGGGCTCGCGTCTCGATCGGCCATGACGCGAAGCACCTGGACAAGGCCGACGTGGTTGTCTTTTCTTCCGCGGTGAACTCGGATAATCCCGAACTGGCTGCAGCCAGGGAGCGTCGCATCCCGGTGATACCTCGTGCCGAGATGCTGGCCGAGCTCATGCGTATGCAAACGTCGGTGGCTGTTGCAGGGATGCACGGCAAGACCACTACCACGTCTCTGATAGCTTCTATTTTTTCCGCGGCGGGGCTTGATCCCACGGTGATCATCGGCGGGAAGCTCAACACTCCCGGCGGAGGAGCACGTCTGGGACAGGGCGATCTCCTGGTTGCCGAAGCAGATGAGTCGGACCGGTCTTTTCTGAGGCTCCATCCGAACGTGGCCCTGGTCACGAACATGGATCTAGAGCATCTGGATTGTTACTCATCTATGGCGGAGATACGGGGCGCGTTTCTGGAGTTCATCAATCGACTCCCGTTCTACGGTTATGCCATCGTGTGCCTGGATGACGAGGAGGTCCAAAAGATCATCCCCCTCATCCGCAAGCGATTCATCACCTATGGGCTCTCGCCCCAAGCCCAGTATCACGGCCGCACGCGAGCATCGGAGGGGCGATCCACCCTTTTCGCTGTATACCGGGAGCAAGAATCGCTGGGGGAGATCCGGCTGCCAATGCCTGGGCTGCACAATGTTCAGAACGCGCTGGCTGCTATCGCGGTGGCTGACGTGTTTGAGATTCCTTTTGAGACCGTACGCCAGGCCTTGGAATCATTCCCCGGCGTGCAGCGTCGCTTCACCGAACGGGGCACGGCCCGCGGAGTTACGGTCATCGACGATTACGGCCACCATCCCACGGAAATCAAGGCGGTCCTGCAAGCGGCTCGTCAGATCACACATGGGCGGATCGCGGTGATTTTTCAACCTCACCGATACACAAGAACCAAGGCGTTGTTTGAAGAATTCCTGACCGCGTTCATCGATGTGGACTTGCTCTACATCATGGAGATTTACGCGGCCAGCGAAGAGCCCATAGAAGGCGTTTCCGGGGAAGCATTGTGTGAAGCGATTCGCAGCCGAGGCCACAAAGCGGTGCGTTTGCTGCCAGATCGAAAAACCATTCCCGCCGAGGTTTGCCGGGACCTGCGGGAAGGAGACATGGTCATCACTCTGGGAGCAGGTGACGTGACTCAGCTCGGGCCAATGATTCTTGAAGAGCTCCAGCGTGAGGAGGCTCGCAAGTCATGAGCTTGTCCCCGGCTCAAATCAGACAAATCCAGGAGCTGGTCGCGGGACGAGCCCGGGTCGCGGTTCCATTGAGCCGGTACGCTTCCTTTCGGATCGGCGGTCCTGCGGACCTTGTGGCGGAACCCGCGGATGTACAGGAGCTGGGAGCGGTCCTCCGATACGTGGACGAGAATAAGCTTCCGTATTTCTTGCTCGGCGCTGGGACCAACGTGCTTTTCCATGACGCCGGTTTTCGAGGCGTGGTGATTCGCACATGCTCCTTGGGCGGCTTTCAGTTGTATGAAAACGGTTCTGATTACGCCCGAGTCATGATCGGCGCGGGCACGCCTCTCCCGTACGTGGTGAATCAGACGGCCCGGTTGGGCTTGGAGGGCATGGCGCAGCTCTGGGGCATTCCCGGAACCTTCGGCGGCGCGGTGATAACCAACGCGGGCGCGGGCGGAAGCTGCATCGGCGACC
Source organism: Thermodesulfobacteriota bacterium (assembly GCA_049323095.1). GTDB lineage: Bacteria > Desulfobacterota > Desulfomonilia > Desulfomonilales > Desulfomonilaceae > VGSG01. The sequence continues at coordinate 19,596 of JBMOME010000036.1, forward strand.
TTCTGGTCCAGGTGAAGCTCATGAACTTGGCAGGAACCGAAATCAACCTCGGTGCGGATGACCTGGACTACCAGTATCGTCGGATGAGCCTTCCCCAGGCTGCGGCAGTGTTGGAAGGCACTGTGAGGCTGCGACGCGGCCATCTCGACACGATTCATCAGCAGATCGAACAGGCACGAACGCGACGACGTGCCACTCAACCCATTAACCGGCCCAGTGCGGGGTGCGTCTTCAAGAACCCTTCACCGGACAAGCCCGCGGGAATGCTCATCGATCGCCTGGGTTTCAAAGGTGCGAGCGCGGGTGATGCGCAGGTATCGGAGCTCCACGCAAATTTCATCATCAACCGGGGCCGGGCCACTGCGGCTCAGGTGCTGGAATTGATCGAACAGATTCGCTCCAGGGTCAAGACCGAGGAAGGCATCGAGCTTGAACTGGAGGTCTCTGTCATAGGAGTCGAGCCGAGCCATGATTAGAGGCGGAGATATCGGAATCGTGGCTGTTCCGGCGATTTTTCCGTGCGATTCCGAGGCCGGGGACCGGCAAACAAGGGCCGGGAGCATTCTGCGCTCCGTGCTTGTAGTGGTGCTTTGCGTCAACGCGGCCCTGGCTGTTCTGCTCTCTTATGTGGTTTTTCTTCATTTCCCGTACTTCACCCTTCACCATGTGGAGGTCATGGGCAACCATCACCTTTCCGGCGCGGAAGTGATCGAAGCCTCTGAAGTGGAGACTGGAACAAATCTCCTCACGCTGGACCTTGAGGCCGTCGCGGTACGGCTTAAGAGGCATCCGTGGGTGAAGGCTGTGTCAGTATACCGGAGGTTCCCTGGGCGTTTGGTGATCGAGATTCAAGAGCGCAACCCCAGAGCCATCTTGGCAGCGGGAAAGCTCTACTACGTGGATGAACAGGGTGAGATCTTCACGCGAGTTCTCCCGGGCAATTCGGTTCGATACCCGCTTCTGACCGGCGTGACTTCGGAGGAACTCTCCAGAAAGGGCTCCGACGTCAGAAAATCGGTCCGCAGGGGGCTCGTGGTTCTCGATGCGCTGGAAAGGAGCACGTCGGGTCTTGCAGCCTCATCGGTCAGTGAGGTGCGAGTCGGCGTGGATCGAGGGCTCACGCTGCACACAAACCGCGGACGGACCGTGGTGCTGGGCACGGAGGACTTTGAGCTCAAGCTGCGACGGTATGAACGCCTGAAAAGATTCTTGACCCGACGCGGAGAATGGAATAACGCCAAGTTCATCGATCTGGACTTCGAGGATCGTGCTCTCGTGAGTCCGGGCCGTGCACGTGAGCAGGGGTAGGATCATGTCTCACAGCGAGAATACGGTGGTAGGTCTTGATATCGGCACTACTAAGACCTGCGCGATCATAGGTGAAATCAACGAAGACGGCATGGTGGATGTCATCGGCCTGGGAACTGCTCCATGCCGTGGTTTGCGACGGGGTGTGGTAGTCAACATAGACCACACGGTGGCAAGCATAAAGAAGGCGGTTCAGGACGCGGAGCTTATGGCCGGGTGCAAGGCCGATATCGTTCTGGCGGGAATATCGGGCGGACATATTAAAGGGATCAATTCCCACGGCGTCATCGCTGTGAAAAACCGCGAAGTTACCCAAGTGGATGTTGAACGGGTCATCGACGCGGCCAAAGCCGTTGCTATTCCTTTGGATCGGGAGGTTCTCCACATCGTAGCCCAGGAATACATGGTGGACGATCAGGAAGGCATCAAGGAACCGGTGGGCATGGCGGGCGTGCGATTGGAAGCCAAGGTACACATCATTACCGGCGCGGTCTCCGCAGCCCAGAATATCATACGCTGCGCCCATCGAAGCGGGCTGCGAGTGCATGAAGTAGTGCTCCAGCAGATGGCCTCCGCAGAAGCGGTGCTCCTTCCCGACGAAAAGGAGCTTGGCGTTGCTCTGGTGGACATCGGCGGCGGGACCACGGATCTAGCAGTCTTTGTTGACGGCGCCATCCACCATACGTCGGTCCTGCCTGTGGGTGGCGAGCAACTGACCAACGATATCGCGGTGGGCCTCAAGACGCCCATGGTCGAGGCAGAGAGAATCAAGAGGAAGTATGGTTGTGCGCTGGGGTCTCTCGTCACCAGGGACGAGACTGTCTCGGTTCCGGGAGTGGGTGGCCGTGCCCCGCGAGTCCTGTCCCGATCGGTCCTTGCGGATATCGCGGAACCGCGGCTCGAAGAAATACTGGGCCTGGTGAAACGAGAACTGGAGAAGTACAACCTGACGGACGAGGTCCACTCGGGCGTAGTGCTCACCGGCGGAACCGTGGCAATCGAAGGGATGTGCGAACTGGCCGAACAGATTTTTGACTTGCCCGTGCGTGTTGGATTTCCCACGGGAATCAGCGGCCTTGTGGACATCGTGAGTTCGCCCCTCTATGCAACCGGCGTTGGGCTGGTCCTGTGGGGCGCGCGAAATCGTGGCGTAGACCTTGGCACCGCCACGTATGACGCGAGCACATTCGACCGGGTC
>JBMOME010000037.1:0-22085 GCA_049323095.1 Thermodesulfobacteriota bacterium
TTTTTGTTCGGCCTCCCCGGCTACTTCTTCAAAAGCTCCTAAATCTTCCAACTTCTTCTAGTCCTCCTCCTTATGCCAGTTTTTCATGTGGTCCGCGTGGGTTTTGAGATACGCACCCGGGTCAAAGTAACGGTCATAGAACTCCAGATCAAGATGATGCGCCTGCAAGAAGATAAAAACCAGAATTGTGGGAACTGTTCCAGGGAATTTGCCGAAACGGTCCAGGGTGTACTGAGCTTGCAGCGCTACACATTCTTTGAATTCTTCGCTGTGAATCTGCGCGGCAGCCCTTACTCTTGACGATTCTTTCCACGGACCCGGAGTGTCGGGATGGAACGGGCCGTTCGGACCGAACTTCCTTTGAGCAAAGGCTTCCACTGCGGCCCGCATGTCAGGGTAGTGCGGCGGACAGAAACCCTCGAAAACTCCCGGAAGCCCTGTAGGATTGGGAAGGGTCCAGCGCTCGTCTTTATCGTACCGGAATCCCAATCCAGGCACGTTTGGATCACCACTGGCCCCCAGAATAGAATAGGGATCCATCCCGTTAAACATCCACCCGCCCAAACCCATTGCCTGCAACATAAGCATCCCTGCATAACATGACGCAACAAGCTCCGTGGTGCTTTCCATGAGAGAGTACTGCTCGACAAAGCTTATGGGAAGCACATTGACCGGATCGCAGATCTTCCGAAAGCGCTCCAATCCCGGGATCGGCTCCTTGTTGATGTCGTCATACAGGCAGTAGCCATTTTGCAGGCCAAAGCAAAGGTTGGCAATATGGTGCTGGGCAACATCGGCCACCGGAATCGCCAGCATACTCCCTGGGCGGTTGACCACCCAGAAGTTGTGCCCGGATATGTGAGGTTCCGCGGCCGGGAGATAAAGGCGGCCATCAGCCAATTTTCGGACGCGCTTGCGATGAGCTTCCACGAGTGAATCCAAGTCGGACATCTCTTGAACGGGCTTATCCACGAGCGCGGGGGCATCGCGGGTTTCAAAGAAATAGACACCCTCGTCATCCGTGAAGAAGATTTCGCTGGTGTGGAAGCCCGCGGCTGAAGGGAACGTGCGTCCGCCTGCGGCCGCGGAATAGTTGGGAAGGTGCGGCGCGTAGTAGGGATTATGCATGATCGCATAATTCCAGCCCGTATTGCCGGCCATGGCCGTGAGAACGATCATCTTCTCGATTTCGGTGAGCGGAATAGGCTCGTGACGTGAGGTAAATGCCAACGGCCCGTCAGGGATAGACGCGCCCAACAGGAATCTGCGGGCACGACGACCAAAAAGCGCTTGGACAAGAGTAAATTCAGAAGCTACCTGCAAACCGTTCCGGTACTCATCAATTCCCATCTTCTCCCCCATTCTTCGAGTGTGCGATCATTATTTTGAGCCCGTGCCTACAGAAGCAACATCCCTTCAAGACACCAATCGTCCTGATAGGGTTGCGCAAATTCCCTGTGGGCCACCTCACGGGTATAGCGCTCAAACGACACAACGGTCAATGCGAATTGCGGGGGGTTGTTGTATCCATTCAGTTACGCGAGGGAAGAGTGTCGTCGCGAGTTCCGCGGGACGCGAGACGGAGCGATTTGTAGGGGCAGGTCTTGTGCCTGCCCTTGGCCAAACCGTCTCAAATCGGGCAGGCACAAGACCTGCCCCTACAAGAGAATCCCGGCATTCATGGGGGGCATTCCCAGCGGGAACAAGGTTTGTCCCACCATTTCTTCCGCGCAATGACCTGTTCGCTCGAATTCTCCAGGTCGCGCGACGGAACCGTTATGCAGTCATTCTGTACCAAGACACTGACATGCAACCGTGGCTCTCCACACCCCTTCATGAAAAAAAGGTTCCCTTTAGATAAGTCGGCATGGGAAAATCGTACGGGGGTCCTTCTTTGAGCATCGGTGAAGAGCCTGAGACGATGCTCAGGGCCAGGCCGAGAACACTAACAGAATACTGATGGCTCCGGAGTAGTCTCTTCTGGGGGAACAATTGAACTCACTGGATTGGAAGGGGGAGAGCGTTATGACAAGAGTGAAATGCTATCGACAGATCCTCATGATAATCGCCACTCTCGTGCTGTGTGGGTTATTCTTTCCTGCCTTCATCCACGCGGCTGACTTAACCGTGACCCTGCGCCACGATGAATTCTATCCTTCGGAGGAAGAAGGACTGTGGGCGGCCACTGTCCGATTCAACCACCCGGTTTTTCCCTCGGACGCCGGCGCAAGCATCAAAGTCACCCGTGACGGCAAGGATGAAGGCTTCGAGCTTCTGGATCAAACTACTTCTGCGAAAGCGAAAGAAGCTGCTCGGGGCTTTGTCATCCGTGCTGAAAAGAAGTCCACCGAGCCCGCGAAGATAGTGATTACGGTTCAGAAAGGCCTCGCGGACTCGACAGGGCGGCAGCTTCTCCCACGCGATTACCGTTACGAGTTCTCAAGCATCGAGAAGATTGGCGTTTCGGACATTTCCACCTTTTACCGTTCCCCGACGGACAAGGGGCTTCAGCTCTCGCTGACTCGCGAAATCTCTACTGCGGACCTTAAACAGGCGTTAACCATTCGGCCCGCTGTGCCGAACACGCGCATTATCAAGCAGTACGCGTATAGCTTCCGCGTAACGGGCGATTTCGAATTTGACAAAAACTACGAGGTGGTAATCAGCTCGATCAAGGTGCGAGATGGCCGAGCGATTCTTGCCGACCGGAAGTACGCGTTCAAAGGCCCGGGCATAGCTCCCAAGATCGAGGTCAGCACCAAGCAATCCGTTATCGAGCTACGATCCCGTCAACTGCTCCCCTTGACGCTGAGCAATGTTACCAAGGTCAAGTGTGACCTCAAACAGATCCCACCATACTTGATCCCTGAATTTTCCGCGGCCGCGGAGGCCAAGGGAGGTCTTGAAAAGTGGCCCGAAGCCCAGCGAAAAGAGGCTCTGGAGAAGCTCGTCAAAACGGGGAAGGTCCCCGCAATTTTCGGTAAGGGCTTTGTCACCGATTCTGAGGTCTTTTTCGCACGTTCCGCGCGGCAGGGCGTGTTTGGCTATTCGCTCCCACTCTCGTTTCGCAAGACCGCGGATCATGGCGGCATGTGGTGGACCACCCTTACCGACCCGGACAAGGTCTTTACCGGCAGCGCAACCAAGCCACTCCAGATAACAGACCTCTCCATCACGTACAAGGTATCGGCCAAGACCCTGCTGGTCTGGGTGACATCCCTGTACACCGGGCAGCCGGCGGCCGGCGTCGACGTGCTCCTTCATCAGACGGACGGATACGCCTTCTTTGTGGGAAAGACCGATGCTCAAGGGTTGCTTGTGCTCAAGGACGGGCAGCAGTTCTCAGCGGTTCACGTGGGCAAGGAAGCCGCCGGTCTCACGAATCGCAAATTGAGTGTCTCGGCCGCCAAATGGGCCATCGCAGCCAAAGAGAATGACTGCGCGGCAGTGAACATTGGCCAAGTCCGCTTGAAGCCTTTTGCAGTGGCCCAAACCGAATGGGTTGAGCCGGACCCGCGCTCGATCAAGGGCTACCTCTTTACCGAGCGCGGGATTTATCAACCTGGAGAGACGGTATTCTTCAAAGGCGTGGTTCGGGGCTATGAAGGCGGGAAGATTGTCACTCCCACCGGAAAAGAGGTTGAGCTGGAAATCACGGATCCTCGAGGAGACATGCAATACACCCAGAAGCTTGCTTTGAACGATTTCGGTACATGCAACGCCTCATTTGAGGTGAAGAAGTTTCTGCCTGTGGGAACCTACAATCTCACGGGAAGAATCAAGACCAGCGACACAAAAGAAGTCTCTTTCAGCCGCACGTTTCAGGTACAGGAGTACAAGATCCCTCGCCATTACGTAACGCTCACGGCGAAGAAGGAAGAACGCGTGAGCAAGGAATATGTGACCCTGGAACGGCCGATGGAGTTCCTCAAGGTCGAGGCAAAGGCCAGCTATTACGCGGGCGGGCCGGTCAAGCTGGCCCGCGCCCGATGGAAAGCTACCCTGGTGCCGGTAACAAACAAGGTGCAGGGCCTGGACGGCTTTATCTTCGGCAACGAAGACGAGCAGGAACAGTTCCTGGAGTCGGGCGAATCCGTGCTCGATCGGACCGGAAAAATGGATCTGACCATCCCCTTGGACAGTCGCATGCTCACCGGTCTGTATGGGGTCAAAATAGCGGTGACCGTCCTTGACGTAGATGGCGAGCCGGCTACGGATGTCACTACGTACAAACCTACCCCACGGTTCCTCGTGGGCATCTCAGCGCATCCTACCAAGGTCCAGTCCGGGTTCGCCCCGACCCTCAAGGTCATTGTGGTTACACCGGACGGCAAGAAGCTCCCCAAGGGTGAGATCCAAGCCAGCCTGATGGAAAAGAAGTACTTCTACACCCAGAAGCGGGACGAAACCGGGCAATTGAACTATCTGTGGGAAGAAGGCTGGGTGAAATCCTTGTCTTCCCGTCAGTCCATAGTAAATGGGGAAGCTACGTATGAGCTTCGGCTCGGTGACGCGGGCAGGTACATGGTCGCGTTCACGTACCAGGACGATAGAGGCACGTACACCAGCCAGACCATGTTCCAGGTGGGTTGGGAGGAGTACGACCGCTGGATCAGGGCCCGCAGCAAAGAAGAACGGTCATTGACGAGCAACGAGATACTCCTGGCGCTCACAAAGAAAGAATATGCGGTGGGCGAAGCAGTGCGTGTGGATTTTCACGCTCAGAGGCCGCTGAAGAAGTGTCTGGTAACCTTGGAGAAGGGGGACATCCTCAGCTATCGCGTTATCGATGCTCCGGGGAAATCGGGCCAGTACGAATTCACCACCACGGCAGCGTTCCTTCCCAATGTGTATGTATCTGTGGTGGCAACGACGGCCCGAGGCGATTTTCCCGTGTACCAGACCCAAACGGACATGGATATACCAAGCTTGTTCTTTGGCTATGCGGATGTCCGCGTTCGCACCGACGTAAAGCCGCTCGGCGTGAAGATCTCGCCCCAGGTATCTGACCTGAAAAGCAGACCGGGCGAAAAGGTAAGCCTGAACTTCCGCGTCGCGGATGACAAGGGTAAGGGGGTGCTCTCAGAGCTAGCTGTTTGCGTTGTGGATGAGGCGATCCTCGCGCTCACTGCCTTTAGGACGCCCGAGCTTTCTTCTCTGACTGACTTCGATTTGCCGCTTTCCGTCTTCTCAGGAGATTTGCGGCTGGCTCTGATCACGCAAGATCTCTTCAAGATACTCTCCACTAAGCCGCTTACCGGAGGGGATGAGGGGTTGGGAGAGGTCGTCTCCACCCTTCGTAAGCGGTTCGACCCTGTCGCGTACTTCAATCCTGCCTTGGTGACGGACGCGTCAGGGCAGGTCTCGATTGAATTCACACTGCCCGATACCACCACGACCTATCGCGTATATGCGGTGGTTTGCGATAAGGGAGCGGGCTTTGCCTCGGCGGACCGCAAGATGCTCGTGGCCAAAGAATTCTTCGTGGAACCTTCCCTTCCTCGTTTTGTGATTCCCGGCGACAAGGTTACATTTCCTGTCGTGGTCCACAATCAAACCGACTCTACGGGCGACGCCACGCTGCAGGTTCAGACATCCCCGAACCTGAGTGCGACTTTGGCTCAACCGAAGGTTATGTTGGAGGCCAAGTCCAGCAGCACTGCGCCCTGCACTGCCGATGTGACCGGCGGCCAGGCAGCCGGAATACTTACCTTCCGAGGCAAATTCGGCGCTTTTGCCGACGCTATTGAGAAAACCATGCCGGTTCATTCGCGCTATCTGCCGGTGAATCGCGTTACTGTGGGTCATTTCGTCAAAGACGTTCACATCAACGCGGAATTGCCGGAGGTCTTGAAGAAGTTCAAACCGGAAGAAATGAATCCCGGGGACTTGCAGGCGCGACTGAACCTGACCACAAACAACTGGAACAAGATCGCTCCGGGTCTTAAGTACCTGCTTCAGTTCCCGTTTGGGTGTATTGAACAAAAGAGTTCCGGCATCATCGCGTTGGCAGGAATGAGAGATGTGGTGAAACAGGGATTGGTGCCGGGCATTACGATCGAAAAGGTGGATAAGTATCTTGAACCTGGGATCTCTCAGCTCCTCTCCATGCAACTTTCGAGTGGAGGGTTCGCGTACTGGCCCGGAAATCTTGAAGGTTCATGGTGGGGGAGCCTGTACGCGACGATTGCTCTGACTGTGGCTCAGCAGGCGGGATATGAGGTTCCCGAAGCCAAGCTCGAAGCTGCCCTGAAATACATCAAAGAGAACTTGCTCGGTGAGCGGGACCGGATCAGGACCAGATGGCGATATGAGCAGTGGACCAGGGAACTGGCGGTGTACTGCCTTGCGGTGAACGGCATGATCTCCGAGCCCGAGCTTTCCCGTTTCATGGAGGGCTACGATTCATTGAAACCTCAAGGCAAGGCGCTGCTACTGCTCGCGGCTCATCACGTGGGGTCCTTGTCCGAGGAGGTTCTACAAAAACGGGTGGCTGAGCTGGATCCTCAAGACGATCCTGAATGCTGGAACTATTATGATTCCAGTTACCGAGCCATTGCAGTCTGCTTACTCGCCGCGGTGGAAACCAAAGCTCCCACGAAGAAAAAGGACACATGGGCCGGTTACCTCATCAAAGGGCTTAAACCCGAAGGCCGGTGGCATTCCACCGCGGATACCGGCTGGTGCCTTCTGGCGCTGGGCAACTACTTCGCGGAGCAACCTCCTCAAAGCAAAAAGCAGATTCCATGCCGCATCGAATACGCTCGCGAAAAGCCCATTGAGGTGGTTGTTGGAGATGTGGGCGCGGACGTGGAACTCGACCCGCGAAAGCTCCTGGAGCACCGGGAGATAAAGCTCACATCCCCCGACAAGGATCTACTCAACTACACACTCTATCTCACGTATCCCGACCTCGTGCGCGATCCAGCGGATCTCGGGGCAGGCTTTACGCTTAACAAGCGGATCGAGAACCTGAACGGCAAGAAAGAGATCCGAGTAGGCGATGTGGTAAGAGTATCGCTCCATATCGAAATACCGTATGGGCCCAAACCCCGTCGATACAGAGACGTGGAATACCTGGCGCTTGTAGATCCATTGCCTGCCGGTCTGGTGGCCATTAATTCAGAGTTGCAGACCGAAGGAGTGCTCAGAGAGGGCACTGAACGCGTGGACCGTGATTCCTGGAGAGACGGTTTTTATGATTTCACGCCGTCACACTTGGAGATGCGGGCGGATCGGGTGAATGTGTTCAAGAATAAGGCTTGGCCGGGAACGTACAGGTTCTCTTACCTCGCCAGGGCAGTGGCTGAAGGTGACTTCTGGCTGAGGGGTTCCCGCGTCTCGCTCATGTACAACCCCGACGTCTTTGGAAAGACCAAACCTGAGAGAATCACGATCCTGCCCGCGGAGAAGTGATGTCGTGAACGCTGCCTTTGATGTGAATCGCGCCCGAGAGGAGACTCCCGGGTGCGAAAACGTGCTCCATTTCAACAACGCAGGTGCGGCTCTCATGCCGCAGCAAGTGCTGGACGCAGTTACCGGCCATCTCAAGCTGGAAGCGGCCATCGGCGGGTACGAGGCTGTAGAAGCCGCAATTGAACAGGTGGAACGCGTATACGACGCAGCCGCAGAGCTCATCGGTTGCTCTAGAGACGAAATCGCTATTGTCGAAAACGCGACCCGCGCGTGGGACATGGCCTTCTATGCGATCCCTTTTAATTCCGGCGATCGAATCCTCACGTCCATGGCCGAGTATGCGAGCAATTTCATTGCGTACCTCCAGGTGGCGCAAAAGACAGGGGCCCGCGTGGAAGTCATTCCCAGCGACGCGGACGGTTGTATCTCACTGGAAGCCCTGGAACGGGCAATGGACGAACGGGTGAAGCTCGTGTCGCTCACTCACGTCCCGACCAACGGAGGCTTGGTCAATCCGGCCGAAGAAGTGGGCGCTTTCGCGCGGCGCTGGGGCGCACTCTACCTATTGGATGCCTGTCAGTCCGTGGGTCAGATGCCGCTCGACGTCAATCGGGTGGGATGTCACATGCTCTCCGCGACGAGCCGCAAGTTTCTGAGAGGGCCGCGAGGCACGGGATTTCTCTATGTGAGTCGGGAACTCATCAGTCAACTCGAACCACCACTGCTGGACGTGCACGCGGCAACTTGGACAACTCCAGACAGGTACGAAATCAGGCCGGATGCGCGGCGTTTTGAGAACTGGGAAACGAACTATGCAGGCAAAATAGGCCTTGCCGTTGCCATAGACTATGCCCTGAGTTGGGGGATCGACTCCATATGGTCCCGCGTCTCGTCGCTTGCCCAGGAACTGAGACAAAGACTGGATGAGATCCCGAGGGTGACGGTGCGAGACTTGGGAAGAGAACGATCTGGCATTGTCACGTTTTCAGTGGATGGGAAAAGACCTGAGGAGATTCGACAGGCGCTGCGAGACGTCCGCATGAACGTATCCGCGTCCCCCGCGCGCTTCACGCTCTTGGACATGCAGAGCCGAGGCCTCCAAGAGGGCCTGGTACGCGCATCGGTCCACTACTACAATACCAGCGACGAAATTGACCGATTCTGTCGAGCCTTGCAGGAGATGACGTAGAAAACGTTGCAGAACGCGCAGTATCGCGGAGACCGCCACACGTTGTCTGCGGCGTGGTTGGTTTCTAGTGAAGACCGATGATTCGAAAGAGGTCTGACACCAGTTTCTGAATCTTGATCAATTCCGTTTTCTCAAATTCAGGGAAGCTGTACCGGCAAGGACAATTTACGTCGCCTTTGTCATCTGTCCACGGGTACTCCGGATTAACTTTGTCGAAATCGCCTCCCACGGGAGCCAGTTTTTCGATCCGGTCGGCGACGGGAATCAGACTGTCTATATAAGTGGCATATGCCTTACTGTTATGCTCATCAAATCCGAGCTTCTTTCTCCATTCGGGCCGGCCTTTGCTGACTTTCAGAAATCTCACGAATACGTAATGTGTCTTTTGGGGAGGCTTACCTTTTGAGGAATAAAGAAAACCTTTTGCCAGTTTTTCCGTAGCCATTTGAAGATAATGCAGCTTGTGGCACAGAGGATAACGCCCTTTGTTCAAAACCCGGAATATCTGGTAATCGCTCCAAGCCTGGGCCAAATATGCATCCCGCCAGTTCATGCCCCGATTTCCAATTCCTGCGCGTCCTTCCAATCGCCCCAGCCCTCAGGTAAAGCCAGTTTGCCGTATTCATCAGAGCGAATGATCGCTATACCAGACGGGACAGTAATGTCAGCTTCGGGTGAAGCATCAAAATAAAAGGCTTCAACTTCACCGCTGAGCGATGAGATGGCGTTGTCAGCAATCTCGATGAGACGAACCTCGCTGTCGTCAGGAAACCAATATACCTTCGTGATATCTGGTTCTGATTTTTTGCTCTCTATTGCCAATTTCTTCGCTATCGCACGAATTTTCTCCTTTTGCTCTTCGGCCATTACGCACCTCCGATTGCATTGATGATAGTTCAGGGCCATCATATGGTCAAGAATTGCCTTGCCAACGCGCAGGGGCGGAAATCGGTCACTATGAAATTGAATCGTCCTGTCGATCACGAAACAGAGCTGACCCTCGCGATCTGTTCCGAGGAGCCGACCGTCTTGTGCGACAAGGTCGCGACTTTGCAAGAGATCGAAGGCTTTTCCCTCATACCGGGCCCGCCTCTCACTATCCACGATACGTACTTCGACACACAAGATCGGACCCTGCGACGGAAATCCTGGGCTCTCCGCATCAGGATCGTTGGTAAGAAACGCCTAATTACAGCCAAGGGACCGCCAACCGTCCTCGATTCCGGATTAGTCAGCCGGACTGAAATCGAGCGCGAGTGGTCCTGTTCTGCTCTGGAAGAACTTCGCGCACTACTTGAAGAGTTGGGGGCTCGCCTCTCCGCGGGGTCGTCGCCATTTTGCGAAAGCGATCCGGTGCGGGCCATGCTGGAACTTGGCTTGAGCGTCATCCAGAGGCGTCACGTGATCAGACTCTCCAGACAAGTGGCTCCGAAAGGCGCCAAGAAAGATGCATGGGCTGAATTTGTCATTGATAGCGTTTCGTACGATTTCGGAAGTCAAAGTGTGCGCCACTTCGAGCTCGAAATTGAGCTAATCAAGTTCGGCATGACTCACGAGCTCAAACGCCTCGCGGAAGCACTCAAGCGGTTATACGGAGACGCACTTCGCCCCTGGCCCCACGGCAAACTTTCAACAGGGCTGGCTATTGAGACGCTCCTCCGGGACAGCGGTTTGCGGGGGTTGGTTCGAGCGGGGTGTCTCCTGCCAGCCGCGTACGAAAAAATCGCAGCGAACCTCTCATAAGGCCTCCTACCTGCGGAAGAACCCTCTTTTTTTGCGGAAGCTTGACACACATCCTCCTCGGCATAATAGTTGGGACGTACACTGCGAGGCATGAGTTAACGAGACGGCAATGCTCAAGAACACTTTTTGCCATATATCCGGAATCGGTCTCAAGACGGAGCGTAACCTGTGGTCCCAAGGCTTGCTTTCGTGGGATGACGTCCTGGACCGGGGTCCCGCGGGCATTCGATGGCATAACGGACATGTGTTGGAATACCGCGTCCGAGATTCCCTCGAACAGCTCCTCATGGGCAATGCCGCGTATTTCGCACGGGCACTCCCCCCGGGAGAAAAGTGGCGGCTCTACTCGGAATTCCGCAACGAGACTGCGTACCTGGATATTGAGACATCAACGGGAGGCGGGAACGGCAATTATATTACCACCATAGCGCTATACGACGGCGCTTCCGTATTTTACTACGTGCATGGGTACAATTTGGGGATGTTCGCGGAGGAGATCGTCAAATACAAGCTGATCGTAACGTATAACGGCAAGAGCTTCGATGTTCCCATCATCGAAGACTACTTCAAGATCAAGTTACCTCAGGCTCACATCGATCTTAGACACATCCTACACAGCCTTGGCTATCGGGGCGGTCTAAAAGGGTGCGAACGTCAGCTAGGCCTGCACAGGAACGAGCTCGACGGCGTAAACGGATACTACGCTGTCCTGCTCTGGCGAGATTATCTACGGAACGGTAATCATAGAGCTCTGGACACGCTGCTCGCATACAACATCCTTGACGCGGTGAATCTGGAACCCCTCATGATCACCGCGTACAACCTTAAGTTGGCAGATACACCCTTTGCAGAAACCCACCAAATCCCGCTTCCATCGGCTCCCCGGAATCCCTTCAAGCCTGATGTGAACACCATAGATCGTCTCAGAAACGAATACGGCCTGGTTTAGCAACGGTCTTGTGCCTTGGTAGGTGCCGGTCTCCGTGCCGGCACATTTTTCTTAAAAAGATCAACCAGATCGGGCCGGCAGAGTTTGCCCCGGACCCGATCCGGGGGACGCCGGCCCCTACCGGTCTTTCCTCAAGCGCGGGCTGTCCAAGAAGTCAAGAATTCTGACAACCGGTATAAACCTTATGTCAAGCACCAAACACTGGATTCCTGCTTCCGCAGGAATGACGGGGAGAGGCCGCTCCAAAGGGACAGAAATTTTGGTAATCACTATAAAGCTTCCTGGATGCTGCACTATGCTTTATTGCGAGAGGCATGGTACTGGCGGGCAAATTCAAGGAATTCTTCGTACGCTTCATCCAAGTTGTACCCAAGCTGTTCCGAATGGGTGGACATCCCCTGATGGAACCACCGGTGCCAACCACTTATCTCTTCCGGGTCTTCTCGGATGAGCTTCTCGAAGAGCTCGGTTCCCGGGTACGGAGTCACCATATTGATCTCCACGTGATCGGGCTGCGCCTCTATAATGAGCCGCTTTGAGAGCTCCACATCCTCTTTGGTCTCTCCGGGAAAGCCGATCATGAAGAACGCATGAGAGTGAATCCCGGCCTGGCGCAGCAATTTGACGGCCCGCTTCACGTCTTCGTTGGTTTCTCCTTTGTGGATCATGTCGAGGATTCGAGGGCTACCGCTTTCAACTCCCAGAGTCACCCGGCGAAAATTCGCGTCTCGCATCTTGTGAACCAGCGCCTCATTGAGCGTGTCGGCCCGAACCCCACCCGTGAATTCAAAGCAGTTGAGGCCACGAGCTACGATCTGATCGAGCAGCTCCAGAGTGCGCGGCCGGTTCACCGTGAAGGTGTCGTCCAGCACTTTGACCACCCATCGCCCGGGACGTTCGGCTAGAGACTGAGCGCTCGACGCGGTTTCGGTAGAGTCCTTCTCCGCCGCGTCCCTCAGGATCGTAAGCTCTTCTACGATCGACTCCACCGAACGGAACCGTACTGTACGGCCCCAGATGGTCCTTGAAGCGCAGTACCCGCATTTGAAGGGGCAGCCCCTGCCGGTCATAATCACTTCACCGAAATAATCGGAACGATCAATGAACGATCGATCGGGGATGGGGAGTTCGTTGAGATCTCGAATCAGCGGGCCGCGAGCGTTCAGCTCGACCCTGCCATGATCCGTCCATGCCAAGGAAGGGACCTGTGCCAGTGAGTCCCGGCCTTCCCGCGCGTCCAGCACACGGACCAGGGTCAATTCACCTTCGCCCACAGCGGCCATGTCCGCGGAAGTGTATTTGAGGCTCTGCTCCGGCAACGCGGTGGGATGGCTCCCTCCCAAGATCACAGGGAGGCCTTGTTTCTTCAAACGCCGGACCATGATGCGGGCAGTGTCCATGTTTCCGGAATTACAGGTGATGCCTACCAGATCCGGATGATCGGAAAGAATTCTCTTGTCAAGTTCTTGCCACAGCGCATGTTCCGAGTCTGCCAGAATCTCCACCATTCGGGGGATGCCCCGGTGCATCACTTGTTCCGGGTCGCTGTCCGAGCCCCCGACTGGCCCAAGACCGGGCACGGACACATTCTCCCCGTCAACCAGAGCAACATCATGCCCGCTCCTCTCCCTGACATAAGTGGCGAGACTGAGCAGGTTCAAGGGATAAGTCTTCATCTTCGGCGTGGTGAGCCCGAAGAGTGCATAAAAGGGTGGGCGTACTAGAACAACTTTCATTGCAGTATTAGAAGCAGGAGTTCAGCTTGTATATGACAAAAAGTTTTTGGCCCGGGCGGTCCGTCTCAACGTCTGGATTCCCGCTTGCGCGGGAATGACGAATATAGCGGCCGTCACCGTGCGTTTCCCGGGTGCCAATCGCGAGGTCAAACGGGCACTCTCTCCAACAAAAACCACAGACGAGGGCCTATACATGTGGACCGAGGGCGCGAGTCAGCAATTCGTGCCATGCCCCGCATTCGGTGGCCTTGTCGGGCTGTTTGACCACCTTTCTGGACCGCTTGAAATCCACGAGACCCAGCTCGTCCAATCGGCTCAGAGCGCTGCGGACAGCGACTCCTGAGAATAACCGGCTCGGTGGAGTCCCGTCCCCACTAACACGTTCTTGAGCTATCCGGCTCATATTCTTTGAGACCTCGCGCTGGCTTGCTCCGTCGGCCAGTTCGTCAAGTGCCGCGAAGGCCAGTTCGTACGCTTCGAGCAGGTCCGTGAGAAAGCCCTTCAGTTGCTTCAAGGGCTCGTTATTCGCGATCGGTTCACCCGACCACCCTGCTTCGCGGAAGAGTTCCAGCGTGGATTCGAGAATCTGCTCCTCAGGAATCAGGGGATCGACAATAATTTCCCGTGCGAAGAGCCGTTTCAGACGGAAGAACTCCTCCCGCATTGACGGGCTAAACGCTGATGCGTGGCTCTCGTGCTCCAGCAGAATCATCGCGACCAACGAAGCCGACCAGAGGTAGTTGACAAGGGAATTTCGATAAAATTGAAGATTCGGACGGCCGTTCTCGTGGATAACATAAACCGGCCCCTGTTCTCCCTCGTTGCCGGGTTCCACATCGATAAAGCCTCTCAAGCGAAAGATCCCCAGCGCGGCTTGAATCGCTTTCTCTGGCTCGTCGAGGGGGTCCGCGAATTCGATGTCGAACCAACGGAGTGCGCGAGAAAAGGTTTCGATGGATGCTTGAAGCTCTCTGTGGGTCACCCTCGGTTTTCGGGCACAGACCAAAGCTGACGAAACCAGGTCCACGGATGTGGCGACGCCCGATCGGACGATCCCATACATGAGGTGGTAGGCAAAATCTTCCACCAATTGCGCGTCTGCCGCGGAATGGCCTGCTTCCCGGCCGGTGAGCGACTGAAGCTTGTTGCGAAAGCCCTGGTACGAGACCGGCTCACGGAATCGGACGTATATCCTGCCGTAACGCCTTCTGAATATCTTGCGGACCTGAAGAAAAGAAAGGAAAGTCTCTTTCTCTTTCGCAGCGCCCGAAAGCTCCCTCAGGTATGAAGACTCCTCGGGAATTTGCTCATACCCTATGAATGAAGGAACGAACTTCAGGTCTTCCACCGCGCCATCATCCACTGCCTGCAGGAGGAAACGGAGAAGGCCCAGCCGCGGCGGAAGCAACTTGCCGGTGCGACTTCGTCCGCCCTCCATATAGAATTTGACGTTGGACTGCTGGCGCAGCAGCACCTTTATGTAAGCCGCGAAGACCTGCGTATACAGCTCCAGACCTACAAACGACCGCCGTAGAGAGAATGCGCCTCCGTTGCGCAGTATAGGCCCCACCGGCCAGAAGAATAGATTCTTGCCGGCTGCCACATACGGCACCGGCATGTAATTCACAAAGATCAGCCAGCAGCCTATCAGGTAATCCATATGGCTCTTATGACACGGGACGAATACGAGGGAACCTTTCTCGTTGACCTTCTTGAGAACCTCAAACTGCTCCGGTTTCGTGTCGATACCATTAAAGACGTGTTTGAAGGTCCACTTGAGGATGTAATACAGGAAGTGGTGAATCTGGAGGTGCGGGTCCGCAGCTATTTCCTCAACGTATGATTCCGCCTTTTTTCGCAGTTTTTCGGGGGAGTTTTGCTCTTTGGACAGGAGCTCGGATATGGTTTCCTGGACCGCGGGTTCCCGGAGTACTTGCTCCTTTATTTCGGTCTTAGTCAGCCTTTCAGGCCCCCGGTTCACCCGAATGCGCGCGTTAACGGACTCGATGAGATCTTTGCGCAGCTCAAAGGGGAGCTCTTCCCATGAGCTTTCCGCGCCGAATTCCTCAAAGCATCCGAGCAGCGGAATGGGCTCTCCGATGAGCAGTTCCGGCGCGGTCCACCTCCGAAATGCTATCAAGAGCCTTCGGAGCGCGCCGGGCCGGTCTGGGTCCCCAAGGAATGTTTCCCAGAACGGTCGAATCGTGCGCCGCGGAGTCCGATCGTAGAGTACGACGAGAGGGACTATTGATATACATCCGGAGACCTGTCCCTGGAGGTCAAGTATGATGCGAATAGGATCGCGGTCCGGGTGCACGTAACGGTCCCGAAATCCCGCGTCATCCACCAGGAACGTGACTCCCGCGCCCCCTTGCTCCAGCACCTGCTGGAGGACTTCTCGTTCATCCGGCGTACCTTCCGGCTGTTTGCCAAACGCCACCGCGAACTTGTTCCTCGCGATCTGGAAGACCTTCCTCAACGAACCGGTAACGAAGAGGGATCGCCCCAGAACGAATCCCGGGAGAGGAAGTCCAAGCCGGCAAAAACGCACCCTGAGGAAATGAAGATCGTAAAGGCTCCGATACTTCATCGCGTAGATAACCGGTCCCATCCTTGCCAGACCCCGGATTTCTTGCACCACGTGGTCTTCGACCCGGACCCTGGAAGAGAGGAGCGGGATAAGCTTCCGAAGTATCCACGGCGGCTCTTCATCGAGCACTGCGGCCAGATGGCGATACTGACCTCCACGAAGGTATTCGGGCACAGTCAGGCAATCCGATGGGTGGTTCATGAATGAAAACCCCAAACTTCCTTCAGATAAGTCCTCCGAGCAACACTGCCGGCTTGCTGCCGAAGAACCTTGGAGATACCCCGGCCGGGGGCCTACCCAGGATACTACCGGAACTTCCGGCGGGTCAAAAGCCTTTTGGTCGATTGGCCGCTGAGGGCCTTTTCGCGCCGAGCGTCGGGCCGGCCGGAGGAGGACGCAAGCACTGCATTCAAAAAAATCGTTCACCTATTGGCGAGTTGTGATAGAATTATAATTTTACGTGAAGTCCCTCGGATGTCTATGAATGGACAAAACTCTCTTCTTAGCCATTGTGTTGCTGATGTGCGGAGGGTTTCTGACCTCGGCTGCGGCGACCACCGCGGACAAAGAGTACCTGAACTACTATGAGCAGGGCGAATTTGCCTTGCGCGTCCAAAAATGGGACCGCGCCATCGAGCTCTTCACACGCTCGATCGAAAAGAACCCAAAGTTCTTCATCGCCTACCACAATCGGGCGGTCGCATACTCCAAGAAGGGAGATTATGATAAGAGCCTCGCAGACTTGAAGAAAGCGGTGGAGCTCAATCCGGATTACCCTGATGCGTACGGGCTGATGGGGCTGGTCTTTGAAATCAAGAAGGACTACGCTTCAGCGCTCAAAGCGTACCAGGAGGGCCTGAAGAGGGAAAAAAGGGACCAAATCAAGCAGGTCCTCCAGCGTTGGATCAAAGATGTTGAGGGAAAGATAAAAAAACAGAAGTGAACTCTCTCCAGTGATTGCTTTTCGGCAAGGTTTACTTTACAGAGATAGGAAGAGGTAGAAACCCGACAGCAGTGCAGACTCCAGTGCCGTGTTCGCCCGCGGGACACCGGCGTATTGGAGTGTCGCATAAAGCGGTTGAGTTTGGACTTCGCCGGTGGTAACATCGGCAAATTATACGGTTTGCTCGGCTCGAATCCGGCAAAAGTGAAACGAAAGGAGGCTCTTTCACATGCCTACTGTCGAAATCGAAGGCAGAACCTTCGAGGTGGACGAGGACGGGTTCTTGCAAGACCCGGAACTCTGGAACGAGGAAGTGGCTCGGCTCTTCGCCAAGTTGGAAGGAATCGATGAACTGACCGACGAACACTGGAAGGTCATTCATTACCTGAGGAATTACTACCTCGAGTTCAACATCGCTCCCATGATCCGGAAGCTCTGCAAAGACACCGGCTTCAAGCTGAAAAAGATCTACGAGCTTTTCCCGTCGGGCCCGGCCAAAGGCGCGTGCAAGCTCGCAGGACTTCCCAAGCCTACAGGGTGCGTTTAAATGCGGCCGAGAGCCCCTCGGGGCTCTCTCCGCCCCACATCCGAATTCTCTCCACCCTCTGCCCATACTTGCCTGGAATGAGCGCGCCGACAACTGCCCAGGCGCAGATGCCGAGGCGTCTTTTCATATTCAGTGAAACCGAATGGGTGATGGATTAGTGCGCGCTGGACGGCCTGCGAGAGAGGCCCGTAATTCCCCCGCACCGACTGCCCTTGAACAGTCCCGCAACCGTGGGAACTACTGGTCGGACTTCTTTTCTACGCGTGCGGCTCGTTGTCTTTCGCGGAGTATTTGCTGCAGCATGGCAGCCTGAGCCTGAGCTTCTATGTTCAGCCTCTCAGCGGCCCTTCCAAGCTGCTGGATCTTCCTCTGCACTTGGGAGAGGCGTCGCCGGCAGTCAATCAGGTCCACTTGATTGACCCTGTTCACATTCCCTCGCACATCACGGAGATTCAGCAATGCGTTGTCAATACAACGCCGCGTCTCTCTCAGCTCGCGTTGTAGGGCCTCTTGGCTCATTTTGAGGAAATTCTGATCGATTTGGAGAGGACTGGGGGCTGAGCTTCTTTCCTGCGCAAAGATACTGGTCATGCCCATAAGAACGGACATAACGAGAGCCGCTAACATAAGGGCCAACTGCTGCACGTTAAAATCAGTTCGTCTCCGACTCAAGAGCAATTTCTCCTAAGAACTAACTCGACCGGTTCCTAACGCAACGTGCCCATCCTCCGCTCCAGGATGGCCTTATTGATCCTGTACTGAATCAAAGAAATATAGTAATCGCCCTGGGCGAGCGCCAGTTCCCTCTGCGCGTCGAGCACTTCGGTGTACGTGGCGACCTGTTCTTTGTACCGCTCTCGATTTATCCGGAAGCTCTCCGTTCTGAATTCCACTGCCTTTTTGTTGTTAAATATGTCGCTCTCGGAACGCTTCATATCCGCGAAAGCCTGTTTGACTTCCTGCATGATCTGCTCGACCAGCAACTCTCTGGAGACGAAAGCCTTGGCCTGCGAAGCCCGGCGTTCCTTGACCGTCTCACGGGTTCGAAACATGTCCAGAGTCCAAGCTGCCACGCCTCTAATGCTCCAATCGTTGACAGCTTCCGGATCAAAGGGGTTCCAGTCGTCGTTCATCCGCGTACCGCTTATCTGGATGTTTACCTGCGGGATCAGGTCTGCTTGCGCGGCCTTCATGAGGGATACGGCCTGCTCCACGGAAATATTTGCCTGCCTGATTTCTATGCGGCTGCCTGCTGCGGTGCGGTAGATTTCCGGTATGGCGTACTGCGAAGGGATGTAGGCCATATCCTCGACAATCTGTGTCGGGGTCTCCTGCGGGTAGCGGAGTAAGAAATTAAGGTCCGCCCGATATCGTTCGATATCTGTTTGCGACTGTGTTTTCTGAATTCTGGCCTGGGCAAGCTGACCTTCAGTGGAGAGTACGTCCACTTTGGGAACAACTCCTGCCTTGTAGAACTCCATTGTCTGGTTTCTTAGTGATTCTAGGGCCACGATCGACTGATTGGACACTTCCAGGAGTTTCTGCGATTGCAGCAACTGGTAATAGGCTTCGTACACCTCCAGAATCAGGTCCTGTCTCGTTACCTCAAGCTGGAGTTCCTGGAAATCAACACCCAATCTAGCGTATTTGTAATTATTCAGGATCCTGCCGGCGGTGAATACAGGCTGAGTCAAGGTCGCGTTCAATATAAAAGTGCGGTACGGATCGATACGGTAAGGATAGTCGCTGAAGGTTCCGGACGGGTTTACAATGCCCGCGGCGCGTGCGTCATGGGTCCCCGCGAATGCTTGGATGTTGCTGGCCTGCTGGTATCTGTTGGCTTCAGCGATATACTGCAGATCGAGGGTGGGAAAGAAGTCTGAATAAGCCTCTCGTCGTTGATGCTCCTTTTCCTGAATTGAGAGCCGGCCCTCTGCCATGCGGAGATTTCGTGCCAAAGCGATAGCCACAGCGTTTCCAATCGCCAGGCGTTGTGACGCCGCATCTCGCTTGGCACGTGTGGGTTGCGGTCCCACACTGTAAGCGATGAGCGGCCCCACGATCAGGAGCACCCCGGTCACTATCACCAGGAAGACCGCATTCGGCCCGGGTTTGCCACGATCCATACCCTCAATCCTCCTTGATAACAACCTCTGTCGGGCTGATCCCGGAACCACAGAGGTCAAAGGCACAATCACTCCCGGATCTGAAGCCGCTCGTCCGCTCGCAGCCGCTTTGCCGACTCGCCTCGGCCGGCCGGGAGGCGCGCTAAATCATCATTCTGGCGAAAACCTTTGCGTTCCCCACGAGGTTTTCCAGGGAAATCCGTTCGTTCGGCGCGTGGGCGCACTGTACGATCTTCTCCCACACAACAGCATGCAGGCCCCTTTTGCGGAAGAACGCTGCTACGGTTTGGCCCCCGATGCCCACAGGACGAGCCTGAATTCCGTAGACCTCCTGCACCGCCTGCGCCAAAGCCTGCACGACCAGCGCATCCGCGGGAGTGGGCGCGGGCGCCTCGAATTTCATCTCCTCTTTCAGAGTGATCTCCACCCCAAACCGCTCACCTACCCGAGCGGAAACCGTCCGCATCTCGTCGAGTACCGATGCAAGCGAGATATCGGGAAGAACTCGGCAATCCATGTAGAAGACGTCATCACCGGGGATCGTGTTGATATTCGGTACGTTGGCATCTTTCCTGGTGGGCTCGAACGTGCTCCCCGGAGGACTGTAGAAGCTGTTCTTTTCGGGAAAGCGCTCCGGCAAAGCCTTGTCCAGTTCCACAATTAGATGCGCCGCGGCCCTGAGCGTGTTCTTGGTACGGTGGGGAGTGCTCGCGTGGCCCTGCAAACCTTTCACCCTGAATTTCACTTGGAGGAGGTGCTTTTCAGCAATCTCCATGTGGTCGCCGTCTTCGCTCCCCGCGTCCGGCACCAGGATCAGGTCCTCCGGCCTAAAGAGATCCGGACGCTGGCTCAGGACATAGTCGAGCCCCAGCAGGCTTCCCGTTTCTTCGTCGGAAACCAGAGCCAGACCCACATTGATCCCCAAACCACTCGTTTCCTTCACCGCGCGTACCGCGAAGATGCTGGCCGCGAGCGACTGACCGTTGTCTTCCACGCCTCGGCCGTAGAGGAATCCATCTTTCTCAAAGGGCTTGAACGGGTCGGAATCCCAGAGGCTCGGATCCCCTGGAGGGACTACGTCGATGTGACTCAAAATCCAGAGCGTTCGCGAAGTGTCTTTTCCGTGAAAGAGGGCCAGCAGGTTGGGCCTCACGCCATCCGGCACGCGGCTGTCGGGCGCGGGCACCTCCACTTCTGAATCAGGGTTGAGCGAGCGCACCATCTCCCTGACCACTTGATACTTCTCCGTTTCGCCATGTCCCTGGTTTGTCGGGCCTAGGGCCGGAATGGAGCAGATGCGGATGAGGAAGCGCACACATTCGTCGCGCAATTCCTCCACGCGTCGGGAGACCTCCGGGAAAGACACCCTTCCTCCTGACAAAGAAAAACGTCCGTAATTCCAGAAAACAGAGCTAGAGCTTGCTATCTTAGCGGAATCATTCGACAGGTGTCAAGGAAGAAAACCGTGGGACTACGGCGGATAAAGGAAGAACCGCGACCTGAGCCGGTCAAAGGCGCGCAAATCATCAACCCATTCTCTTTCCAGATCGAGCACCGAGCGGCCTTGTTCCAAATCGAGGCGTACTTTGGAGCTTCCGGTTATCACGTCCACAGGCAGCCTATCGTGGACATACTCATACGGTGGTGAAGACCAGCCAAACTCGTTGGGGTGGGTCTTGTTGATCGCGGCCAACAGGGCCAAGGTGGCACGATACGGCCGATACATGCTCCGTGCGGTTACGTGGATCTGGAAGCCCTGACAAGCTTCATTTGCCCATTTGTTGAACGTGGGCCGAAACGCGGTCTGTCGGAGAACAGCTCCTATGACCGCTTGATCCTCAAGATTCTCGATTACTGCGGCATGGTGCAGGTACGGCGCGCCGAATAACTCGAAGGGTCTCGTAGTGCCACGACCTTCGGATAGATTGCAGCCTTCGAGTATTACTTGGCCGGGATACACGATCGCGGTATCGAGGAGCGGCATATTGGGAGAAGGCAGGACCCACGGCAGACCTGTTTGATCGAAATAGTCGTCCCGCTGCCAACCTTCCATTCTTATCACGTCGAGCCGGCACCCGATGCCGTGGACCTGGTTATAGAGCGTCATCAGCTCCCCGAGCGTCAGCCCGTGCCGCATGGGAATCGGATACGGACCCACAAAGGAAGCGAAGTCCGGCTCCAGGAGGTTGCCCTCAATATCTTTTCCATTGATAGGATTAGGACGATCGAGAATAACCAGACGCTTCCGCTCCGCCGCGCACGCTTCCATCAGATACAGAACTGTGGTGGCGAACGTGTACACACGAGTACCCACGTCTTGAATGTCCACGAGGACGGTGTCCACCTCATCGAGCATGTGGGGCAAGGGTCTTCTGGTTTCCGAATAAAGGCTGTGTATGGGCAGGCCCAGCGCTGGGTGCACCGAGTGCGCGGTTTCGTCCATGTTGTCTTGCTCGGTGCCGCACACGCCGTGCTGGGGCCCAAAGAGTTTCACCAGCTTG
Source organism: Thermodesulfobacteriota bacterium (assembly GCA_049323095.1). Taxonomy (GTDB): domain Bacteria; phylum Desulfobacterota; class Desulfomonilia; order Desulfomonilales; family Desulfomonilaceae; genus VGSG01. The sequence continues at coordinate 21,741 of JBMOME010000037.1, forward strand.
CCCGGAAATGCCCCGGCAATGACTTCGGGGGCGGCGCGCAGGCAGGAATCAACGGACGCCTGATTGTACAGAAGCCCCAGGTGCCCGGTACGAGCGAGCAAGTCCGGGTGCTCTGCAAGGCGTTCAAGGCCGATCTTGACCATGGACGTGTTCTCTCCATCCATCTATTTGGGGACGTTATACCAGAGAACCGGAACCATGAGGCACATTCCGGTGTCACCTAGATCGCGGGTCAAAGAAAGTAAAAAACCTCGTTGTTCTTGAGGGATCAAGAGGATAGAATTCGTTTTGCACACGGAATCTATCACCAACGAGGTGAAGGGATAATGGCACAAGGGCTTCTTC
>JBMOME010000038.1:0-2583 GCA_049323095.1 Thermodesulfobacteriota bacterium
AACTTCCCAAACAATGGAGCCACCAAAGCTACGAACGCCAGGAAGAGCGTCTCGTACATCATCACCATAGAGGGTCACCTCCTCACAGGTCCCTGTTTTATCGTTAATAAATTAAGCACCGACTGAATGGAGTCAATGCTCAAGCAGCGGGATTGGGAAGACTCCGAGAGGCAGGATGACCGGCATTCGTGTGCCGGGTTATAGCAAATATCAAAAATAATGTCCGATTGCCGCTTGGGCTTTGGCCGGTGCCGGCCTCTACCGGTCTCCTTCGAGCGCGGGCTGTCCTAGAAGCGATGGATTTTGACAACCGGTATACATTGCGCCGAACCGGACCAAGCAACGAAGTACAAGCGAGCTGCACGACGCGGCGCTTATTCCCTTTCTTCCGGCAACATGATATGAAGCCCCCACCGTACGGGCTGGTTGCAGACCGGGCAAAATCCTTTTTCCTCTTTTGAGGCCGAATCGCCTGATGCGTTTGAGTGACCGCGACAAGCAGCTTATCAAGGGATATATCGACAGGGGCGAGCCTCTCCCGCCTAGGTACAGGCTCACGCTCTTCCCGGACGCGCCTGAAGTGGAGCTCGTCTGGCAAGGGAAGAGCACCGAAGTCACTAACGTGGTCTTACCGTTTCGGTCTCTCGAACGAGTCAATACGGCCGATCACGAAGCCCCGAACTCGCAAGACTCACGGCCAGGGCTGTCACGGAAGGAGGAAGCCACACATTGGACCAACAAGCTTATCTGGGGTGACAACAAGCTGGTCGTCTCCTCCCTGAAAAACGGGCCCATGCGCGAGGAAATAGAGGCCGCGGGAGGTCTCAAGCTCATTTACATAGATCCGCCATTTCATCTGGGGACCGACTTCTCAATCGGCATCCAAATAGGCGAAGACGGCTTGTCCAAACACCCCGTCATGATTGACGAACTCGCGTACCGCGATACTTGGGGCCGAGGCCCGGACGCGTACCTGTCCATGATGTACGAACGTCTGATGATTATGAGCGACTTGCTGAGTGAGGATGGTAGCATCTGGGTTCACTGCGACTGGAAGGTGAACTTCTTGATGCGCGCCGTCATGGACGAGGTGTTCGGAGCCGGCGCGTTCCGAAATGAAATCATCTGGTACTACACCAACAAAATACCGGATACCAGAAAACGACAGTACACCAATTCCACCGATACAATCCTCTATTACACTCGTTCGGACGACCACATTTTCCATTGGCAATATGACAAGCGTGACAAGCCTATCAAAGTTTCGCGTATGAAGAAGGTCAACGGGAAGAAGATCTATGTGAAGGACGAGCAGGGCCGGGGGCTCTACGTGGTGCGAGAAGATCGCACCGCGGATAATGTGTGGAGGTTTCCGCTGCTCCACGCGCAGCCGGAAATTCTGGGCTACCCCACGCAAAAACCGGAGCAGCTCCTTCAGCGCATCATCTTGACTGCTTCAAATCCAGGCGACCTGATTGCTGATTTCTTCTGCGGCTCGGGCACCACACTCGCGGTCGCGCAAAGGCTTGGGCGCAAGTGGATCGGTTGCGACGCCGGGCGGTTGGCTGTTCACACGAGCAGGAAAAGGCTCAACAGTGTTTGCAGGGAGCTCAAGGCCAAGGAGCAGCCCTGCGCTGACTTTGAAATCCTGAGCACCGGCCCTTACGAGCGCCGACACTGGATGGGCCTTGGCCCGAACATTTCAGCCGACCGCACGAACGCTCACAAATCCCGGCAGGATAGCCGCTACGTCGATCTCGTGCTCTCCGCATACAAAGTGGACGGCGTTGCCTCGATACCGCTATTCCACGGCAAGAAAGGGGCGGCGGCAGTGCTGATCGGCCCGCTTGATGTGCCGGTTTCCCGTGAAATGCTTCAAGACACGATCGCTGCGGCGTCAGCTCATGGAATTCACGAAGTGGATGTTCTTGGATTCGAGTTTGAAACCGACCTAAAGCCAGTCGTGCACGAACTGGCGAGGGAGCAAGGGGTCGACGTGTGCCTAAAGCATATTCCTTCGGATATTTTTGACGCACGAGCGGTGGTTCGGGATCAGGTCCAATTCTATCCGGTCGGATATGTGGAGGCTCAGGTCAAGGTAACGGGAAACAGCGTGAGCGTGACTTTAACGGATTACGGGATCTTCCATCGGCAGGAGGACCCGGAGGCTCTTGCAAACAAGCTAAAGGGCGGAACAAGCCTCCTGACCGTGGATCGTGGCCTACTCGTGAGGGTCGCGAAGGACAAGAAAGGGAAGATCTCACTCGAAGTCCTCACCAAGAAGTGGGCCGATTGGATCGACTACTGGGCGGTAGATTTCGAGTATGGAAGCCATCCGGTCTTTGAAAGCCACTGGCAAAGCTTCCGCACCCGAAAAGCGCGTGGCCTCGATCTGACCAGCTCCGAACATGCATACGAAGCCCCGGGCTGCTACAAGATTGCAGTCAAAGTCATCGACATCTTCGGGAATGAAACGAGCTCGCTTGTTGAGGTGGCAGTTGACGATTGATACCGAAGCGCGGTCAAAGAAGCGACATCGGCAATGGTGGCCACCAGTGCAAAGAAGAACATGTGGCCGGCAGA
>JBMOME010000039.1:0-2580 GCA_049323095.1 Thermodesulfobacteriota bacterium
ATCTTGCCGGTTATTCTCAGATGGATCGCCTGGTCGTCGTCCAGGTGGCGGACCTCACGGGAGTTTATGGCATCTCGTTCCTGATCGTGCTCGTCAATGCGACCATATGGGAGGTGTGCGAGAGACTGGCTTCACGGAAAGGGCTCAAATGGGGCATGATCGCGGCGGCCTCATGTTCCTTGATCCTGGTGCTGGGATATGGTTGGGTTCGATCGGGGCAATTCCCCCAAGCTCATGAGTCCGGCGGAACCTGCACGGTGGGGCTGCTCCAGGCCAACGTACCGCAGGAACTGAAGTGGGAAGAAACCGCCAAGAATTTCACCTTTCAGACATATGAGCGGCTCGGTCGAGAAGCGGTCGATCAAGGGGCCCGACTGCTGGTTTGGCCGGAGACCGCTGCTCCCGTAATGTTCGGAAGCCGCGATAACGGCTGGAAAAGGCCGGGAGAGATCTCCACGAGGCTCAAGGTCCCTATGCTCGTGGGAGCACCGTCCCTTAAGATGGTTCGCGACCAAATACATTATTTCAACAGCGCGTTCCTCATTGATGCGGGCTCCCTGCGCTATCGGTACGACAAAGTCCATTTGGTCCCGTTCGGCGAATACATGCCGCTGAGCTGGCTCTTGCCCATCGGTCCGGGACTGGCCGCACGAGAAGCGGATTATTCGCCGGGGGATGAAATGACGGTCATGAGAATGGACGGCTGTCCTTCTTTCAGCGTCTTGATCTGCTATGAGGCGATATTCCCCGATCTTTCACGCTGGGCCATAAATCAGGGCGCAGAACTCTTGATGAATATAACGAACGACGGATGGTTTGGGGCCACTGCCGCGCCTTATCAGCACCTTCAGATGGCCCGAATGCGGAGCGTGGAAAACCGAGTCTGGCTGGTGCGGTGCGCAAACACCGGAATAAGCGCGATCGTCGATCCGGCTGGAAGAATTGTTGACCAAATCCCACTCAACAGGCAAGGTATCCTTGTGCAGCCTGTTCAATCCGCGAAAGGCATCCGCACGTTTTACACCCGATTCGGGGATGTGTTTGCGTGGATCTGCATCGCAATTACGCTGGGGGTAGGGCTGCTCGCGTGGAAGAGGCCGCTTTGCGACAAGAGAGCCTGAGCTCGCCGAAACGGTCTTGATACGTGACCTCCGTGAGGTATCGGCATACACTGCTGGACGAGCCAGCAGTGGCACCCGCTTCTTCAGTTGTTTCCGTTTCGTAATGTCCGTCTCGGACTCATCACAGGAGGGAAACCAACATGACGCCCCAGACAAAGCGGTCGTTGATCAGGGTGGGAGCCCTATTCGCGTTCGGGTTCGTGCTTGTGTGGCTCATGCAAGCCCTGGAATCCGTAACCACCCTCCTGATGGTCTCCTTCTTCCTCGCTTACATCCTGAACCCCGCGGTGAATTGGCTCCAGGCTCATAAGATCCCACGAGGCCTTGCGACAGTTCTCCTGATGGCAATATTCTTCCTTGCGGTCTTCCTGTTGTTGATCTTCATCATTCCGAGCATCGTGGAGGAAATCAGAGCATTCGCTGTGGTTGTCCCGAAATATGTGTCGGTCCTCTTGGAGCGACTCAACGAGGCTCGCACAAAGCTAAATCTACCTTTACCCGAGACTTCCGACGATATAGCTTCTATTGTCTTGGATCGGTGGAGACAGTTTCTTGCGAATCTGCCCAAGTTGGCAAATCTCTTGACTCCTCTTCTATCCACGATCTTCAAATCGACGTTGGGGCTGATTTCTTACCTTCTGTACGCCGCTCTCATACCGATCCTGGTGTACTACATGCTTGCTTCCTTTGATTCCACGGTCCGAAACTTCAAAGAGCTCATCCCGCCATATCTAAGAGATCAGGTGCTGGAAAGGCTCCTGGAAATCGACCGTGCGCTCGCCGGGTTTGTGCGTGGGCAGGTGCTCATTTGCCTCATCCTGGCCGGGCTGTACAGCTTGGGCTTTGTCATCATCGGAATCGATCTTGCCATAGTGCTTGGAGTCACCGGAGGGCTCCTGTTCATCATCCCATACGTAGGGACTATGGTTGCTGTAGTTGGTGGCTCAATCATGGCCTTTGCCAAATTCGGGGATATTTTGCACGTGGTCTATGTCATCGGCTGGATCGGGCTCGTGCAGCTCGTGGAAGGCTATGTTCTGACGCCCAAGATCGTCGGCGAAGCTGTGGGGCTTCCCCCGGTTCTCTATATTGTGGCTTTGCTGATCGGCGGGCACCTCTTCGGCTTTGTGGGAATGCTTGTCGCCATTCCTGTAGCGGCCGTCACCAAGGTGCTGCTGGTGAGCGCGGTAAGGGCATATAAAGCATCAGATCTGTACGAACAACGGGACCTGGAACATTAGACAAAGTCAGGAAGCTCGGATCGGCTTGCTTTGTGATGGAATGTATTGACTGCTAGTTGATGGAAATAGGGCTCTTTTGCTCGAGCAGGCGGCAGTTGTGTGCCCGAGGTGGTCGACGCGGACCCGCCTGCTTACCACTGCTTCGGTGAAGGTGGTTAGAAAGATAGGAGTTTTTGGGGAGGGGTCCGGGGGGGGCCCTGTTTGGAAAAATGGCCCCC
>JBMOME010000040.1:0-2577 GCA_049323095.1 Thermodesulfobacteriota bacterium
ACGAGAGACAGGTTCTTTTGGCCCAATTAACGGCCTCAGTAGGACCGGCATCCTACCGGTCAATCGGCGAGATCGGCATCCTGCCGGTCAACTGTTGCATCCACGTCGTCCGGGGACCGGCAAGATGCCGGCCCTACTGTTTCTGTGGAGCCGCAAACGGAAATTTGTCCTGCGTAGGTGAACGATTACTGGGAGAATCGGGTCGCGCACAGCGAAACGCGACACAACTGTTATTCCCCGTTGGGTGAGCAGGGTCGTGTCCCGCCTTCACACAGGACGTCTTCTTTTCGCACCTCGATGATGTTTTCGTCGTCGATTTGCACCGAAACGGTCTCGGAGAGCGGGTTGTACTTGACCACGACCCCTTCGCCTTTGGGCGTGTTCACCCGCTTGCCCAGTTTCGGCATATCCTGTCGGAAGTCTTCGTAGATATCGTGCTCATACGCCAGGCAGCACATAAGCCGGCCGCAACAACCCGATATCTTCGTGGGGTTCAGCGACAGGTTCTGATTCTTGGCCATTTTCACGGACACAGGTCTGAACTCGGAGAGGAACCGCCCGCAACAAAGCTCTTGGCCGCAGCAGGCGATTCCGCCCAACATCTTTGCCTCGTGTCGTACGCCGATTTGGCGCATCTCTATGCGAACCGGAAACCGCGCCACAAGTTGTTTCACCAGCTCACGAAAATCAACTCGCCCTTCTGCAGTGAAATAAAAAATATACTTGCTGCTATCGAAAAAACATTCCACGTCCACCAACTTCATCGGCAGGCCCAGAGCTTCGATACGTTCCAGGCAGTGGGCGCGGGCTTCAGCCTCTCGATGAGAGCACCGGGCCTTTTGGTCGAAATCCACTCTCCCGGCCTTCCTGAGCACTTTGCGCAACGATTCCGCCTGAGAAGTATCCAGCTCTCTGCGTGTAGGCGGAGTGGCCACGGTTCCCAGGCCCAGACCTTTCTCGGTCTTCACCACCACGGGTTCTCCCATTGCCAGATCGATACCCGCAGCGTCGAAATTGTAGATCCGGCCGGCCCTGTCAAAACGGATGCCCACCACGTTTACCGTCACCTTTGGCGCCTCAGCGGGAGGTGACGGACGGGGCGCTGCGTGACGGCGCTCTTGGGCTTCAGCTTCAAGAGTCGGCTCTGCTTGAGGAGCCTCGAATGCCCATTGTTCCGAGGCTGAAGTTTCGCTGGAGGCGTCCGACATATCTCCGGGTTCGGACCGTTCCAGCACGATCTCGCACTGCACCTGAGTAGAAGTGTCGTCACTCAGCGCTTCCTCAGGAGGATCTCCCTGGACTGGAGACGCAGTGCATACTTCTTCACTCGGCGCAATGTTGGACGCTTCTTGGGCAAGGGAATGTTCCGGCGAGGCTTCGTCACTCTGTCTGTCTCTGAATTTGGATCCGTACGATCGGGGAAGGTAAGATGTATCTCGTTTTGGCCGGTTATCGTCCATTACCTGGTTCCTTTGCGAGCTTCCTGAACTGTACCCATGCCGGGCCCGGCCAGTGTCCGGACCACCTTGAGGAGCATCACATCTAACACGAGATTGCAATTCACATTGATTTCAGATGCTATCAATTCTGAAGCCCGACTCAACTCTTCGTACACCGCGAGCAACTTCTCATTGCTGAGATGTTGAGCCCCCAAGGAGATTCTGTCAAGTGATTCCCTATGGATAAAGTCGGACTCATCCTGTTCCATCTTATGGAGGAGCATGTCCCGGACAATAGTAGCGCCGATCTCAATGGCGTCCAAAGCGGCCTCACGGTCCGAAGAAATGCGCAAAGAGCTTTCGAGGAGTGCTCGTATACCGTCTTTCCCCGGTTCGAGCAGAAGGCCCATCATAAGGCCTTCCAGTTCCGCGTAGTCTCGGCCGTGAATTTCCAGCGCGCGACCCATACTTCCGTTCGCGAGAGCTGCCAGTCCCTGAGCTTTTTCGCCTGGGATCTTGAGTCGCTGTCCGAGGAGTTCAGCCAACGGCTCCAGCTGTATAGGTTGGAACGAGATCCTCCGGCAGCGGGATCGCACCGTGGGCAGCAGACCCGCAGGTTTGGCAGTAACAAGGACGAGCGCTCGATTCGGCGGAGGTTCTTCGAGAGTTTTCAAGAGGGCGTTCTGTGCCTGGCGATTCATCAGGTGGGCGTCGTCGATGATGGCGACCCGGTATCGGCCTTCGATCGGGGCGTACTTGAAGAAGCGCTGCATCTCCCTGATCCGTTCGATACGGATCATGCCCCGCTCAGGCTTTTCCAATGTCACATCAGGGTGCTTTCCTTCAACAATCCGTCGGCATACCGGGCAGGACCAATCTTCATCCTGAGTTCGGTCAGGGCAATTGAGCATGCACGCGAACCGCAGCGCCACGAGCCTCTTTCCCACACCCTCCGGGCCGGCAAAGAGGTACGCATGAGCGGGCCGTGCCTGTTCCACGGCTCGCTCAAGCCCTTTCATCACGTCTTCATGTCCAACAATGCGGCCCATCAGTGCAGAAAGAGATGCGGATCACAGCCGTTTCACCGGGACCAACCTGTCCCAGGCTAATATCAGAGGTGTGGCCACGAAGATCGACG
>JBMOME010000041.1:0-21713 GCA_049323095.1 Thermodesulfobacteriota bacterium
TTGGGCGGACCACCCCAAGAATGGGCAGGCAGGCACAAGACCTGCCCCTACAAATGCATTGTGCGAAAACAGGGCGGGGGGAGTTTCAAGCTTCCTCCCAGCCGTTCGTCGAAGACGCTTTTTTCAGCGTCCGCGGCTACGCGGGCTGCGGCATACCGGCCACCTCCTCGGCCGCGTATTCTTCCTCAGGGAGCTCCTCGTACTCTTCGTCCACGTGCCGGAGCTTCAGGTTCTTGTACCGGGAAAGACCTGTGCCCGCAGGGATAAGCCTTCCCATGATCACATTCTCTTTCAGCCCTCGCAGGTAGTCGATCCTGCCCGAGATAGCTGCTTCGGTGAGCACCTTTGTCGTTTCCTGGAAACTAGCCGCGCTGATGAACGAATCCGTCGATAGCGAGGCCTTGGTTATACCCAGGAGGAGCGGTTCAGCTACCGCGGGCTTGCCGCCGGCTGCCATGACGCGGTTGTTTTCCTCCTCAAAGAGGGACCGCTCGATCTGCTCGCCCACGAGAAAGTCGGTGTCGCCCACTTCCTTGACTCGAACGCGTCGCAGCATCTGTCGGACAATCACTTCGATGTGCTTGTCGTTGATCTTGACGCCCTGGAGCCGGTAGACTTCCTGCACTTCGTCCACCAGGTACTTGGCAAGCTCTTTTTCGCCCTTGATTCCGAGCAGGTCGTGAGGATTGGTGGAACCTTCCATTAGCGGTTCACCAGCCTGGACCCAGTCGCCGGAGTGCACGGAAATGTGCTTGCCCTTCGGGATCAAGTACTCCTTGGGTTCGCCTACTTCCGGTGTAACAATGACCTTTCTCTTGCCCTTTGTGTCTTTGCCGAAGCTCACCTGGCCGTCGATCTCGGAGATGATGGCAAACTCTTTGGGCTTGCGCGCTTCGAAGAGCTCCGCGACCCGGGGCAGACCGCCGGTAATGTCCTTGGTCTTGGTGGTTTCACGAGGGATCTTCGCGATCACGTCGCCGGCGTGGACATCTTCGCCTTCTCTCACCATGATGTTTGCGCCGACCGGCAGGAGGTAACGGGCGTGCCGCGCTTCGTCGGTCTCCACTTTGCGACCCGAGTCCGAGATGCGTATGGTCTGGCCTCTCGGGTCCTTGATACTGACGCGAGGGCGAAGCTCGGTGTCACGGTCCTTGTACTCAATGATCACTTTTCTGGAGAGACCCGTGACTTCGTCCACCTGCTCGGTCATGGTGAGACCTTCGATCACGTCGCCGAACTTTACCCGCCCTGACACTTCGGTGATGATCGGGATGGTATACGGATCCCACTCAGCGAGCAGGGTTTCCCTATTGACCACCTGGCCGTCGTCGACCCGAAGCTTGGCGCCATAGATCATCTTGTTCCGTTCACGTTCGCGGCCCTTGTCATCGGTTATGGCGATGGAGCCGTTGCGGTTCATGACGATCAATTCGCCGTCACGGTTGGTAACGTGCTTGAGGTCCACGAACTTCACACGGCCCTCATTCCTGGAGAAGAGCTCGGAGGAGCCGGAACCCAACCACTCCAGAAGCACCTGGCCTTCTGACTCAATGCTGTCTCCCTCTTGGACCTTGACGTTCATGTAGTCCATCACCGGGTACTTTTCGTACAATCGGACTCGGACCTTCCCGCCTTTCTTGGACCGAACCTGAAAGATTCCGCCTCGCTTTTCCAGGTCGGTTATCCGCGACTGGCCCGTGGTAGTCTCAAAGAGGAAAGAGTAGGGGGAGACACGATCACCCGACTTTACGATGAAACGATGGCCGTCCGGCAATTCGGCCTGGTGCTCTTTGCCTTCGTCGTCTGTCAACGTAAAGGACTTCCTGTCCTTCTTGATCTCGATCTTGCCGCCGATCTTCTCAGCAGGGAAGATCTTACGTTTGGCCCCTTCATAGAGGAAGGAGTTCTCTCGCAGAGTCTCATGCTCCTTGATGAGCCATTTATCGGCTTCTGCCTGGTCCAGGATGTAGTCTTCGTAAACGATGATCGAGCGGACCTTGTCCTGGTCCTTTTCGAAGGTTACGCGACCTCTCTTACGAGCGGAGATGATGTTCCGCTTCAGAGACGCGGTGCCGCCGATGTGGAACGTTCTCATGGTGAGCTGCGTACCCGGCTCGCCGATTGACTGGGCCGCAATGATACCCACCGCTTCCCCGAGGTTCACCATCCTACCGTGGGCAAGGTCGCGGCCGTAGCACAGACTGCAAATGCCCCGCCGGGATTGGCAACTGAGCACTGACCGGATCTTGATCTTGTCGATGCCGGCTTCCGCAATCTTCTCTTGATGGTCCTCGGTAATCTCTTCGTTTGCTCGTACGATCATCTCGCCGGTGAACGGGTGCTCGATGTCTTCAAGCGCCACGCGTCCCAGTACCCGGTCCGCCACATGCTCGATGATTTCACCGCCTTCTTCTAGAGAGGACATGGTAATCCCGTCAAGGGTATGGCAATCCCTCTGAGAGATGATCGCCTCCTGCGCTACGTCCACGAGGCGACGGGTGAGGTACCCGGAGTTGGCCGTTTTCAAGGCCGTGTCTGCCAAACCCTTGCGTGCACCGTGAGTCGAGATGAAGTACTGCAGCACGGTGAGGCCTTCGCGGAAGTTGGCTTCGATCGGGGTCTCGATGATTTCTCCGGTGGGTTTGGCCATGAGACCTCTCATGCCTGCCAGCTGACGGATCTGCTGGGTGCTTCCCCGTGCTCCGGAGTCGGCCATCATGTAGATGGGGTTGAAGCTTTCAACCTTCTTTTCCGCGCCATCCTCCATTTGGATGCTCATGGTGCGGAGCCCGCTCATCATCTTCTCGGAGATATCTTCGTTTGCACGGGCCCAGATGTCGATCACCTTATTGTATCGTTCACCGTCGGTGATCAAACCTTCCTTGTATTGGTTCTGGATCTCCAGCACCTCTTCGCGGGCTCGTTCCAGGATCTCCTTTTTGGCATCGGGAATCATCATGTCATCCACGCAGATCGAGATGCCGGCCTTGGTGGCATAATAGTAACCAAGGTCCTTGAGACGATCTGCGAGAATGACCGTTTGCTTGTCTCCGCACCTGCGGTAAGCTTCGTCAATCAGGTTGGCGAGCTCCTTCTTCTTCATCACCCGGTTGATGACCCTGAAGGGGATTTCCTCGGGGACGATTTCACGGAGCAATATCCGACCAACGGTGGTCTGGACGGTTTCGCCTTCCATCTGGACTCGGATCTTCTCGTGCAGGTCCACCACCTTTGAATCGTAAGCAATGCGGGCTTCAGCGGGATCCGAGAAGAGCCGCTGTCTCTTTTCCAACTCCGGATCTGCCGATTCCCGTGTGAGGTAGTACAGCCCCAGCACGATGTCCTGGGTGGGAACGATAATTGGCTTGCCGTGAGCCGGGGACAGGATGTTATTCGTGCTCATCATGAGCACCCGCGCTTCGACCTGGGCTTCCACGGAGAGCGGGACGTGCACGGCCATCTGGTCGCCGTCAAAGTCTGCGTTGAACGCGGTGCAGACCAGCGGATGGAGCTGAATGGCTTTGCCCTCGATCAGCACAGGCTCGAATGCCTGGATCCCGAGCCGGTGCAGGGTAGGGGCACGGTTGAGGAGCACAGGATATTCCTTGACCACATCCTCCAGGATGTCCCACACCTCAGGGGTTTCCTTTTCCACAAGCTTTTTTGCGCTCTTGATAGTGGTGACGTAACCCCGTTCTTCGAGCTTGTTGTAAATAAAAGGCTTGAAGAGCTCCAGGGCCATCCGTTTCGGCAGGCCGCACTGGTGCAAGCGCAGATCGGGGCCGACCACGATGACGGATCGGCCGGAATAATCCACCCGCTTTCCAAGGAGATTCTGGCGGAAACGGCCTTGCTTGCCTTTGAGCATATCGGAGAGCGACTTGAGCGGCCGTTTGTTCGGCCCGGTAATCACCCGGCCGCGACGGCCATTGTCGAAGAGCACGTCTACCGCTTCCTGGAGCATGCGCTTCTCATTGCGCAGGATGATCTCCGGCGCGTTGAGGTCTTTGAGTCTCTTAAGCCTGTTGTTTCGATTGATGACCCGGCGATAGAGGTCGTTGAGGTCCGAGGTGGCAAAACGGCCGCCGTCGAGCGGCACGAGGGGTCTGAGATCGGGCGGAATCACCGGAATGGTTGTGAGTATCATCCACGCGGGATTCTGCCACTGCTGGAAACGCCCCAGGTCTTCGGGCCTAATCAGCCGCGATCTGTTGAGGCGCTCGACCACGTTATTGATTTCCACAAAAGCGAGTTGCTTCCGGCTTTCCCACTCTTCCGTCTCTTCCCACCGGGCCTGGATTTCCCGGGCTGCCTGGATCAGCTCATCAAGGAATCTGGCCGATTCACCATCAGGGTCCACGGTCTGCAAGGCCGCGGTGAGTTCGTTCACCAGGGGTTCGGGCTCGATCCCTTTGAGGCATTCCAGCACCCGCAGCCTTTTTGCCAGTTTCTTACGCTTGGCTTCGGAAGTGGAATCCTTCATCTCATCTCGAAGTCGCTCGCTCTCTTTGACCAGGTCGAGGCGTTCGAGCATGTCACGAACCGCTTCGCCGCCCATGGCCGCGTCGAAAGAGCCCGCGCCGTGCTTGTCGATGAGCTGACGGTACTTCTCTTCATTAAGGAGTTGACCACGTTCCAGGTCGGTTTTGCCCGCTTCCAGCACGAGGAAGGATTCGAAGTAGAGCACTCGCTCCACCTCTTTCAGCGTCAGGTCGAGGAGTGTGCCGATTCTGCTGGGGAGGCTCTTGAGGAACCAGATGTGCGCCACGGGCGTGGCCAGTTCGATGTGTCCCATGCGCTCCCGGCGGACCTTGGACTGGATCACTTCCACGCCGCACTTCTCGCAGATGGTGCCCCGGTGCTTCATCCTCTTATATTTGCCGCAATTACACTCATAGTCCTTAACCGGCCCGAAAATTTTGGCGCAGAAGAGGCCGTCACGTTCAGGTTTGAAGGTCCGATAATTTATGGTTTCCGGCTTCTTAACTTCGCCGTGGGACCAGGAACGGATCTTCTCGGGCGAAGCAAGAGAGATCTTGACTGCGGTAAAATTCACCGGATCTTTTGGTTTCTCGAAAAAGCTGAAATATACGTCTTCCAAGGTTTCCCTCCTTCACGAGGTTGGCCGGGGTCGTATCCCGGTTCCGAGGGATGTTGTCGGCCGCCTCCCCGCGGAAACGGCCGAAGCGTTCCGAAGGGTCGATCAGCCCGCGGCTGAGACCTCACCTTCGAGCAGTTCTATATCAAGGCCAAGGGATTTGATTTCCTTCACCAGGACGTTAAACGATTCCGGCAGGCCTGGCTCGAGGACGTTGGTTCCCTTGACGATGCTCTCATACATGCGCGTACGCCCGGTAACGTCGTCGGACTTTACCGTCAGGAACTCCTGGAGCGAGTATGCGGCGCCGTAGGCCTCCATGGCCCAGACTTCCATTTCCCCGAGACGCTGGCCGCCGAACTGGGCCTTTCCGCCGAGAGGCTGCTGAGTCACCAGAGAGTAGGGGCCTATGGCTCGAGCATGGATCTTGTCATCCACCAGGTGGTGCAGCTTCATCATGTAGATGACGCCCACGGTGACTTTGGTATCAAAGGGATCACCGGTCCGACCGTCGTACAGGACCGTCTGGCCTGTGCTGGGTAGGCCCGCCTGGCTGAGGAGCTCCTTAATTTCGGTCTCTCTTGCTCCGTCGAAGACCGGAGTGGAAACAGGCACTCCGCTGGAAAGAGAAGCTACAAACTTCTTGACCGTATCGTCGTCCATCGCGTCGACGACCGCGCGTGCACGTTTCTTCCGTTCAGGCTCTTCCGAGTCAAATATAGTCAGGAGCCGTTCACGGAGCTTCGCAGGGGAGTAATTCTCTTCGAGTAGCCGGTTGAGGGCTTCGCCCATGCCTTTTGCCGCCCATCCAAGGTGGGTTTCAAGGATCTGGCCCACGTTCATTCGGGAAGGCACGCCAAGCGGGTTTAGCACGATCTCCACCGGACTCCCGTCCTCGAAGTACGGCATATCCTCTTCCGGGAGGATCCGGGAGAGCACGCCCTTGTTGCCGTGGCGACCGGCCATCTTGTCTCCCACAGAGAGCTTTCGCTTAATCGCCACGTAGACCTTGACGAGCTTGATCACGCCCGGAGGCAGCTCGTCCCCTTTCTTGAGGCGGCTGATCCGCTCGTCATAGTGCATCTTCCAGAAGTGCTTCTGGTCGCTGAGCCGCTCCAGAATCTTGAAGACCTCGTCCTCGGTTCCTGTGTCTCCCTTCAAGGAAATGTCACGCAACAGGTCGAGCGAGACAGCGTCGATGAAGTCATTTGATATGGTTTCGTTCTTCTTGATTTGGACCTTATTGGTCTCGCGATCGGTCAGGGTTGCGGTGACCACTTTTCCGACCAACATGCCCCGGATGCGCTCCCTGGCTCCTTCTTCGACGATGCGCATCTCATCGTCGCGGTCCTTGCTGAGCTTGGCGATTTCCTCGCTCTCGATGGAAAGGGTTCGGGAGTCCTTGTCCGTGCCCTTGCGGGAAAAGATCCTCGCGCCGATGACGGTTCCCTCAACTCCTGGCGGGACTCGAAGGGACGTGTCTCGAACGTCTCCGGCCTTTTCACCGAAGATAGCGCGGAGCAGCTTTTCTTCAGGGCTCAGTTGGTTCTCGCCCTTGGGAGTGATCTTGCCGACCAGGATGTCCCCAGGCTTTACCTCCGCGCCGATGCGTATCACGCCCGATTCGTCGAGGTTGCGTAGCGCTTCCTCGCCGACGTTCGGAATGTCACGGGTTATTTCTTCTTTGCCCAGCTTGGTGTCACGGGACATCACCTCGAATTCTTCGATATGAATCGATGTGAAAATGTCCTCCCGGACAACCTTTTCACTCACGAGTATCGAGTCTTCGTAGTTGTACCCGCCCCAAGGCATGAACGCGACGAGCACGTTTCTGCCCAGCGCCAATTCACCACGATCAGTTGCCGGACCGTCCGCGATTACCTGCCCTTTGGCCACACGGTCGCCACGCTTCACGACAGGCCGCTGGTTGATGCAGGTGTTCTGATTGGAACGTTGATACTTGATGAGATTGTAGATATCCACGCCGGGGTCCAAGTCTCCTTCGGTGAATTCCGTAGCCTTGATCACGAGGCGCGTGGCATCGACCGAGTCCACAACGCCGTCACGCTTGGCAATCACCGCAACGCCGGAATCAATGGCCACGATCTTTTCCATACCGGTGCCGACCAGGGGCGCTTGCGTGGTGAGCAAAGGCACAGCCTGGCGCTGCATGTTGGAGCCCATGAGTGCGCGGTTGGCGTCATCATTCTCCAGGAAAGGAATCAAAGACGCGGCTACGGAAACGAGCTGATTGGGAGAAACGTCCATCAGATCCGGGTCGGTACTGGGCACCAGAGCGAACTCGCTCTCCTTATGTCTTACCGCAACCAGATCCCGAGCGAGGCGTCCCTTGTCATCCAAAGGCGCATTTGCCTGCGCGATTATGTGATCTTCTTCGTCGAGAGCAGTCAGGAAGCGAATTTCCGATTGTACCTGCTTGTCCGTCACCGGCCGGTACGGCGTTTCGATGAAGCCGAATTCGTTCACTCGCGCAAAGGTGGAGAGCGAAACGATGAGGCCGATGTTGGGACCTTCCGGCGTCTCAATAGGGCAGATCCGGCCATAGTGGGACGGATGGACGTCACGCACTTCAAATCCGGCCCTCTCTCGTGTGAGGCCACCGGGTCCAAGAGCTGAAAGTCGCCGCTTGTGGGTGATCTCGCTCAGGGGGTTGGTCTGGTCCATGAACTGGGACAGCTGAGACGACCCAAAGAACTCCTTCACCACCGCAGTCACGGGCTTCGCATTGATCAAATCGTGAGGCATGAGAGTTTCCACGTCCTGGAGACTCATGCGCTCCTTAATGGCCCGTTCCATTCGCACCAGACCGATGCGGTACTGGTTTTCCAGCAATTCGCCGACTGACCGGACACGTCGATTTCCCATGTGGTCGATATCGTCGATCTCACGGCCCGGTCTGCCCTCCTTGAGTTCGATGAGGTACTTCACTGCGAGCATGATGTCTTCTCGGCGAAGGGTCCTCAAAGACAGCGGGGCTTCACCCATCGAGATCGCCAGCTTTCGATTCAGCTTCAAGCGCCCCACGCGGGATAGGTCGTAGTAGTCGGTCCTGAAGAAAAGGTTCTTAAAGAATGTGTTCGCGATCTCCACCGTGGCCGGGTTGGAAGGCCTCAATCTGCGATAGATTTCGATCTGCGCGTTCAGAGTTTCATTAGAAGTAGGTTCGTCCGGGTTCTGTTTCCGGAAATCTTCGATAACGCGGTTGGGCCGGTCGTCGATCTTGTCCTCGAGGAGGGTGTCTCTGAGAGCGGACGAGACCACGCGTTCTTCAATAAAGAGAGTCTCAAAGCTCGTGATTCCCCGATTGACCAGATCGTTCACGAATTCTTCGGCCTCGTCGATCTTGAGCTCTTTATTGCAGGGCGCGACCAATTCGCCGGTCTTGCTGTCGATGATATCTCTGGCAATGACCTTGCCTGCCAACTCTTCCGGCTTCATGGTCAAGGGTGCGATGCGTCGGTCGCCCAAGCGCTTGACCGCGGCACGAGTAATCTTCTTGTTCTTGCGGACCAGAACCTCGTTAGTACCTTCCACCATAATGTCGGTGGTGGCTGTGGTGCCTACCAGGAGCTTGAGGTCTACCTTGCGTCGGAGCCCGTCAGGTTCCAGGAGAATGGTCTGACGTTCGTAGAAGTAGTTGAGGATCTCCTCGCTGGAGTAACCAAGCGCCTTGAGGAGCACCGTCACTTGGAGCTTCCGCCGACGGTCGATGCGGACGTACAGCCGGTCTTTCGGATCGAACTCGAAATCGATCCATGACCCTCGAAGCGGAATGATGCGGGCCGAATAGAGGATCTTGCCGCTTGCGTGCGTCTTGCCTTTGTCGTGGTCGAAAAAGATTCCGGGAGATCGATGGAGCTGCGAGACGATAACGCGTTCGGTCCCATTAATGATGAAGGTTCCGTTTTCGGTCATGACAGGGATCTCGCCGAAGTAGACCTCCTGCTCTTTCACGTCCCGAATTGTGCGGGAGCTTGTGTCGGGATCCACGTCCCAGACGATGAGCTGGACGGTGATCTTCAGCGGAACCGCGTAGGTCACGCCTTTTTGCAGGCATTCCTCAACGTTGTACTTCTCTTCTCCCAGGGTGTACTTGATGAATTCGAGCGACGCGGTGTCCGAGAAGTCCCTGATGGGGAAAACGGACTGAAAAACGGCTTGCAGGCCGACGTCCTCACGCGTCTCGGGCGGGGCCCCAGCCTGCAAGAAGCGGTCATAAGACTGCTTCTGGATTTCAATCAGGTTGGGTATTCCCGCAATCTGAGGAATGCGTGCGAAATTCTTCCTGAGCCTCTGAGAGTGCACGGAAAACGGACTCATGATCTCCCTCTGTGGTTAATCGTGTTACTTGGAGGTCGAATGAGGATGCGTCTCGGGAACCAGGAATTCGGAGAACGGCCATACACGACCGTCCCCCGAACTCGGAACAGATTTCCTTCTGGGGCAGGTGATCACTTGATCTCGACTGTGGCTCCAGCAGATTCAAGCTCGGCCTTGGCCTTTTCAGCTTCTTCCTTGGAGACCCCTTGCTTCACAGGGCTTGGCACGCCCTCGACCAGGTCTTTGGCCTCCTTGAGGCCCAGATCGGTCAGGGAGCGAACCACTTTTATCACCTGGATCTTCTTGTCCCCGAAACCCGTCAGCACAACGTCAAATTCGGTCTTCTCTTCAGCCGGAGGCGCCTCTGCGCCACCGGCGCCGACCCCTGCCGCGGCAAAGGCCATCGGCGCTGCGGCTGAAACTCCGAACTCCTCCTCCAGCTCCTTCACGAGCCTGCTGAGTTCGATGACCGACATGTTCCGAATAAATTCTTTCACATCCTCTTTGGTAATCTCTGCCATGATTTCCTCCTCGATTCGCGACTGTGCAACATTTTCAGGGCTGCTGAGCCGGAGCGCTCAATTCTGAGCCGCTTCGGGTGCGCCGCCCTTCTTCTCTTCGATAGCCGTGAGAACGTTCAGCAAGGACCTGACGACGGCTGCCAGTGTGTTCACGAAGGCTCCAACAGGAGCGTTCATCGTTCCACACAGACGAGCCAGGAGCTGCTCTCGGCTTGGAAGCTTTGAGAGCGTCTCCACATCGGCGGGCGCCAGTTTCTGGCCCTGGACCACCCCCTGGATCAGTTCCAGGTTGGGATGGGTCTTGACGAAGTCCACCAGGACTTTCGCCATTGCCACGGCCTTTTCATCGGTATCGGTCCACGCAGCGGCCCTGGGGCCTACCAGGTCTTCCGACAGAAGCGCCACGTCGGTATCCGGGTAAGCTAAACGTGCCAGCGTGTTCTTCAATACCTTGAAGGACGCGCCCTCTTTCCTGAGCAGGGACCTGAGTTGGTTCATCTCGGAAACCGTCAGGCCCACAAAGTTCGTCAGGATGAGTACCCGTGCGGACTGAAAACGTTCCCGTAGCCAGGCTACTTCTTTCTCTTTCTGTTGTCTGTTCAAGACTCGTTTGCCCCCTTTCGTCGGAGGAAGCGTCACGAATCGAGGACGGAGGAGAAAAAGTTGTGTTCTTCACCTCTTTCCTGCCGTGTCTCGGCTGGCCTCGATTGAGTGCTCGACGGCGAGCACGCCTGCTGTCTCCGACTCGGCCTCGTTGATTAGTGTTTTTGAGTCAGGTTGATGGAGTTACCTTCCTTTTTACTCTTCCAAAAACGTTCAAAGACAGGAATAGCGGCGCTATTTCGCTTGTGCCGCCACCTGCTGAGGATCCAACTTCAGACCGGGACCCATGGTGGTCGAAATCGCGATACCTCTTAGATAGACCCCCTTGGACGCCGATGGTTTCAAGCGAACGATACTGTCCACCACTGCCTTAATGTTTTCCACCAGCTTTTCAGGGCCGAATGACACTTTGCCAACGGGAACGTGGACGATTCCCGCCTTCTCGACCCTGAATTCCACCTTGCCCCCCTTGAGCTCCTCCACTGCCTTGCCTATATCAAAGGTAACCGTTCCCACTTTGGGGTTCGGCATCATGCCCCTTGGGCCCAAAATCTTGCCCAGCTTGCCGACGACAGCCATCATGTCGGGGGTGGCCACTGCTTTGTCAAATTCGAGCCAGCCTTCCTGGATCTTCTTGGCCAGGTCGTCCCCGCCCACTTCGTCGGCTCCGGCGTCGCGTGCTTCCTTCTCCTTCTCCCCCTTTGCGAACGCAATCACCCTCACGGACTTACCGGTGCCGTGCGGAAGGACACAGGTCCCTCGCACCATCTGGTCCGCGTGCCGCGGGTCCACGCCCAATTTGACCGCCAGATCCACCGACTCATCGAACTTCGCGTACGCCCCGTCGAGCGTGGTCTGCACGCCTTCTTCCAGGGAGTACTTCTTGGTCCGGTCAACCTTCTGTCTGGCCTCAACCTTTTTCTTGCTCTTGGCAGGCATTATGATCCTCTATTCTCAGACAACGTCTATGCCCATGCTCCGGGCAGATCCCATGATCGTCTTGACCGCGCCTTCCAGGTCCTTTGCATTGAGATCCTGCATTTTCAGCTTGGCAATCTCTTCGATCTGTTGTCGAGTAAGCTTGGCTACCTTGTCTCGGTTCGGTTCCTTTGAGGCTTTTTCGATCCCAGCCGCTTTCTTCAAGAGATAGGATGCGGGCGGGGTCTTGAGCTCGAAAGTAAAAGAACGATCCTGATAGATCGTTATGAGGACCGGAATGATAACTCCGGGCTGGTTCTGGGTTTGGGCGTTGAATGCCTTGCAGAACTCCATGATGTTCACGCCGTGCTGGCCCAAAGCCGGTCCGACCGGCGGGGACGGCTTAGCTTCACCGCCAGGAATCTGGAGCTTCACGTAAGCTGTTATTTTCTTTGCCATTACATCCTTCCTCTGAAAAACAAATCGGCCGTCCTTGCACAAATCCCCGAAAGGATTCGAGCACTACAGCTCCGATTCCATGCTCTGCTTTCGGTTAATTCTTAGTAACCTGGATAAAATCGAGCTCCACGGGAGTAGGCCTGCCGAAGATGCTCACCAAGACCCGTAACTTGCCTTTGTCGGGCCTGACCTCTTCGACCGTGCCGTTGAAGTTGATGAACGGGCCATCCACGACCCGCACTGAGTCCCCCTTCTCAAACGAATACTTGGGCTTGGGCTTCTCCTGCCCTTCGGCCATCTGCTTCCTGATCTTCTCCACGTCTTCATCAGGAATCACCGCGGGTTCCGTTCGGGAACCGATAAAGCCGGTGACCTTGGGAGTGCTCCGCACCAGGTGCCAGGTTTGGTCGTCGAGCTCCATCCGTACCAGCACATACCCGGGAAAGAACTTGCGGTTGGATGTCTTCCGCTCGCCTTTGACCAGCTCGACCACTGATTCGGATGGAATGAGAACGTCCGTAATTTTATCCTGTAAACTCAGAGCCTTAACCTTTTCTTCCAGAGCGAGCCTTACCTTGTTCTCATATCCTGAATAGGTATGTACTACATACCAGCGCAAAGCCAATGGATGCCCTCCTTTGCGTGACTCCCGTTACAAGAATCCTACCCCATTTGCAAGAGCATTTTCACGACGCGTGCGAGGGCCCAATCGCTGAATCCAAGGTAGAGCGCCATGATCACCGTGAGAACCAACACAACCACCGTCGAACCTAGGGTTTCCTGGCGGGTGGGGAAGGTTACCTTCTGAAGCTCTGCCTTCACTTCACGGAAGAACTCCATGGTACTCTTTAGGAAAGCTTTTACTCGCTCCATCGATCTCTCTTCAAACGAGCTGCGGGGACGAACCCATTCCCCCAAAAGGAATGGCAGGCCAGGAGGGATTCGAACCCCCAACCCCCGGTTTTGGAGACCGGTGCTCTAGCCGTTGAGCTACTGGCCTACACCTCGTCCGCCTGAAAGCTCGTCACTTGGTCTCCCTGTGAATCGTGTGTTCACGACAAAACCTGCAATACTTCTTGAACTGCAGCTTATCGGGAGTATTCTTCTTATTCTTGGTCGTCGTATAATTCCGTTGCTTACAGACGTTGCAAGCAAGGGTGATAATATCTCTCATTTATCTGCCTCCCTAACGCTCCAGTCCTATCGCAAGAGTGAACTCCAAGCCCGCGCAATCCCGGTAACCTGGGACGCTCACTCGATAATATCCGAGACGACGCCTGCGCCGACGGTGCGGCCGCCTTCACGGATTGCGAAACGCAGCTCCTTCTCCATCGCGATGGGGGTGATCAGCTCAGCCTCTACGGTCACATTGTCTCCGGGCATCACCATCTCAACCCCTTCGGGAAGCTTCACCACTCCGGTCACGTCCGTGGTACGGAAGTAGAACTGGGGACGATACCCATTGAAAAACGGCGTGTGTCGGCCACCTTCTTCCTTGTTCAGGATGTACGTCTCTGCCTTGAACTTCGTATGCGGTGTGATCGAACCCGGAGCTGCAACTACCTGACCGCGCTCCACCTCGTCCCGCTTAATGCCGCGGAGGAGTACGCCGATATTGTCACCGGCTTCTCCACGGTCGAGCACCTTGCGGAACATCTCCACGCCGGTACATACCGTCTTGATGGTGGGGCGGAGACCCACGATTTCCACCTCTTCGTTCACCTTAATAACCCCGCGCTCCACACGGCCGGTCACCACGGTACCTCGACCGGAGATGCTGAACACGTCTTCAATCGGCATCAGGAACGGCTTGTCTATGTCACGAACCGGAACCGGAACATAAGCGTCCACTGCTTCCATCAAATCAAGTACGCACTTGGCATCGGGATGCTTCGGATCGCCTGCCTCAAGGGCCTTGAGAGCGCTTCCCCTTATTATGGGGATGTCGTCTCCGGGAAATTCGTACGAACTGAGCAATTCGCGGAGCTCCAACTCAACCAATTCGATCAGCTCCGGATCATCCACCATATCCACCTTGTTCAAGAAGACCACGATGTACGGAACACCCACCTGACGAGCCAGGAGGATATGCTCACGGGTCTGAGGCATAGGACCGTCATTTGCGCCCACCACCAGAATAGCGCCATCCATCTGCGCTGCGCCGGTGATCATGTTCTTGATGTAGTCGGCATGGCCCGGGCAGTCCACATGCGCGTAGTGACGATTGGCCGTCTCGTACTCCACGTGAGCCGTGGCTATGGTTATGCCTCGCTCTTTCTCCTCGGGAGCCTTGTCAATCTCCTCAAAGGGCACGTAATTCGCCAAACCGCTCTTCGATAAAATCAGCGTGATCGCCGCGGTCAGCGTCGTCTTCCCATGATCGATGTGCCCTATGGTACCTACGTTCACGTGAGGCTTGGTCCGCTCAAACTTCGCCTTGGCCATCGTGTCCTCCTTACGGAAAAATCACCGGCACGGGATAAGAATTAGGTCATCCGCGTCCCGACTCATCGAAGGATCAACCCCCGACAAAATGAAACCGGGCCGCGGGGGTGTTATATATGGAGCCCACGACCGGGGTCGAACCGGTGAACCTCTTCCTTACCAAGGAAGTGCTCTACCTACTGAGCTACGTGGGCGGTCGAAAATCTACTTTCGGCTGGGCTCTCCCGAAGTAATGCTGTGCCGTTTCCCGGCGGGGATTTTCGAGATCTGGTGGTCTGGAGCGGGAAACGGGATTCGAACCCGCGACATTCAGCTTGGAAGGCTGACGCTCTACCACCTGAGCTATTCCCGCCCGACGCGCCCCCCACTCCACACGTCGTCGATGCTCACATGGTGGAGGGGGGAGGATTCGAACCTCCGAAGGCTGAGCCAACAGATTTACAGTCTGCCCCCTTTGGCCACTCGGGAACCCCTCCTATCTGGAGCTGGCGATGGGAGTCGAACCCGCAACCTGCTGATTACAAATCAGCTGCTCTGCCAGTTGAGCTACGCCAGCCAGAGCCTCCTCTATAAAAGTACTTTTTTTAACAGAGGCATATCGGGCTGTCAAGTCAATTTTCCCGGGACCCCCAACACCCAACCATATATTATACTGACTACTCCTGCAATGACCAGGTTTCCGTCTACCAATCCTTCAAATACCAGGCGATCCACCAATTGGCCTCTTCGATAGACCACAAAAATCGCCCCGAATACCAGCGAATTCAGCGCAAGCAAGTACCCCACACCGCTGGTCCATCCCACGATGGTGGTCGCTAAGGGGAAGAGGGTAAGCACAATCAAGAGTCTCTTTAGCAATCTTTCAGTCTTCTTCACCCCGATCAGAATCGGGATAGTTTCGCGGCCCACAATTCGATCTCCCTGAAGATCCATAAGGTCCGAGAGCGCTGTTCGCCAGAAAATCATGCCCGCCGCGAAGACAAATGCGGTTACCAGTGCAGGAACGCGCAGCTCCCCCCACGAATCGATCACAGGCAGGACCGACGCGGCCATAGCCCAGCCAAGCGCGACCAAGGGAGTCTTGGCTCCAGGGATCTCTTTTAGGCTCAATCGAGTCCTGGGAGCGGACCCTAATTGCGCGCCTAGCGGCATGGAATAGAGCAGCGCTCCCACAATCATGGTGCTGAGCAGGATCAGAGTGTACGTCCCCGCCAGCGCGCCCAGCAACACAGCGATCGAGGAGGAAATAACTCCGAGAGCACTGAGCAAGACTTTGTGCCGAGCATAAAACGCGGCGATTTCAGGAGTATTGAAGCGCACCGCGCCCGTGCGCTCCATCACCCGATTCAGCAGGTGCATGGAAAAGACGAACAGCGCGGTCATGGCCAGCGGCAGCCAGGTTACCTCGCGACCTTGCAGGGTGAGACACGCGGCTGTGAGTCCGCCGCCCCCGGCCCCGGCCCACACGTAGGTCATGACCGAAACGTCGAACGCTTTGCGCAATTTTCTCAAAGGCGTGGCCGCGCGGCTCATCGCGACTTCTTTGAGCCTCGATATCACTCCTTGAATCTGCCAGTTCGGGGTACTGGCTCCGGCAGTGACCCCTACAATACCTGCGTCGCTGAAGACGGACGGGGGCAACTCGTCCGCGGTCTCCACATGCACGGCTCTCACGCCTGCCTGTTCCGCGACTTTCACGAGTCTCCGGGTGTTCGCGGACCCTCGTCCGCCCACCACCACAATGAGGTCCGACTGGCTCGCCATGCTCCGGATTTCCGCCTGGCGTTTACGGGTGGAATCGCAGATTGTGTCGTATACGTGGAGCTGTAGGCCCCGCTTCTTGAGCCGATCTACCACGCCGGCGAAGGTTTCTGCTTCTTGAGTGGTCTGTGCAACCACACATACTTCCCGCGTGGGGTCCAGGGAATCGATAAGGTCCTGTTGTTCCGGCGACGCGATCACGAGCCCGCCCGCGGACGCGTAGCCCAAGAGCCCTCTCACTTCCGGGTGGTCCTCATCTCCCACGATCACGCAGAAGTGGCCCTGTTTCGCGTGTTTCCGTATGACCGCCTGAACCCTGGACACCCGAGGACAGGTGGCATCGATGACGGTGACCCCTTTGCCTTCTAAGGCCATCTTTTCCTGGGGCGAGATCCCGTGGGCCCTTATGATCACGGTCCCGCCGGTGATTTCGTCCAGCGACCGTGCCTGCTCGATTCCCCGTGACCGCAATAATTCCAAGGTCTGAGGGTTATGAATGAGCGGGCCGTAAGTCACGATAGGGAGCGGAGGCCGCTTTCTCCGCAAGTCAAGGGCAATATCCACCGCTCGGCGCACGCCCATGCAAAAGCCCGCTGTTTTGGCAAGTCTCACACGCATCACAAGAACCGATTTCAAGAAGCAGGAGATTTTGGAAGAGTTTCCAGGGAGGCCCCTTTTTGAAAAAAGGGGCCTCCCCGGACCCCTCCACCAAAAACTTCTATCTTTTGCAAGCGCTTCCAGCGCTTGAAAACGCCTTATCTCGGGACTTGGACCATTCGTCTGGGCAACGTCGACGGTCGCCCCGAAAAACCCGGGACTACGCTCACAATCCTATTCGCCCGTCCTGCTCTGTAATACGGCTTGGAGCTTATCAAGATCCGCGGGTGTGTCCATGTCCGTATCATCATAATAAGGCCCTGTTTCAACTAAGACAACCCTGTCCGGGTGGCTGTTCAATACGTCGCGGCCGCCCACGTCTCCCCGGATGCCCATGAGATCCGGGAAAAGAGACCGCGGGAACAGCACGGGCGTAGTTCTTCGACCTCGCACCGTGGGTACCACGATGCTCTCCGGATCTCTGCGAAAAGCCGCTACAAGATCATCGATCACAGCACTGGTAATGCCAGGTTGATCTCCCAGCATGATCAGCGCTCCCGCTGAGCCTGTGTCCACATGCGCAAGACCCGCGGTTAATGAAGAAGACATGCCTCGTTCAGGCTGCGGATTGGGGGTTACCTGCAAACGGGATGCGGTTTTGAGGTCTCCCAAGGAGGCTGAAACGCTCTTGGAGTCAGGCCCCACCACGAGGATGACCCGTGCGAGTTCCGATACCAGTGCGGCGCGAACGACCCACCAGAGCACCGTGTGGCCGTGCACTTCCAAGAGGAGCTTGGGCTTCCCCATCCTCGTGGAGAGTCCCGCGGCAAGGATTACGCCTTCGACAGTGTAATTCATGGTCACGTTCGGAGAGCTAGAGATTTGCTTCTAGCGTCAGACTGCGCCCACAGGAAGGGAGGACGGACGCATCCTCCGGCACTACATCCGCGGCCGTGATCGTCCCCAGGCCCGACTCGCTGCGCTCATCGTGTCGCAATTTTGGGGCCAGACTCGCTCTTGAATATTCGCCGGGACCTTAGGGTAACTTTATGCAGCGGCAAGCCCGCGACGTGGGGAGTCTTTCCCGCAGCATCATTTCTCTTCGCCGTGCAGCTTGTCATGACATACCGTGCAGAGCGTTTTCAGGTTCTTGGCCACGTTTGCGCCGCCCTTCGCGTGATGCTCGATGTGATGCAGCTCCAGATGTCGTGGGTCGGATGGGTTCCATTCAACGTGCGACCAGTTACACATCTGGCATTTGTACCCATCCCGACGGAGCACCTCCCGGCGCAGAAAGTCGGGAATGCGCCTATCGTGCTCGGGGCTCTGTCGGTCAGCTTGAAGTACGTAGGAGCCAACTCCTAGTCCTGGTTGTCCGGTAGTCTTGGTCGCGATCGGCCAACCGTGCTCGGTGCGTAACTCGCGGACGCGCCGGGCCCACTCGGTCTTGTTTCCGGCGACGTAGCGTAATTCCTCATTCGTGACTGCTTGCCCGACGTTTTCTTGAAGAAATTCTAACACCTTGTCGCGAACGGAACCCTTCTTTTTCCGGATCGCGTTAGCCACATGCCATCGGTGCGCCGCGTCACGATCCTGCTCGTCGCGAAGTAGGACGTAGTGGCTAGGCCTCATGCCCCTTAATTCGTCCGGGACCGAGTCAGGATCGTCTTCAAGCATTTCGTTAATGGTCACGCCGCTGGCGATCGGCCATCCGAACTGAACGCGCAGCTCGCGTAAGCGACGTGGATAGTCTTGAATCCCGGAAACCACAAGCAACTCATCCCCACTGATGACAGTAGCGGGGTACCTGCGGAAATAGCATATGATACGGTCCCTCCCTGCGGAAAAATATTCCGTAGGAATAAGAGACTTCCCCAAATTCCGTAGTGCCCGGAATACGGGAACCAACGCAAGGACTTTCTTCCGCAATTCTCCAGAGCGAAGCTCAGCCTCGAAGTTCCTAATCAGGGACTCGACCTGTCGGCGAACAGTTTCAGAGTCAGGCGGTTTGCGCCTTGCAGAATCACGCGTCACTTAGAAATTTCTCCAACTTCCGCAACAACGCATCCGGATCACGGGTCTCGCACTGCCATACCACGAGCACGCTCCAGCCCATGCGACTAAGCTCTCTCCGGAAACGTTTGTCTCTCTTGATATTGCTATCCAGCTTGGTATCCCAAAAGCTTCTGTTCGTGGTCGGCCGCTTTGACCTCCCGCAGCGCTTGTGTCCGTGCCAGAAACAGCCGTGCACGAAAATCACTTTTCCGAGCCGCGGCAACACGATGTCCGGGTTGCCCGGCAGGTCACGGCGGTGCAGGCTGAATCGATATCCCATGCGATGGACAAATGACCGAACCATGAGCTCAGGCTTTGTGTCGCGCCCTTTGACACGACTCATGATCCAGCTTCGCTTCTCCTTGGAGAATACGTCTGCCATTTCAGAGGCCATATACGGTTAGGAGAAGGTATACCGTGTCGGCCACACGGGCTGCTAGGCGAGGCGGTACAGCGTTTCCAATCTGCCTTGCGATTTCAACCTTGGAACCCTTGAAGATGAAGTCGTCGGGGAACGACTGTAAGCGCGCGGCTTCGCGGTGCGTGAGAGGCCGGTGCTGGTTTGGATGTAGATAACGCCCCTTCTCTGGCTTGAAGAATTCAGTACGGATGGTGAAAGCAGGGCGATCCCACCACAAGCGCCCGAAGAGATCCGTCCCTCCGCTCTTCTTGCGAATCCAGCATCCCGGAGTCAGTTCAGGCGCGCGTTTTTGAAGATCAAAGCGATTCATGCCCTCTTCGGGAATGGCCATGTACCTGAACATGCTCATTTGAGTCGGAGAGCGCCCAAAATGCAGATCCAGAGGCGGGGGCTCTAGCCGTATCTCGGTCCCCTCGGGAGCTGGCAGGTCCGCGATCGCGTCACGGACCGTGAGCCACTTTACGGCCGAGGGTAGGTATCCGTTGCCACTGCTCGGCAAAAAAGATGCCTGCACGCCTTTGGTTGGGTCGAAGTTTGTCTTGCGCGGAGG
The DNA here is from genome assembly GCA_049323095.1 of Thermodesulfobacteriota bacterium. GTDB lineage: Bacteria > Desulfobacterota > Desulfomonilia > Desulfomonilales > Desulfomonilaceae > VGSG01. Next base: position 19,770 of record JBMOME010000041.1, read on the forward strand.
AAAAACAAGTGCGGGGTCAAGGAAATTACAGCCGATAATAAACGCCCGGCGTCGAGTTTGAGGCACACCGTAATCGGCTGCACACAATACGTCACTGACCACCTTGAACCCCATCGCTTGGGCTGTACTCACAATCTGGCCATGCTCGAACGTTCCGAGGAGCTGTGGGACGTTTTCCATCACAAAAACCTTTGCCCCAGACCGCTCTACGATCTCAAAGTACGGCCGCCAAAGCTGCTTCCGAGGGTCGCCCTCACGGCCCTTATTCAGAAGACTGAAGCCCTGGCACGGTGGGCCGCCGATCACCACGTCGGCCGCTGGGACCTCGGTTGCCTGGTCACGCAAGATGTCCGCAATGTCGCCTGAAAGGCAATGATCTCCGAAGTTGAAATTGTAGGTCTTGACGCAGTAATCGTTGTAATCGTTCGCCCACACCGGATCAAACGCGTGCCCGAAACTGCGTGAGAATCCAAGAGTCATGCCCCCGGCACCGGCGAAAACGTCGACTAGCCGAAATCGTCTGCGCCCGGAAGCAAGCTCGCAACGCCTCCTCGATGCGTATATCTGCTCATCGGCGTGAGCAAGCCGCTGAATGTCGATCTTGTTTTCTACTCGACGTTTCATCATGCGTGATCGCTGCGATCGGACAGTCGAGCCATTAACTTCGCTGGCCCGGCATGCAACGCTCCCAGATTCCCTCGGATCTTGGTTCAACGGCAATGCCGTAGTGTACCTCTTAGGCCTCACCAGAAATGCTAGCGACCGGCACGTTGGCATTTCCCTACTGTTCTTTCGCCTCCTGTGCCGTCATGCCAGCGATTATGCCATGAGCGAGGATCGTTTTCCAGGTGAACATTTATCAATTTGACGAGGTGGTGGCGTCGCATCCCGCGCTCATGCAGCAAGTGCGAAAAGGGGGGAGATCGCGGAAAGACTGCCTCGTTTGCAGAATGTGTGCGCCTGTTGGCGCGTGAGAAAGCGAATGCAAGGGATTTGAGGCCCACCCGCCGCTACGCTTTCAAGAATTCTACCCGTGGCAACGACTGCTAAATCGCTGCCTGTTCAGGTTGCTTACGACCGATGAGCTCCAGGAATTCGTCTCTTTCGATAGTTTCCTTCTCTATAAGCCGTTCTGCGACGCGCTGGAGCAGATTTTCATGCATCTTCAAGGTCAGCAGCACGCCTTCCATGCGCTCTTCCATGATATCATGCACTTGTTCGTCGATTATGCGCGCTGTTTCTTCGCTGATCTCACGCTGAGGCATGTACGGCGGACCTTGAAGGTACGGCTGGTGCGGCGCCTGGTACGCCACGTGTCCCAGCCTCTCGTCCATGCCGTACAGAGTCACCATGCTGCGCACGATCTCCGTGGCTTTCTGGAGATCATTCTGAGCTCCGGTGGATACGTCGCCGAAGACGAGCTTCTCCGCAGCCTGTCCCCCAAGGAGCACATCGACCTTTTCCAACAGTTCCTGTCGGAACATGAGATACCTGTCTTCGGTGGGGAGCTGGAGCGTAAATCCCAGAGCCCCAATGCCTCGAGGGACAATAGTGATCTTGTGCACCGTCTCTGCTGTGGGTCTATATGCGGCTACCAGTGCGTGGCCGGTTTCATGGTACGCGACAGTCTTCTTTTCCTTTTCGTTGAGAACCCGGTTCTTTTTCTCAAGACCGGCCACAATACGATCCAGGGCCTGTTCGAGTTCTTTGTTACCGACCTCGTTCTTCTCCGCTCTGGCAGCGAGCAACGCGGCCTCGTTGATCACGTTAGCTAATTCCGCGCCGGTAAAGCCGGGGGTGCGCCGCGCGAGTGTTTCCAGGTCCACGTCTTTGGCCAGGATCACATTCCTGGAATGGACTTTGAGGATGGCGAGCCTCCCTGCCAGATCGGGTCGATCCACCAGAATTTGCCTGTCGAATCTCCCCGGACGCAGCAGTGCGGGA